>MGTN01000036.1:854-9767 GCA_001799475.1 Desulfovibrionales bacterium GWA2_65_9 | reverse complement strand
CACGGTGTTCAAGCCCTTCCGCGAGAAGGAGGTCATGGAACGCCTGGCCAAGAACAACCCCGGCCCCCTGCCGGAGAGCCACCTGCAGGCCATCTATCGGGAGATCATGTCCAGCTCCCGCCGACTGCAAAGACCGGAGAGGGTGGTCTATCTGGGACCGGAGGGCACCTTCAGCTACTTCGCGGGCCTGGAGTACATGGGCCGCAGCGCGGAGCTGACGCCCAAGGCGGGCTTCGAGGAGATCTTCCGCGCCGTGGCCGACGGCGAGGCCGAGCTTGGCGTCATCCCGCTGGAGAACTCGCTCCAGGGCACGGTGGGCCAGGTGGTGGACCTGTTCATGCTCTTCCCGGTGCACATCCACGCCGAGCTCTTCAGCCGCATCACGCACTTCCTCATGGGCAAGGCCGCCTCCCCGTCCGAGGTCAAGGAGATCCACTCGCACCCGCAGCCGCTGGACCAGTGCTCCGGGTGGCTCAGGAACAACATGCCCGGCCGCTCCCTGGTGCCCGAGAGCAGCACGGCGGCGGCGGCGGAGATCGCGGCCAAGCTTGGGCCAACGGTGGCCACCGTGGGCCACATCCGCCTGGCCGACCGCTACGGCCTGAACATCCTGGCCGCGCACATCGAGGATCTGCCCGACAACTGGACGCGTTTTTTGGTCATCGGCCCCCGGCCCGGCACCGAGAAATCACGCGACAAGACCTCCATCCTCTTCACCGTGCCGGACAAGCCCGGCGCCCTGGCCGAGGTGCTGGACTCGTTTGCGGGCCGGGCCATCAACCTGACCAAGCTGGAGAGCCGCCCGCTGCGCGGCGAAAAGTGGAAGTACGTGTTCTTCGCCGACCTGGAATGCGACCTCTCGCACGTGGAGTACGAGAGTTTCCTGGCGTCCCTGCGCGGGCGCTGCCACACCCTGCGCATCCTGGGTTCCTACCCCACCGGCCCGCACCTGGACGCCGGAGGCCGCTCATGAGCGCCACCTCCGCCCACATCCTGGTCCAGGCCCCGGCCTCCAAGTCCATGTCCCACCGCGCCCTCATCGGCGCGGCCCTGGCCCCCGGAGAGTCCCGCCTCAGCGGCGTGCTGGAGAGCCAGGACACCACGCACACCATGGGCTGTCTCACGGCCTGCGGCGCGCGCTTCGCCCGCCTCAATGGGGGCGAGTATCTGGTCCAGGGCATGCGCCACGGCCCGGAAAGCGGGGCCGGCGTGGCCGATCTCAATGTCGGAGAGTCCGGCACCACCTGCCGCCTGCTGGCCGGGGTCGTCACGAGCGGACGCGGACGCTTCCGCATCCACGGCGCGCCCCGCATGCACGAGCGGCCCCTGGGCGAGCCCGCGCGGGCGCTGGAATCCCAGGGCGTGCGCTTCGTTTGGGAGAACAAGCCCGGCTACCCGCCGGTGACCATCGAGACCACCGGCCTGCCCGGCGGCGAGATCGACGTGCGCCTGGAGGAGAGCAGCCAGTACCTGTCCGGCATCCTTTTGGCCGCGCCCCTGGCCAAGAGCGCCATGACCATCGCCGTCTCCGGCACCAAGGCCGTGAGCTGGCCGTACGTGTCCCTGACGCTGCAGACCATGCGCGACTTTGGCGTGCAGGTTGAGGTGCAGACGCTGCAAGACGGCCAGTTCAAGGCCGTGGAGCACGAGAGCGTCACCCGCGCCGAGCCCGGGAAGCTGCGCTTCATCATTGCTCCGGGCGAGTATCAGGCCCGCGCCCTGTGCGTGGAGGGCGACTGGAGCAACGCCTCCTACTTCCTGGCCGCCGGGGCCGTGGGCACGCACCCGGTCACGGTGCGCGGCCTCTCGCGCGACTCCCTCCAGGGCGACCGCGCCATCCTGGACATTTTGGCGCGCATGGGCGCGCGCATCGCCTGGACCAGCGGTTCCCACAGCAAGGAGGGCGGCAAGGAGGGCGGCGACGAGGTCACCGTGCTCGCACCGGCCAGCGGCCAGTTGCGCGGCACCCTCCGTGGCATAGACGTGGACATGGGCGCCTGCCCGGACCTGGTGCCCACCGTGGCCGTGGCCGCCTGCTTCGCCAAGGGCCAGACCACCATCCGCAACGTGGCGCACCTGCGCATCAAGGAGTGCGACCGCCTGGAGACCCTGGCCGCGGAGATCGCCAAGACCGGCTGCTTTGCTGCCATGACCGATGACACGCTGACCATCACCCCGGCCCCGCTGCCCGTGGGTCAGCGCATCCTCTTCGACTCGCGCGGGGACCACCGCATGGTCATGGGTCCGGCGCTCTTCGGCCTGGGCGGCATCGACACGCAGTTCGACAACCCCGGCTGCGTGGCCAAGAGCTTCCCGGAGTTCTGGGAGCGCTTTGCGGCCGTGCTCGCGGCTGCGGCAAAGGCCTAGGAGCCGGCATGAAGCCTGGGCAGGACATCACGCGGGTCGCCATCGTGGGCGCGCGGGGCCAGATGGGGGCGCTCTTTGTGCGCGCCTTCCACAAGGCTGGCGTCGCCGTGGCCACCCTCGACCGGCCCTACGACCCGGACGGCACGGGCGAGGCCATCGCCAGCGCCCTGGCCGGGGCCGAGCTGGTGCTCCTGTCCGTGCCGGTGACGGCCATGCGCGCCGTGGCCGGGACCGTGGCCCCGTTCATGGAGCCGGAAAGCATCCTGGCCGATGTCTGCTCCGTGAAGGTGCACCCGCTGGCCCTGATGCTGAGCGCCTACAAGGGGCCTGTGGTCGGCACGCACCCGCTCTTCGGCCCGGTGATCCCCGAGGGCTTCGAGCCGCGCGTGGCCATCACCCCAGGCCGTGAGCTGCTCGGCGCTGACGCCGCTGGGGCCGTGGCGCGGCTCTTCGCCCGGGCCGGGTTTTCGCCCTTTGCCAGCACGGCCGAGGAGCACGACCGGGCCATGGCCACCGTGCAGGGGCTCAATTTCATCACCACCGTGGCCTACCTGGCCGCCGCGCGCCAGACGCCGGGCATCGAGAAGTACCTCACGCCATCCTTTGAGCGCAGGCTCGAGGCCGCGCGCAAGATGCTCACCCAGGACCGCGAACTATTCCAGCTCATCAGTGAGGACAACCCCTTCCTGCAGGAGACCGTGCGCCACTTCACGGCCTACCTGGACATCGCCGCCGGGGGCGATCTGGACCTGCTCTCCGCCAGGGCCTCCTGGTGGTGGCGCGACAAGGCATAGGGACGCGGCTTTCGCCCAGGGGCGAAGTTTGACGAAGTGTATGCCGCGTCCCGCACAGGGTCGCGGCTTTTTTTCACGACATGCCGGCATTTTTCATGACACGGAGGGAACAATGGATATTCGCCTGAAGCACTACGGGAAATGGCTCCCGGCCGACGTGCAGACGCCCATCAGCCTGTACCTGGGCCTGGTGGGCACCGCTCCCGGCATCCTGCTCGAAAGCGCCGAGGTCGACGGCCGCCTTGGCCGCTACAGCCTCATCGCCTGGGACTTCCGGCTTCTGGCCGAGCAGCAGGACGGCAAGCTCAAGCTCGACATCCGCGACGAGCGGTTGAAGGAGCTTCAGGCCCTGGACGGCCTGGACTACATGCAGGGCGTGCGCAAGCTCTTGCGCGCCATCGAGATCGACCAGCCCGCCGAACGCGAGCCGCTGCCCGCCCTCACCCGCGCCCTGTACGGCTACCTGGGCTATGGCATCGGCGGCATGCTGGAGCCCAAGCTTGAGTCCGCCCTGCCGCCAGGCAAGGCCGAGACGCGCCTGGTGCTGCCCGGCCAGGTGGTGCTCTTCGACCACCTGCGCCACCGCTGCTGCTACCTGTCGCTGGACGAGAACGACGGACCCAAATTCGCCGATCCGGGCGACGCCGGGTCCTTTGCCCTGGAGACCAAGGAACCCACGTTCCGGCCGGGCAAGGAAGCGTTCATGGCCGGGGTGCGGAGGGCCAAGGAGCTCATCACCGATGGCGAGGGCATCCAACTGGTGCTCTCGGTGCGCTTCGAAACGCCGTTCGCCGGCCAGCCGTTCGGCGTGTACCGCCGCCTGCGCCAGGCCAACCCCTCGCCGTTCATGTTCTACATGCGCTTTGAGGACGAGACCCTGCTCGGCAGCTCGCCGGAAATGCTGGTCAAGTGCGACGCGGGCAGGCTGGAAGTGCGGCCCATCGCCGGAACCCGCCCGCGCGGCGAGACCGAGGCCCAGGACATGGCCCTGGAGCGCGAGCTTTTGGCCGACCCCAAGGAACGCGCCGAGCACGTCATGCTGGTGGATCTGGGCCGCAACGACCTGGGCCGCATCGCCACGCCCGGCAGCGTGGAGGTGGCCAAGTTCATGTGCGTGGAGCGCTTCTCCCATGTCATGCACCTGACCAGCTACGTGGAGGCCGACCTGCGTGCGGACCTGGACGCCTTTGACGTGCTCCAGGCCACCTTCCCGGCCGGCACCGTGGCCGGCGCGCCCAAGATCTGGGCCATGGAGACCATCGCCAAAATGGAGCAGATCGACCGCGGCCCGTACGCCGGAGCCATGGGCTGGCTGGGCCTGGGCCAGGGCCCGGTGCACCTGGGCACAGGCATCACCATCCGCAGCATGTGGATGCGCGATGGCGTGTGCTCCTGGCAGGCCGGGGCCGGGCTGGTCTACGACTCCGAGCCGGAAAAGGAATGGCAGGAATGCCACAACAAGGCCCGCATCATCCGCGAGATTCTGTCCTCCAAGGGGGTTGGCGATGTTTTTGCTGATCGATAACTTCGACTCCTTCACCTTCAATCTGGTGCAGGCCTTCCAGCAGCTCGGGGCAAATCCCGTGGTGCTGCGCAACGACCGCCCGGAACTGCTCGACGCAAGCTTTGTGGCCGGCCTCGACCGCGTGTGCCTGTCGCCTGGCCCCAGCCGCCCGGAGAACGCCGGCAACTGCTTGCGGTTCCTGGCCCTGCTGGAAAAGACCGGCATGGCCGTGCCGACGCTGGGCGTCTGCCTGGGCCACCAGACCCTGGGCCACTTCGCCGGGGCATCCGTGGTCCGGGCCGAACGCATCATGCACGGCAAGACCTCGCCCGTGCTGCACGACGGCACGGATGTCTTCGAGGGCCTGGACAATCCCTTTGAGGTCTGCCGCTACCATTCGCTGCTGGTCCTGGCCCATGAGGCCCCGGAAAAGCTGCGCGTGACGGCCAGAACCGCCGAGGGCGAGGTCATGGGCATGTGCTACACCGACCGCCCCTGGAGCGGCGTGCAGTTCCACCCGGAGTCCATCCTGACCCCGGACGGGCCGAAGCTTCTGGCCAACTTCCTCAAACACAACAAGCAGGCCGCCTAGGGCCGGGAGGATGAGATGAGCTACTCCATGCGCGACATCCTGGACACCCTCGGCAACGGCGTCGACCTGACCCCGAAGCAGGCGGCCTACGCTTTCGGCGAACTCTTCGAGGGCGAGCTCTCCCCGGCCCAGGCCGGAGCCCTGCTCATGGGCCTGCGGGCCAAGGGCGAGACCGCGCTCGAGGTGGCCGCTGCCGCCCGCGCGGGCCTGGAGCGCGCCCGGCTGGTCACCGGCCTGCCCACAGACCGGCCCATCATCGACATCGTGGGCACCGGCGGCGACCTCTCGAACAGCTTCAACTGCTCCACGGCGGTAGCGCTGTACCTGGCGGCCCTGGGCCACCGGGTGGTCAAGCACGGCAACCGCGCCGTGTCCTCGTCCAGCGGCAGCGCCGACGCCCTGGAAGGCCTGGGCATCCGGCTCGACACCGGCCCGGACGAGGTGGCGGGCGAGCTGGCGCGCCAGGGCTTCGTGTTCCTCTTCGCGCCGAACTACCACCCGGCCTTTGCGCACATCGCGCCCGTGCGCCGGGAGCTCGGCGTGCGCACCCTGTTCAACCTCATGGGCCCGCTCCTGAACCCGGCCCTGCCCTCGCACCAGCTCCTGGGCGTGGGCCAGCCATACGCGCTGAAGCTCATGGCCGAGACCCTGGCCCTCACCGCGCCGGACCTGACCGCCCTGGTCATCCACGGAATCGTCGGATTTGACGGCAGCGGCCAGGAGACGGGCGGCCCCGGAGGGCCTGGAGGATTTGACGAGCTGACGCCCTTTGGCCCGGCCGTGGGCTTTGCCCTGGACCGGGGCAAGGTCACGCCGTTCCACCTGGACCCGCGCGAGTTCGGCATACCCGTCCACGACCCGGACGAGGTGCGCGTGGCTGACAAGGCCGCGGCGCTCACGGCCATCCGGGACGTGCTCACGGGCAAGGCGGGCAAAGCCATGCAGGACATGACCGCGCTCAACCTGGGCGCGGCCCTGCACCTCGTCAGCGGCAAGGCCCTGGCCGACTGCATGCGCGAGGCGCGTGAGGCCGTGGCCGACGGCGCGGCAAAGAGGTTCGCCAATGTCAACGGATAGGGCGCAGAGCATGCTCGACCGCTTCCGGGCCGCGCAGCAGGCTGGCATCGCCCGGCTGCACAAGCTGGCCGGGGACGGACAATTGCCGTCGCCCTGGCCAGGGCTTCGGCCGGGCTTCTCCGAGGCCCTGCGCAGGGCCGGAGCCCCGGCGGTCATCGCCGAGTACAAGCGCGCCTCGCCCTCGCGCGGGGTCATCAACCTGAAGCTCTCGCCCGCCGACGTGGCCCGCATGTACGCCGCAGGCGGGGCCGCTGCCTTCTCCGTGCTCACCGAGGCCGCGCACTTCCAGGGCGACCTGCGCTTCCTCTCGGACATGGCCTTTGCCGGGCGGCCCATGCTGCGCAAGGACTTCCTGCTCGACCCGCTGCAGGTCGTCGAAACCGCCGCCACGCGTGCCTCGGCGCTTTTGCTCATCATGCGCATGTTCAAGGGCGCCGCCGAGGTGCGCGAGATGCTCGACGCCTGCCGCCAGTTCGGCCTGGAGGCCGTGTGCGAGGTCTTCGACGAGGCCGACCTGGTGGTCGCGCGGGAGGCAGGGGCCGAGATCATCCAGGTCAACAACCGCGACCTGGACAAGCTGACCACGGATCTCGGCACCTCGCGACGGCTGGCCCGGCACAAGCAGGCGGGTGAGCTGTGGATCAGCGCCTCGGGCCTGGACACGCCGGAACAGCTGGTGGAGATGGCCGACCTGGGTTTTGACGCCGTGCTCATCGGCACCTCGCTCATGTGCCAGAGCGACCCCGGCGCGGCGCTGGGCAAACTCGCCAATGTGGCCAAAACCCGACACGAAAAAGAGAGCGCGACTTCATGAATGCATTGCTGGTCAAGGTCTGCGGCATGACCCGCGAGCAGGACGCCCTGCTCTGCGCCGAGCTTGGCGCAGACCTGCTGGGCTTCATCTTCCATCCGGGCAGCCCGCGCAACACCACGCCGGAATTCCCCGCGCGCCTGCACTTGCCCGGGGTGCGCAAGGTCGGCGTGTTCCTGGACCAGAAGCCCATGGAGGCGCTCGGCATCATGGCCGCCGGGCGGCTGGACCTGGCGCAGCTCCATGGCGGCCAGACCGAGTCCTTCTGCGCCGTGCTGGCGGAACGCATGGGGCCGGGACGCATCATCAAGGTCTTCTGGCCGGAAAAGGCCGCGAGCCTGGAGGCCTTCCAGGCCGAGCTGGACCGCTACGCCCCCTACTGCGGCCACATGCTCGTGGACGCGGGCTCGGGCGGCGGCGGGCATGGCCGGGTGATCGGTTCTCATATCGGCTCTGGGGACGGTTCTGCGAGCGGGAGCAAGGCCGCGGAGATCCTGGCCCAGGCCAAGTTCCCGCGCCCCTGGCTGCTGGCCGGGGGGCTCAGCCCGGACACCATCCCGGACCTGCTTTCCCGGTTTACACCGTCAGGCCTGGACCTCAACTCGGGCGTGGAAGCCGCGCCCGGCCTCAAGGACGAACAACTGCTGCGCGCGGCCTTTGCTGCAATCAAGGCGGCCCGCGCGGCCCAAACGCAAGGGGTGACCCCGTGAAGAAAGGCTATTTCGGCGATTTCGGCGGGCAGTTCGTGCCCGAGCTGCTCATGCCCCCGCTCCTGGAGCTGGAGGAGGCCATGGCGCGCATCCTGCCCTCCAAGGAGTTCCAGGACGAGCTGGCCAGTGAGCTGACCCACTTCGTGGGCCGGCCCACGGCGCTGACCTTCTGCCCGAACCTGTCCCGCGACCTGGGCATCAAACTCTGGCTCAAGCGCGAGGACCTGGCCCACGGCGGCGCGCACAAGGTCAACAACACCATCGGCCAGGCGCTCCTGACCAAGAAGCTCGGCAAGACGCGCCTGCTCGCTGAGACCGGCGCAGGCCAGCACGGCGTGGCCACGGCGCTGGCCGCCGCGCGCTTCGGGCTCGAGTGCGTCATCTACATGGGCGCAACCGACGTCGAGCGCCAGAGCCTCAACGTGCGCCGCATGAAGCTCTTCGGGGCTACGGTGGTGCCCGTGGAATCCGGAACCAAAACCCTGAAGGACGCCATCAACGCCGCCCTGCGCGCCTGGATCGCCGAACAGGAGACCACGCACTACTGCTTCGGCACCGCTGCCGGGCCGCACCCCTTCCCGCTGCTCGTGCGCGAGCTGCAGTCCTGCATCAGCCGTGAGGCCCGCGCGCAGATGCTGGCCCAGGCGGACGCGCTGCCCGACTACGTGGTCGCCTGCGTGGGCGGCGGCAGCAACGCCATCGGCGCCTTCCACGAGTTCGTGCCCGATGCCCAGGTCGCGCTCATCGGCGTGGAGGCCGCGGGCTCAGGCAAGCCCGGCGACTGGCACTCCGCGCCCCTGTCCAAGCAGGGTTCGCCCGGCGTGCTGCACGGCATGCACACCCAGCTCATCCAGACCGTGGAAGGCCAGATCCTGCCCTCGCATTCCATCGCGCCCGGGCTGGACTATCCCGGCGTGGGTCCGGAGCACGCGGCCTACCAGGCCTCGGGCCGGGCCAGGTACGTGTCCGTCACCGACGATGTGGCGCTGGACGCCTTTGTGACCCTGTCGCGGCAGGAGGGCATCATGCCCGCGCTGGAAAGCTCCCACGCCCTGGGC
>MGTN01000036.1:0-799 GCA_001799475.1 Desulfovibrionales bacterium GWA2_65_9 | reverse complement strand
TCCCCTTCCTGCCCGCAGGCTACCCGGACAAGGCCCGCTTCTGGGACGAGATCGACCAGCTGGACGCGGCCGGGGCCGACATCATCGAGATCGGCATGCCCTTCTCCGACCCCGTGGCCGACGGTCCCGTGGTCGAGCACGCCTCGCTCAAGTGCCTGGACGCGGGCGTGAACCTCGCCTGGATATTGGGCGAGCTGGCCGCGCGCAAGGGCCGCTACCAGGCCGGGCTGGTGCTCATGGGCTACCTGAACCCGGTGCTGCAATACGGACTTGCGCGCTTCGCCCTGGACGCGTCCTCGGCCGGTGTGCACGGCATCATCCTGGCCGACGTGCCTTTTGAGGAATACGGCCCCATCCGCGCGGCCTTCGACCCGCAGGGCCTGGTGCTCATTCCCCTGGTGGGCCTGAACACCACGCCCGAGCGCATGGCGCTCTACGCCCGCGAGGGCAAGGGCTTCGTGTACTTCGTGTCCGTGCTGGGCACCACGGGCGTGCAGTCGTCCTTTGACACCGGCCTGCCCGAGACCATCCGCACGGGCCTGGCCGCGGCCAAGGCCGCCTTCGACATCCCCGTGGCCCTGGGCTTCGGGCTCAAGCACCCGGACCAGCTCAAGGCCCTGGACGGCCTGGTGGACGCGGCCGTGTTCGGCAGCGCGCTGATCCGGCACATCGACGCTGGCGGGGACAGCAAGGGCTTCATGCAGGTCTGGAAGTAGAAAGAGAACCGGGGGAGGCTTCGGCCTCCCCCGCACCCCGCCCAGCCTCCAGAAGCATCCCCCCTCCCAAGCCCAGCCAACAG
>MGTN01000035.1:13372-14939 GCA_001799475.1 Desulfovibrionales bacterium GWA2_65_9 | reverse complement strand
TCGAGGAGGTCGAGGAGGCGCTCCTGGAATCCCCCACGCCCGACGAGCTGGAGACCATCCACGGCCTGCGGCGCGAGGCCCTGTTCCTGCGCCGGTTCATCTGGCCCCTGCGCGAGGTGCTGGCCCGGCTGGACAAGGGCGGCACGCCCCTCATCAAGGACACCACCCTCGTCTACCTGCGCGACCTGTACGACCACACCATCCAGGTCATGGACACGGTGGAGACCTTCCGCGACATGCTCTCCGGCATGCTCGACCTGTACCTCTCCAACGTCAGCCTGAAGCTCAACGAGACCATGAAGGTGCTGACCATGATCTCCACCATCTTCATCCCCTTGAGCTTTCTGGCCTCGCTCTACGGCATGAACTTCCGGCACATGCCGGAGCTGGAGACAGCGTACGGCTACTACGTGGTGCTCGGGGTCATGGCCTGCTCGGTGACGGGCATGGTGCTGTTCTTCCGGCGCAAGGGCTGGCTCTCGAAGCAGCGCTGATGCCTTGACCCTGGCCCAGGCAGGACGTATTCGCGGCCATGATGATCGACTCGCGCACCGCCCTCCTGGCCGGGGGAGCCCTGCACCTGCTCTGGGCCGCCTTCCATCTGGCCTTTCCGCGCCTGTTCCGCTGGAACACAGCCCTGGTCTCCCTTGACCGCGTCAACCAGGGCATCCTGCGCGTCTTGAACCTCTGCCTGGCCTTCCAGTTCCTGGTCCTGGGCTGGCTGTCCCTGGCCTTCACCGACGAGTTGTTCGCCACGCCCCTGGGCCGGGCCCTGTGCGCGGGGCTGGCAGGGTTCTGGCTGCTGCGCCTGGGCTTGCAGTGCAGCCACTTCCGTGCGCTGGACCCGCGCTCCCTGGTCCTGTCCGCGTTCTTCGCCGCCACCTGCGCCGCCTACGCCGCGCCCTTGTTCCTGTAAGCCGCAGCCCCAGGCCAGCCCGGCCCGGTGCCCACGGGAGCGATGGACGCCCGCCCGGTTTCCGGGTAAAGCAAACAGGCTTGACCATGCCAACCAAGGAGTTCCGGTGCGCAAGCTGATCAAGAGGCTCGTGTTCCTCGCCCTCATCGGGGCCGTGGCCTTTGTGGCCTTTTATTTCGTCTCCCCCGACGTGGGCGAGTACGCCACGAAGAACCCGGACAAGACCGCGTTCATGCTCTGGCGCGAGGAGCAGTGGGCCGAGAAGGGCCTGAAGAAGCGCATCACCAAGCGCTTTGTGCCCATCTCCCAGGTTTCGCCCGCACTGCTCAAGGCCGTGCTCATCGGCGAGGACGACAAGTTCTACCAGCACGAGGGCTTTGACTAGGAGGCCTTGGAGCAGGCCCTGGAGAAGAACATGAAGGCCGGGCGCTTCAAGGCCGGGGCCAGCACCATCAGCCAGCAGCTGACCAAGAACCTGTTTTTGTCGCCGGAGAAGAGTCTGACGCGCAAGTTCAAGGAGGCCATCCTGACCTGGCGGCTGGAGCGCGCGCTCTCCAAGCGCCGCATCCTGGAGCTCTACGTCAACGTGGCCGAGTGGGGCGACGGCATCTTCGGCATCGAGGCCGCCGCGCGCCACTACTTCAACAAGCC
>MGTN01000035.1:11529-13281 GCA_001799475.1 Desulfovibrionales bacterium GWA2_65_9 | reverse complement strand
GCAGGGCTCCGCGCCCGACGGCCCCGCCGGGACGAACGGCGCAGGGACGCCAGGTGCCGGAACAACAGGTGCCGGACCGAACGGCGCCGCCAATGCCCAGGACCAGCCGGACCCCGTGCCCGAACGCCTGGCCGGACGCACGCCAGCCCAGAACCCGCCCGCTACGGAACCCGGCCCGGAGCGCCTCGGCGGACGCGTGCCCGTTCCCCCTGCTGGCCCTGCGTCAAGCCCGGCCCGGCCCTGAGAGCCAGGGCCAAACGTTTGGAAAATTGGCCCGGAAATTTGGCCCAGAGTTGACGCCCAAAACGTGCAGTGCTGAGAGTGGAGGAGAACCCATGCGGCCCATGATCATGCTCACCGCGCTCCTGGCAGGGGCGCTCATGCCCGTGCAGGCTGGCATCAACGCGCGCCTGCGCGAGTTTTTGGGCGACCCGCTGGTGGCCGCCCTGGTCAGCTTCGGTGTGGGCACCGTGTCCCTCGCGCTGATCATCCTGGCCACGCGCGTGCCCCTGCCCAGCCTGGCCGTGGCCGCACAGGCCCCCTGGTGGACCTGGCTCGGCGGGGCCATGGGCGCGTTCTTCGTGGCCGTCAGCGTCATCCTGGCCTTCAAGCTGGGGGCCACGGGCCTCATGGCCTGGATTATCGCCGGGCAGCTCGTGGCCTCGGTGCTCCTGGACCACCACGGGGCCATCGGCTTCGCCGTGCGTGAGGTCTCCTGGCAGCGCCTGGTCGGCGTGGTCCTGCTCTTCGGCGGGGCCGTGCTCGTCAACGAATACTAACGAAGGATTTCCCGTGAGCCTGCTGCGCAACACCCTGGCGACGTTTCGCATGATCAAGATCGAGCACTCCGTGTTCGCCCTGCCCTTTGCCTATACCGGGGCCTTTATGGCCGCGCGTACCGTATCTTCCGCCACTGGCGAGGCCCAGTGGACCATGCCTGGCTGGGAGGTGCTGGTGCCGCTGACCATCGCCATGGTCGCCGTGCGCTCCTTTGCCATGGCCTACAACCGCCTGGCCGACGTGGACATCGACAGCAAAAACCCGCGCACGCAGAACCGGCCGCTCGTCACCGGCGAGCTGTCCGTGGTCTTCACCAAGCGCTTCATCTTCGTCTGCATGCTCATCTTCACCACGGCCTGCGCGGCGCTGAACACCACCTGCCTGCTGCTCTCGCCCCTGGCCCTGGGCTTAAGCGCTTTCTACAGCCACACCAAGCGCTTCACACCGCTGTGCCATTTGGTGCTGGGCAGCGTGCTGGGCCTGGCGCCGGTGGCCGGGTGGCTGGCCGTGCAGCCTACGCACCTGGGCTACTCCGCCGTGCTGCTCTTCTTTGCCGTGACCTTCTGGGTGGCCGGGTTCGACATCCTCTACGCCTGCCAGGACGAGGAGTTTGACAAAAGCCAGGGCCTGTTCTCCCTGCCGGCCAGCCAGGGCGTGCCGCGCGCGCTGTTCGCCTCCTCCTGGACCCACGCCGCCGCCGCGCTGCTCTTCCCCATGGCCGGCTGGTACGCGGGCCTGGGCCTGGTCTACTCGGTGGTCTCGCTCCTGGTGGGCGGCATCCTGGTCTGGGAGCACAAGCTCATCAAGCCCGGCGACCTGTCCAAGGTCAACGTGGCCTTTTTCACCCTGAACGGGGTCATCGCGGTGTTCGTGTTCCTGGGAGCCTGGGCGGATCTCGCCCTGGGCTCGCCCTGGATGTTTCCGCGCTGAACCAAACAGCAGAGGTATCTGAGGCATGGCTGAAATAGTCTT
>MGTN01000035.1:2543-11485 GCA_001799475.1 Desulfovibrionales bacterium GWA2_65_9 | reverse complement strand
ATGCGCGCATCGCGCCCATGCTGCGCGAGCTCAGGCACTGCGCCTGGTCCGGAACGACCGGCGCGCTGCTGCTCCTGGCCGACGCCGTCGCCAGGCACTTCCACGCGCCGCACCAGGTGCTGTCCATCGCCACGTCCATCGCCCTGGCCTGGGTGGTGGCGCACGTCGCGGGCACGCTCATCAAGAACCGCTTCCTGGGCCGCCTGGTGGCCTGGGTCGTCTGGATCATGGCCCTGCTGCACGCGCTGGGCGTAGAGAAGCAGGCCCTGGAGTTCCTGGACGACCTGGGCTTCTCCATGGGCCGCTCCCACGTGTCGCTGCTGCTCATCCTGAAGGGGGCGGCGCTCTTCGCGGTGCTCATGCAGGCCGCGCGCATGCTCGCCAGCATGACCGACGACAAGCTGCAAAAGGCCCAGGGCCTCTCGCCCTCGGCCCAGGTGCTCTTCGCCAAGGGCGCCAGCTTCGTGCTCTATGCCCTGGCCATCACCATCACCCTGTCCACCGTGGGCGTGGACCTGACCAGCCTGACGGTGTTTAGCGGCGCGGTGGGCGTGGGCGTGGGCTTCGGCCTGCAGAAGATTTTCTCGAACCTCGTGTCCGGGGTCATCCTGCTGCTGGACAAGTCGCTCAAGCCCGGCGACGTCATCGAGATGGGCGGGGTGCAGGGGCGCATCGCCCAGATCAACGCGCGCTACACCGCGGTGGAGACCCTGGACGGCAAGGCCTACCTCATCCCCAACGAGAGCCTCATCGGCAACGAGGTCATCAACCTGAGCTACAGCGACTCGCACCTGCTGGTGCGGGCCGAGGTCGGCGTGGCTTACAATGCCGACCCGCGCCAAGCCATGCGGCTGATGGAAGAGGCCGCGGCCAAGACCCCGCGCGTGGTGGCCGAGCCCGCGCCGCGCGCCATGCTCACCAGCTTCGGCGATTCCTGCGTCAACCTCGCCGTGGGCTTCTGGATCGAGGACCCGCAAGATGGCATCGGCAACGTGCGCGGCGACGTGCTCCTGGCCATCTGGGACGCCTTCAACGCCAACGGCGTGTCCATCCCCTTCCCGCAACGCGAGGTGCGCGTGCTGAAGGGCGAGTAGACCGCCGACGACTGTCCGCGCGTTCCCGTCCCCTGCACCATGCCCGCGCGCCTAGTGCTCGTGCGCTTCCGCCTCATGCCCAGGGTGTGCGTGGTCGTGCTGGGCGAATTCCGGCATCTGCTCATGCGCGTGCTCAAGCTCCACGCCCTCGTGCTGGCGCAGGTGCTGGTGCTCGTGCAGATGCTTGTGGCTGTGCGCGTGGCTGTGCGCGTGGCTGTGCGGGTGCGAATGCGCCCCCTGGCCCGGATGCGCGTGGCTGTGGTCGTGTTCGTGCGTGTGCTCATGGGCGTGCTCGTGGGCGTGCTCAAGGGTGGGCTCGTGGTTGTCCGTCATGGCCGTGCTCCTTGTTGTGCGTGTGCGACAAGACGCTGGCTGACCCTTGCCACATATATAATTCCTGCCCGGCGCGCAGCATAGTCCGCACGGAAAAATTCTTCGTATCCGCCCCTGCCGCCCAGCCCACACATTCATGCCATGCCGCGCGATCTTTCGGGCCGCCATGCTGGTTCCTGGGAGCGCCCGCAAGGAACGCGGCGCGAGCCCCCGCCTACCTCCCCGCCTTCCTTCTTTCCGTCACGCTCTCGCCGCCGATGCCCCAGTTGTCCGTGTCCACCTCGTCGATGACAACCACGGTGGTGGCCGGGTTCTTGTCCAGCACGACCTGCAACAGTTCGGTCACGCCCCGGATGAGCGTGGCCTTCTGCTCGGCCGTGGCTCCGTCACGGGTGATCTTGATGTTCACGTAAGGCATGGGTTCCTCCAAATGTTTCGCGCAGATGCGTGGTTTTGACAATGCTGTTCCCGGAAGGTATATTCCCCGCCTTTCGGAACCACAACCAACAAAACGGACTCCATGAGCGCCATCCAGAAAATCAAAGGCTTTGCCGACCTGTTCCCCGAGGACGCGAGATGCTTCACGCACATGGAAGCCACGGCCCGGGAGGTCTTCTCCCGCTTCGGCTTCGGCGAGCTGCGCACCCCTGTGCTGGAGCGCACCGAGCTCTTTGCCAAGGGCATCGGCGAGGACACCGACGTGGTGGGCAAGGAGATGTACACCTTCGTTGACCGCGGCGAGCGTTCGCTCACGCTCCGGCCCGAGGCCACGGCCGGGGTGCTGCGCGCGGCCATTGAGGCCGGGGGCATCGAGCAGGGCCGCGCCACGCGCTACTACACCTTTGGCCCCATGTTCCGCTACGAGCGCCCGCAAAAGGGCCGCATGCGCCAGTTCCACCAGATCAACGCCGAGTTGATCGGTTCACCCGAGCCCCAGGCCGACGTCGAGGTCATCCTCATGCTGGAGGACTTCCTCTCCAGCCTCGGCATCCAGGACCTCTGCTTCGAGCTGAACTCGCTCGGCTGCCGCGAGTGCCGCCCGGCGTATCGCAGCGCGCTGACCAGCTATTTCGAGGCCCTGGACCATGAGAAGCTTTGCGAGGACTGCCGCCGGCGCATGCACACCAACCCTCTGCGCGTGCTGGACTGCAAGGTCCCGGCCTGCAAGGCGCTGGTGGCCGATGCGCCGATCATCGGCGAGCACACCTGCGCCGGCTGCCGCGACCACTTCACGGCGGTGCTGGCCCTGGTGGACAAGGCCGGGCTCAAGTACACGCTCAATCCGCGCCTGGTGCGCGGGCTGGACTACTACCAGCGCACCACCTTCGAGGTCACCAGCGGAGCCATCGGCGCGCAGACCGCCGTGGCTGGCGGCGGGCGCTACGATGGCCTGGTGCAGCTCCTCGGCGGGCCGGACGCACCCGGCGTGGGCTTTGCCTGCGGCATGGAGCGCCTGGCCATGTTGATGGAAAAGCCCGAGGCCCCGCAACCGGACTTCTTCCTGGCCGTCACCGACCCCCGGGCCATCGACACCGCGATCCTGCTGGCGCACAAGCTGCGCGCGCGCGCGCTGTCCGGCGAATGCGACTACACCAGCGGCAGCATGAAGAGCCGCCTGCGCCACGCCGGGCGCATCAAGGCCAAAAAGTGCTACATCATCGGGGCCGACGAATTCGAGTCCGGCCAGGTGACGGTGAAGGACATGGACGACGGCGAGCAGCTCAAGCTCGACATTGCCGCCTTCGACTAGCGGCCTTCGACGAAAGGCTTTCGACCTGAGGCCGTTGGCCAGCGGTCGTCACGAGACACGAAACACTTTCCGCCACACCCGGCGCATCCGTTTTCGAAAAGGAATGACAATGACCGACCAGACCACCACCGCCGCCACTGCGGGCGAAGAGCGCGACTACGACGAGTACCGGGTCATCCAGGACCTGGGCGGCTGGGTGCGCAGCCACCACTGCAACCAGCTGACGGCCGCCAACCTGGGCCAGGAAGTGACCCTCATGGGCTGGGTGCAGTTCCGGCGCGACCACGGCGGGCTCATCTTCATCGACCTGCGCGACCGCGAGGGCCTGACCCAGACCGTGTTCAGCCCGGAGGGCGCGCCAGAAGCGGTCCAAGCCCACGAGCGCGCCCACTCAATCCGCATCGAGTACGTCTGCGCCCTGCGCGGCATCGTGCGCGCAAGGCCAGAGGGCATGGCCAACCCGAGCATGGCCACCGGCGAGATCGAGGTCTACGTCACCGAGTGGAAGCTGCTGAACACCAGCGACACCCCGCCGTTTCCCATTGAGGACCGCGTGGACGCCGCCGAGATGCTGCGCCTCAAGTACCGCTACCTGGACCTGCGCCGTCCGCGCCTGGCCAAGAACCTCATCCTGCGCAACAAGGCCGCCCAGAGCGTGCGCCGCTACCTGGACAGCCTGGGCTTCCTGGAAATCGAGACGCCCGTGCTCACGAAATCGACCCCGGAAGGCGCGCGCGACTTTTTGGTGCCCAGCCGCATGAGCCAGGGCATGTTCTACGCCCTGCCGCAGTCGCCGCAGATCTTCAAGCAGCTGCTCATGGTGGCGGGCCTGGACCGCTACTTCCAGATCGTCAAGTGCTTCCGCGACGAGGACCTGCGCGCCGACCGCCAGCCGGAGTTCACCCAGATCGACATTGAGATGAGCTTTCCGGACGAGGAGCAGGTCATGGGCATGGCCGAGGGCCTCATACGCACGGTCTTTGCCGAGACCATCGGCGCCGCGCTGCCGGCCAGCTTCCCGCGCATGACCTACAAGCAGGCCATGGACGACTATGGCGTGGACAAGCCCGACGTGCGCTTCGAGCTGCGCCTGACCGACGTGAAGGACATCTTCGCGGGCGGCGGGTTCAAGGTCTTTGCCAACGCGCCGTGCCTCAAGGCCATGCGCGTGCCCGGCGGGCTGGAGCTCTCGCGCAAGGAGATTGATGACTACACCGAGTTCGTGAAGATCTACGGCGCGCAGGGACTGGCCTGGATCAAGGTCAAGGAGGACAACGAGTGGCAGTCGCCCATCGTCAAGTTCTTCTCCGACGACGAAAAGGCCAAGCTGGCCGAGCGCCTGGGCATGGTCCCCGGCGACATCGTGTTCTTCCAGGCCGCGCCCGTGGATGTCACCAACGCCTCGCTGGGCAATCTCCGTCTTAAATTGGGCGAGCGCTTCGGCCTCATCGACGAGAAGGCCTATGCCCCGCTCTGGGTCACGGACTTCCCGCTGCTCGAATATGACCCCGAGGACAAGCGCTGGGTGGCCAAGCACCACCCCTTCACCTCGCCCCAGCCTGGCCAGATGGACACCATCGCCTCTGATCCGGGCGGAGCCCTGGCCCGGGCCTACGACCTGGTCTTGAACGGCTCCGAGATCGGCGGCGGATCGATCCGCATCCACACGCCAGCGGCCCAGAAGTCCATGTTCCAGGCCCTGGGCATCGCCGACGACGAGGCCGAGGAGAAGTTCGGGTTTTTGATCGAGGCGCTGAAATTCGGTGCGCCGCCCCATGGCGGCATTGCCTTTGGCCTGGACCGCATTATCATGATCCTGACCGGGGCCAAGAGCATCCGCGACGTCATCGCCTTCCCCAAGACCCAGAAGGCCACCTGCCTGATGACCGACGCGCCCAATGTGGTGGCCAAAAAGCAGCTGCGCGAGCTGGGCATCGCCCTGCGCGAGAAGGCCCAGGAAAACAACGCCGAAGTAAAGCCCGAAGAAAAGAAGAACGAGGCCTAGGACACAATGACCAGACTTGCCATCCGCACCTACCCGGACCCCGTGCTGGCCAAGAAGGCCGAGAGCGTGGGCGAGATCACGCCGGAGCTCAGCCAGCTCATGCAGGACATGGTCCAGACCATGTACGAGAGCGACGGCGTGGGCCTGGCCGCGCCCCAGGTGGGCCACAGCATCCGGCTCATCACCAT
Source organism: Desulfovibrionales bacterium GWA2_65_9 (assembly GCA_001799475.1). Classification (GTDB taxonomy): domain Bacteria; phylum Desulfobacterota; class Desulfovibrionia; order Desulfovibrionales; family Desulfovibrionaceae; genus Humidesulfovibrio. Next base: position 6,115 of record MGTN01000035.1, on the reverse strand, counting down.
CGACGAGACCGGCCCCAAGGAACGCAAGAGCCCCATGATCATCCTGAACCCGGTGCTCTCAGATGGCTCCGGGACCAAGGAATCCGAGGAGTCCTGCCTGTCGCTGCCGACCTTCACCTGCAAGGTCACGCGCAGCGAATTCATCACCGTGCGTGGCCAAAACGAGAAGGGCGAGGACATCGAGATCAAGGCCGAGGGCCTGCTGGCCATCATCCTGCAGCACGAGTGCGACCACCTGGAGGGCAAGACCCTGGTGGACCACGCCAGCCGCCTCAAGCGCACCATGTACGCCAGCAAGGTCAAGAAATGGCAGAAGGACTAGACCTCGACGAGACCAGGCCGCGCGACCCGCGCCTGGACGAGCTGCCCAATCCTCCGTTGCGCGTGGTCTTCATGGGCACGCCGGACTTCGCGGCGGTGATCCTGCGCCGTCTGCTCGGCTGGCCTGGGGCCGAGGTGCTGTGCGTGTACACCCAGCCCGACCGGCCCAGCGGCCGCGGACGCGAGCCCAAGCCCTCGCCCGTGAAGCTCACCGCCCTGGAGAGCAACGTCGAGGTCCGCCAGCCGCTCAATTTCAAGGACCAGGCCGACGTGGCCGCCCTGCGCGCCCTTGAACCCGACGTGCTCGTGGTTGCGGCCTACGGGCTCATTCTCCCGCAATCCGTGCTCGACGCCTGCCGCCTCATGCCCATCAACGTGCACGCCTCGCTGTTGCCGCGCTGGCGCGGGGCCGCGCCCATCCAGCGGGCCATCGAGGCCGGGGACGCGGCCACAGGCGTGACCATCATGCGCATGGTGCTCGGGCTGGACGCCGGGCCCATGCTCCTGCAGCGGGCGCTGCGCATCGCCGACACCGACCACGCCGGCACCCTGCACGACGAGCTGGCCGAGCTGGGCGCAGACGCGCTCCTCGACGCCCTGACGCGGCTGCCCCAGGGGCGGCTGTTGAACATGGCCCAGGACGAGCAGCGCGTGACGTACGCGCCCAAGCTGACCAAGGACCAGGGCCGCATCGACTGGACGCGCGAGGCCGCCAGCCTGCACAACCACATCCGGGCCATGCACCCCTGGCCGGGCGCGTATTTCGACTGGACCGCGCCTTGCGGCAAGACGGGCGGCAAGGTGCTCACCCTGACCATCGAGCCGGGCCGGATCGGCGAGGACATCCCCGCCGGAACCGCGCCGGGCACCATCCTCGGCGTGGTGGTCACGGAGCAGGGCAGCATGCTGGCCATCGCCTGCGCGGACAAGGCCTACCTGACGCCGCGCGTGACGCCCCAGGGCAAGAAGCCCCAGGACGCCACGGCCTTTGCCTGCGGCTACCTCAAGACCATCTGCCAGGGCTAGCGCCCGAAACGCCACATGGATACCGCCACGCAGGGAACCTCGCGCAAGCGCCTGTTCATCGGCCTCATCGCCGGGACCTGCCTGCTTGTCTGCGCGCTTCTGGCGCTGCTCTGGGTGGTGCCCTACGTGGGCCTGAAAAACATCCATCCGTCCGCGCCGTGGGTGCTGGGCCTCATCCTGGGCACGCTCTTCGTGCTGGTGCTCTGGGCCAGCCTGGGCCTGCTCCTGAGCGTCGTCCTGCCCCGGCCCCTGCCCCTGGCCCGGCGCGTGCGCGGGGTCACGGTGAAGCTGCTGCTGCCGTTCATGAGCTTGCTTGGCCGCGCGCTCGGCTTCTCCAAGGAGGACATCCACACCTCCTTTATCAAGGTCAACAACGAGATGGTGCTGCGCGAGCTGGGACGCTTCGAGCCCTCGCGCATCCTCCTGCTCATGCCGCACTGTTTGCAGAACAGCCGCTGCGAGATGCGCCTGACCCACGATGTGGACAACTGCAAGCGCTGCGGCACCTGCCCCATCACGGGTCTGCTCGAACTGCGCGACAAGTACGGCGTGCATCTGGCCGTGGCCACGGGCGGCACCATCGCCCGACGCATCGTGGTCGACAAGCGGCCCAAGGTGATCATCGCCGTGGCCTGCTACCGCGACCTCTCCAGCGGCATCCAGGACGCCTACCCCCTGCCGGTCTTCGGCGTGCTGAACGAGCGTCCCTTCGGGCCCTGCGTGGACACCACCGTGGGCATCGACGGGCTGGAGGCGGCGCTGACGCGGTTTTTGAAGCAGTAGCGACGATTCTCACCCTTCCTCTTTTCCCTCCTCACTTTCCCCTCGCCCTCTCGCCCACGCCAACGGCCACAGGTGCGGCCAAATCTTGGGACACTTGCGTGGACAAAATCCGGGCACAAAAAGTCTAGACTTCGCTTGAAGTCTAAGATTATCGGCATGATGACAGGGACAAATCACAGGGACAGAATTCGGCCCAGGCGCTGACGAAACGAAAAAGGGGTGAAGCCTTTCGACTTCACCCCTTGGTGCGTGCTGGCGGAGTGGACGGGACTTGAACCCGCGGCCTCCGACGTGACAGGCCGGCGTTATAACCAGCTTAACTACCACTCCGCACTTATAGTAAACCCATGGTAGGCGGAACAGGGCTCGAACCTGTGACCTCCGGCTTGTAAGGCCGATGCTCTTCCAGCTGAGCTATCCGCCCGGAGGGATCAGAGCGCCCTTCCAGCAGCGTAACGGGGTCTGGCCCGTTGCGCTCCCGGTGGCTGCCCGCCACGGAGAAAATGCATTGCCACGCGCAGGGCCGGCTGTCAAACGGTTTTTGCAAAAAAATGCCGCGCGGCCCCTTCTGCCCCCGCCGCGCAGGGCTGCGCCGGGGACGAGCGCGGCGGCCTGGCGCGCGGGCTTCAAGCCAAATATCCCCCCTAATTTCCACGGCCTTTAAGAGCGGCAGAAAGAATCCCTTCCTCGAGAACAGGGTCTGGAGCATGCCCCGGCGCGTCAACAGCTGCCCCAGGCCCAGGTCAGCGCGCTCAAGCCGGACAGCGCCCGGCGGCAGAGCCCCGCCCGGTCAGTCCTGGCAGCCGTACTGCATGTCGGCCTCCACGGAAGTCTTCCCGGCCCGGCAGAGCTCCATGCAGCGCGCCAGCCGCTGGATGCCCTCGTCGATGGTGGCGGCGTCGGCGTTGGAGTAGTTCAGCCGGAGCGTATTGCCGCCCGTGCCGTCCACGTGGAAGGCCTCGCCGGGCACAAAGGCCACCTTCTGCGCCACGGCCAGCTTGAGCAGCTCCATGGACGAAATGCCGTCCGGCAGGGTGGCCCAAAGGAACATGCCGCCCTGGGGTTGGGTGACGCTGACGTCCTTGGGGAAATGCCGGGCGATGGACGCCTGCATGGCCTGGCACTGGCCGCCGTAGAGCTTGCGGATGCGCAGCACGTGCGCCTCGAAGTCGTTGTCCTGTAGAAAGCGCTGCACGATCATCTGGTCCAGCGACCCGGTGTGCAGGTCTGCGGCCTGCTTGGCAATGACCAGGCGCTCCATGATCTCGCCCTGGGCCACGATCCAGCCCAGGCGGAAGCCCGGCGCGGCGATCTTGGAGAAGGTGCCGAGCAGCAGCGAGTTCTCCGGCCGCTCTTTGTACACCGGCGGCAGGTCGCGCCCGGCAAAGCGCAGCTCGCCGTAGGGGTCGTCCTCCAGGAGGAAGCAGTCGTGGTGGCGCAAA
>MGTN01000035.1:245-2231 GCA_001799475.1 Desulfovibrionales bacterium GWA2_65_9 | reverse complement strand
TGGCCGGGTTGGGCAGGCCTCCGGCAAAGGAGATGACCGAGGGGTCGGCGGTGACTTTCAATATCTCGCGGATGAATGAGCGCTGTGCGCCCTGCATGCGCTCGGCGAACTGGGGCATGGGGGGTCTCCTTGGCGTTGTGCCGGCTGAGCGCGCAGTCTAGGCCCGCGGCCCCCGGATTTCAACCCTGCTGTCCAGACGATTTTGAACAGCCGCCCCCCGGCGCTCCCAGGCCCGGTGCCAGGAGAGCCGGGCCCGTCCCGGCCTTGACAATCACGGCTGCGGGGGCGAATCTGCGCGCAATCGCTTTCCCGTCAAGGAGACCCCTGCCCATGCCCGACGCCACCTCCACCGCCGCCGCCACCGCGCAGAACGTTCTGCGCGACCTCGCGGCCATCCGCGCCACAAACCCGGTGGTGCTCAGCATCACCAACTATGTCGTCACCAACACCACGGCCAACGCGCTGCTGGCCATCGGGGCCTCGCCCATCATGAGCCACGCGGTGGAGGAGATGGCCGAGCTGCTGGCCTTCAGCGGCGCGCTGGTGGTCAATCTAGGCACCGTGGCCCCGGAATATCTGGCGGCCATGGCCCCGGCCTGGGCCGCAGCCGACAAGGCCGTGGTGCCGGTGGTCCTGGACCCCGTGGGCGCCGGGGCGAGTCGGCTGCGCACCGTGACGCCGCTGGCGCTTCTGGATAGCCACAAGGCCTTCATCATCCGGGGCAACGCCTCGGAGATCATGGCCCTGGCGGGTGCGAGCGGCGCGACCACAGTTGCATCCACAAGCGCATCCACGAGCGCACCCAAGGGCGTGGACAGCACGGCCCTCTCCGAGGAGGCGGCGGACTTCGCCAGCGCCCTGGCGCGGCGGCACAACTGCGCAGTGGTGGTCAGCGGCGAGGTCGACATCGTCTGCGCGGGCCAGACCCAGGCGCGGGTCCTGGGCGGCAGCGCGCTGATGCCGCGCGTCACCGGCCTGGGCTGCACGGCCACGGCCATCTGCGGGGCCTTTGCCGCAGTCAACCCGGACCCTTTCGAGGCCGCGCTGCACGCCTGCGTGGCCATGAAGGTGGCGGGCGAGATGGCCGCGGACAAGGCCTCCGGCCCCGGCACCCTGCAACTCTATTTGTACGACGCGCTCTACGTCATGGACGAAAAGGACGTGCGCCAGCGCATCCGGGTGGAGCGCTAGCCATGCGCCCGGCTTTCGATCCCTCGCTGTATCTGGTCACTGACCAGCGGCTGTGCGGAGAACAGAACGTGCTCGACGTGGTGGGCCTGGCCGTGCGCGGCGGGGCGACCATGGTCCAGCTGCGCGAGAAGCGCCTGGACATGCGCTCCCTGGTGGACCTAGCGCGCGCGCTCAAGGGCCTGCTCGCGCCCTTCGGGGTGCCGTTGCTCATCAATGACCGGGTGGACGCGGCCCTGGCCGTGGGCGCGGACGGGGTGCACCTGGGCCAGCACGACATGCCCGCCGAGCTGGCGCGGCACCTGCTGGGCCCGCGCGCCCTCATCGGGCTGTCCGTGGAGCGCCTGGAGCACATCCGCGAGGCCGAGCGCCTGGACGCGGACTACTACGGGATAAGCCCGATCTTCCCCACGCCCACCAAGCCCGACCTGGAGTCGGTCTGGGGCCTGGCCGGGCTGGCTGCGGCGCGCCAAGCCACGGCAAGGCCGCTGGTGGCCATCGGCGGCATCAACGCCGACAACGCCGAGGCCGTGGTCCGCGCCGGGGCCGACGGGGTGGCCGTGGTTTCGGCCATCTGCGCGGCGGCCGATCCGCTCCGAGCCGCGGAGATGCTGACCCAGGCCCTGCGTCTGGGCCGCAGCCTCATCCAATAGTTCCCAAACGAAACGCTGCCCAGCCGGAGGGCGTCCATGCCTGCCACACGCCATTTTGCCCCACACCTCGCCCGGCTTTGGTCTGTCCGGACCACGTTTGCGTGGCTTCTGGCCACCCGCCTCCTTGTGGCCGCCAGCCTCCTGC
>MGTN01000035.1:0-212 GCA_001799475.1 Desulfovibrionales bacterium GWA2_65_9 | reverse complement strand
CCCAGACCTGCCTGCGGCGCTGCATCGCCACCTGCGCCGAGCAGGGCCGGGCGGCTGACGAGACCTGCCTGCGCTCCTGCCTGAAGGAATGCCCGGTGCATTGCGGCACCGTGGACATCAACTGCGCGCTTGACTGCGTGAAGGGTTCGGACACGGCTGCGCAGGGGCGGACAAAGGACAAGGCAAAGGACAAGGCCAAGGACAAGGCGGAG
>MGTN01000034.1:31507-32449 GCA_001799475.1 Desulfovibrionales bacterium GWA2_65_9 | reverse complement strand
AGCCGATCTTCCATTGGTCATCGAGACGCCGCGGGATATAGGTGTCTGCTTGCATATCGGTCTCCTGGGGTCGATGCCGGCGTTTCAGATCACCGCGCCCATGATCGCGCCGGCGATCACCAGACCGACGGCGGCGAAGATGGCGAGGCCCACGTAAAACAGGACTGGACCGAAGTTGCGTAGCGCGGAGAGCGAGATGAGCGCGACCACGAACCCGACGAAGCCGACCAGGGCCTTGATGCCGGGGCCGAGCGCGGCGATCTGGGTCAGGGCTGAAGTTAGCGGTCCGGTGATGCCGGTGAAGGCGACCAAGTCCAGGGCGTAGCCGGGAAAAGCGATGCCGAGGCCGAGAGCGATCGTTGCCAGCAGCATGGCGACCATGATCGGCTTGCGTGTAGCAAGACGAGGGGAAGAAACCAGCACAGCAGTGTTCATGAGTACCTCCGGGGAAGAGTCGAACGTTGAATGGGGGTGGAAAAGGCGGGTAGGCATCGGGATGCCCAGCGGGTGGGAGCGCGTGCTCGGCGGGTGAAAGGCTGCAAATACGGAGATCGGGCCGCCCGGCGTCATGGCGGCAGGCCCTCGTTCATCTGAAAGACCACCTCGACCCGGCGGTTTTGCGTGCGGCCGGCTTGGGTATCGTTCGGGGCGATGAAGCAGCACCCGCCTTGCGCCTTGATGGTCAGATCCGGCGTCAGCGTCGGATAGGTTTTGAGCAGATGGTCGCGGACCGCCAAGGCGCGCGCCAGAGCCAGCGAATCATTGAAGGCCAACGGCCCCGTGTTGTCGGTACGGCCGAAGATCGTGATGCGGCGTGTCGACTTCAGGTCAGCCATCGCCTCATTCAATTGGGTGCGAGCGACAGGGCTCAGCTTGGCGCTACCTAGTCCGAAACGCAGGGTGAGCGTGCGGGAGACTTCCTTCTTCGGTACCGGGGCTAAC
>MGTN01000034.1:30044-31413 GCA_001799475.1 Desulfovibrionales bacterium GWA2_65_9 | reverse complement strand
CGGCCAAAAGGGCGCAGCCGCCCATGAGGCCGAGTGTCCAATGGCGTAGTGAGCCAAATCTCATGGCGCCACCCGCACCGACATCATCGCAAGCATTTCGCCCGAGGCCGCCGGCTTGACCACGCTCGGTGCCCTGATGAACTGGCTGCTGCGTTGGGCCGGTAATTGGCGGTAAACCCGCCAGGCGTATTGGGCGCGGGCCTTGGTGCAAGCCTCACCTTTTAGCTGCGAGCAGGCTGCGTTGTAGGCACCGACCGCATCCCATGTCGTTCCGTGCCGGGAAAACAAATCGGACAGCAGCCAGGCACCGACCTGAATGTTGGTGCAAGGAGCAAAAAGGTCCGATTCACTGATGCCGTGGCGTGACAGCGCCGAGAGATGACGGTTGTTGATCTGCATGAGTCCAATGTCGTAGGACCCGGTGCGCTGAATGTGCGAGCGGTTGACGGCCTTCGGGTTCAGGTTCGATTCGACTCGGGCGATCGCGTAGAGCAGGTCGGCGGACACGCCATAGCGCTGTCCTGCCTCTCCCCAGCAGGCCAATGCATGGGGAGAAAGCGTTGCCATGACAGCCAGGGTAGCCAGGGAGACAAAGGACGACGAACGCATGGATCACCTCTCGAACGGAATCGGGACAGACCGCCAGGCGGGCAGCCAGGTCTGGGTAGTCAGCGGTGAGCGGACTGCCTGGGTGGGATTCGGGTCGGTCCGGGTCTAACCGGGCAAGGTGACGATGAGCGAACGGGTCAGCGTGGGAGGGGTACGGCTGGGGGCGGATTTGAGGTCAAGTGGCCCTTAACCAGATGCGGTTAGACGCTCGAGTTGGGAACGCTCCACCATATTCAGGCGGGCCTGCTGCAAGACGCTCGTGCCTAACGGATCCGGCATCCGGCACAGTGCTACGCAGGCCGTTGTCAGTTGGTCGAGTTGGAACTTGGGGTTGGGGTGCCGGTTGGCGGGAGAGCGTTGCAACTCCAGCAACAACTGATATTGGCTTCGCCACATCGATTCGCGGCGGCGCGGGGTCTGCGGTGAACGCAGTACCAACTCGGTACCGAGGAACCGGAAGATGCGTGTGGGCGCATCCGGCAGGGCGAAGACCTGCGAAACGCAGGCGCTGATGAGGTCGGGGAAGCGAAAGGTCGGCGATACATTGGTCTCGCTGCGTAGCAACCGGTACAGCCAATCGTGCTCTTCGAGCCACAGACGGGTTTCGATGATCTCCTGCAGCCCGCTCTGATGCGGACGGGGAAGTGTGTTGTGCCGGTGCGTCGTCGATGCAGCAGTGAACATGGGCCTGACCTCGGTTCGGTGACGTATTGCGCTTGCGAGCGCATGGTTGAAGAGTAGGCGGTGCCACCTGGGGCGT
>MGTN01000034.1:25979-29989 GCA_001799475.1 Desulfovibrionales bacterium GWA2_65_9 | reverse complement strand
GGGATCAGTGCATGGGTATGAAAGGTTGCTAGATCATCTGCGGTAAGTTTCATGAGGGCCTCTCCAACAAATGTGCTGACCACGTAAATTTTTTCAGGCGCATTTCATGGTTAATTTTCGTGATGGCCCAATCTGGGTATTTGGCTTGGCGGCATCTGGAAACCTGTCAGGAAATTACAAATTGGCTATCAGAAACGTAATCTCCAGGTCAGCGTCCTGTTGGTAGCGCACTCCTAAGATGACATCACGGTTGGACGAAAGAGGTCCGACACGATTAACCCGATCTCACAAGGAGAGAATCATGAAAACGAACATTGCCAAACTAACCCTGATCGCTGCTCTCGGTTTTTCTGTTGCCGGAACCAGCTATGCCCACGAGGACTACTCAGAAGGGCAGAGTTTGCACTGGCTTTCACATGTCTCGGAATCCAAGAGTCAGCCGACCACCAACCAACTCGCGCCCTACGGCTATGCAACTTCCAGCGCAGCTGCTCGGGTGGTGAATATCGACAGCGGCACCAAGTACCTGAATGTCACACGCCTCGAAACCATCCGGATCAATGTTGGCAGCAAGAGCGTCACCTGGACGTTCGATACCCTGGGCACTGCGTCGTTTCCGCTTGCCAAGGTTATTCCGGGGGCTGAGGGCGTGACGGTGTATGTCACGGAGAACCCGGCCTACACCGGCGGCTGAGTGAAAGATTACGAGGCGATGACACAAATGTCATTGCCTCGTCGGGGAGCTGACAGGTTCTCGTAGGTAGCATTGAAATGCAAGTCCATTACTCTCAAGGAGAAAGAAATGCTGAAAAAACTGTTGATGGTTGTCGCGATGAGCGCGGTGACCGCTACTGCGTTTGCTTCTGATGAAGCCCGTGCTGCTGCCAAGCAGGTGATCGAATTGAAAGACGGATCGACGGTCTACATCTTCAAGGACGGCAAAATGGGCATGGAGGATAAATATGGTCGCGCCATGCGTATGAAGAAAGACACCGTGATGGAAGCCAAGGATGGTCAGAAGATCATCATGCACGGCGACGAAGTCATGCGTCTCGATTCTCTGCTCAAGAAAGGGCATGAGGGCGGCTAATCGATCGACTCTCACGGAGCGTGAAGCGGCTATCAAGCAAGTTGAACGCTTGTAAGCGTTGCAAACAGAGGTATTACCAGTGCGTTAAATTAGTGGAGAAACAAAATGCTGAAAAAATTGTTGATGGTTGTTGCGATGAGTGCCGTTACGGCGACCGCATTTGCCGTGGATGCGGCACAGGTTGAAAAATCGATCGAGTTGAAAGATGGCTCCACGGTCTACATTTTCAAGGACGGAAAAATGGGCATGGAAGACAAACTTGGCCGCGCGGTGCGCATGAAGAAAGACACCGTGATGGAAGCCAAGGATGGCCAGAAGATCATTATGCATGGTGACGAAGTCATGCGTCTCGACAGTCTGCTCCATAAGGATCATCGCGGCTAAATCACCGACTGTGTCGTTACGAAAGCGGCTCCTTCTTCGGGGGCCGTTTCTGTTTTGAAATAGCGGGAAAGCAACATGCGCATTCCCTGCCGCAATTCGGCATCGTCAACCTGCACCGCCTTGGTGTACAAGCCAGGCGCAATCTTGATGTATACGGCAACGACCAACGGGTCGAAATGTTGACCGGCATCTCTCTCGATAATGCTCAGCGCTTCAGCGAGCGTCATCGGCTCCTTGTAGGGGCGTTTCGAGGTTAGTGCGTCGAAGACATCAACCACTGCAAAAACGCGGGCAATACGGGGAATCGCCTCGCCGCGCAGGCCGTCTGGGTAGCCAGCACCGTCAAACCGCTCATGGTGATGGCGAATGGTCTGCGCCGCGCCCGCCAGCCAACGGTTCCCGGCGACGATCTCGGTGCCGAGCAGGGAATGGCTTTTCATGATTTCGAATTCCTCGGCGGTCAGTTTGCCGGGTTTGAGCAGAATGCGGTCGGGAATGCCGATCTTGCCGACATCGTGCAGAAAAGCGCCGACCACCAAATCGGCAATCTCCTTTTCCGGCAGGCCCATCGCCTCGGCCAAAGCGACTGCATAGTAAGTGACCCGGTAGTTGTGGGCGTCGGTATCCGAATCCCGCTTGGCAACGGCGTTGCCGAGGGAGTGCATCAGGGAAAGATTGGAGTCCAGCAGGCGTCGGGACAGCCCGGTCGATTGCTGCAGCATGGCCAACAGCAAGGGATAGAGTAGCAGTGCCGTGAGCAGGACAGACAAGGTGGCGGTCAGGGCTGCGGCGCGGACTTGTTCTCGCTGAGCTAGCAAGCTTTCCTCATCGAGACGGCTGACGCCTTCCACATAGCCGGCCAGCGAATCATCGCTCCCGAACAATGGCAAGACGACTTGGATCAGCCGTTCGCCTGACACTTCGATCCAGTTTCGGTGACTTTGACCGCGTTCCGGCCAGTCATGCTGCCGGGACTTGGCGGCAGCGACGAGGGTTGCCGGAATATCTTCCCAAGTTTCGTAGATCAGCGCTCGGCTCGGGCTGAATACGCGAATGCCGACAAACCGGGTTCGATCCAGCAGGCGGTTGAGTGTACCGTGCTCCTCCTGTGCTTTTCCATCAAAGGCCATTTGCATGGCCGGCGACTCGAAGTGGCGGGCGCTGGTCGTCGCGCGATCCAGTGCCGCTTGCTCGGTCCTCGACGTTTCGAGCAGGTACGAGCCCCCTCCTGCTGCCAGTCCGATCAAGATCGAGGTGGCTCCCAACTTGCTAGCCAGCATCCAACGCAGTTGCCGGGGAGTTTGCGGTAGGGTGGCGTTTTTCATTTGGGCGGGGCGCCTTCCGGGTTGGCGGTGTAAAAGCCGGTTTGGGCATTCATGATGGGCATGAGTTGATCGATCACTCGTTGATGATCAGGATAGCCTTGATCGGGTCGATGGGCCCAAGATCGTGCCATGCATCACGGGGCGCGACGGTTTTTTGCTCATTGCAGCAACCGTGATTGCACTCCACAAACCAACGTTTTTGCAGCACCGTTCGGCAATAGTTATAAGTCAAAGTCTTGGGATTACAACCGACGGCCGCGGCGAGCATACGACAGGTGCAGCGATCACCATGTTCAGGAGGTTTGCGAAGTTCCATGGAAAGGCGATGTCATTTATTTCAAGGACTGATACAACTCCATCAGCATTTTGAAGTGGCCGCTAACACGATCAACTGAAAACTGGTACATGATCGAGTTATCGGAAAACTTGGTGCGCTCGACATCCATATCGACCGTGTTGCCGTCCGCGCTATCCTGGCTCGGCACCTGGTATTTGAGAGGATACGGTGGCTGGGAAGAAACGGCCGCCGCGGAAATGTGGCCGCTGCTGGTCGTCGTCAGCATTGTCGGTGGTACTTGGGAGGCCGATCGGGCGATGCGCATGGCTTCCTCGACATTGATGTCCACAGCCTTATAAGCGGGGGTATCGGCGTTGGCGATATTGGAGGCAATCAACTGCTGGCGATAGGCGCGCACCCCAAGGGCCATTTCCTGAACGCCATGTTTTTCCCCGCCATGCGCCTGACTGGACAAGGGGAAATGCTGAGAGTGCGGCTCGTTACTCGATGAGGTCAGGCTACCACCATGCCTCTCGTGCTGAGCATTACCCGTAGCGTTGCCATGGTTGCCATGGGGCGATGCTGCTGCACGTTGACCGATGGCTTGCGAAAGGGCGTCACCAAAAGAAGCGCCCACCGTGGCACCGTGATTGGCGTGGCTGCCATCGGCCGGGGGCTGCATTGGTGGAGAGTTGGTGACTGCATCGATTCGTGGCATTGGCGGCTTTATTCACTTATGCGCACGAACTCGCTTGGGGGGCATTGGGTGTTGGCTAGTGTGCGCCTAGCAGCAAGGTGCTGGAGCAAGGCCCCGCCATTGCACAAGGAATCATTTCTTCGCCAAACTGCTCAGTACCTGCCGTTGAAAATCAGTGCAACAGGCAAGTGTCGAGGCCCAATGCTCCATGACGGTCCGACTCGTTTCCACAATGAA
>MGTN01000034.1:25508-25971 GCA_001799475.1 Desulfovibrionales bacterium GWA2_65_9 | reverse complement strand
CCAAGTTGTGACTGACACTGGCTTTTCAAACGATCAGCAGCTTCCAGCATTTTTTCTTCCTTTATCCTGGATATTGAATAATTGCAGTATGCGTCGAGGAGACTGACGCCTACATAACTCCGCGGTTACAAGTTTGTCATTCAAATGTCAGGTGCAACAACATAGCGGGCGGGAACCGTTTTTGGCCAAACTGTCGGCCCAAGTGCTTTTCACCCAAACACGTTCCCCAACTCAGGCGACGATGTTGATTAGCGTCCCGGTGGTTTGGCCCTGAATATTCACAACCGGCGGTAACGTTTCCTCTGCTTGGCGCTGTGAGACTTCTTGCGCCCTGACTTCCTGGCGTTCGGCTTGTTTTAGCTCTTGGGTTAGTGGACTTTCGACAGGCTGGCGCGTAGCGCTGGTGATGGTATTGCGGCTAATGGAATCGATAGCCATGAAAATCTCCTTGAACTTTGGTTTG
>MGTN01000034.1:22979-25431 GCA_001799475.1 Desulfovibrionales bacterium GWA2_65_9 | reverse complement strand
CTGCCGGCCAATTGGCGGTGTGCCTGTTCCAGGGTGCGCGCATCCTTGGCGGCATTGGTGAACTGCGCCTGCAGCGAACGGCAGTGAGATTGCATCGCCGCCAGATCGCCTTTCGGGCGGCTCGCGTAGGAGCGCCCCATTTTTTCGTGCCAAGCCGCTTCGGCATCGTAGCTGGCCGCCTTCTCCGCGAAATAGGCAGCTATTCGCTGGTGCTCGGCGGCTGTGGTGGCATTGGCAATGCTCGCCGGAATTTCACCGACCGACGGCACCGAGGTGCATGCCGTTAGGGTCAGAAAGGCAATCCCGGCAAGAATTGGAGCGAGTGCGATACGCATGATCTTCTCCTCTGCTTGTAATGGTGTATCCAGTGTGCGACCCGGCGACTGTCGACAACATAACCATCGAATTACAAAGCAGTTGGCGAAATGTCATGATAAATCCGGGCTTTCGCGACGCGTCAATGCAGCCCGTAGTCGCATCGCAGGCATTGGCTCGCAGCACTCGGCGCAGGTGTAATTCGACACAGGTCCGGAAAAAGGCAGACGCCGTCGTTTCGCGGGTTCGGTCAGCGCAACCTGGTAGGAGGCCGGTTGCAGCAGGCTCCGGGTCCGGGGTGGGCGGCATTTTCCAGCTCGCTGGCTTCCGCCAGTTTCCAAAGGCGTCGTCTGAAGCCATGGAACCCATCTTTAAACCGCAAGCTCTCGGCGGTGGCCACCGCTTCGATTTGGGAGAGGATGGTTTTCCTCAAATCGTATTCGACCAGCAGCTGGTTTTTCCCCGTGATGACGGAGATTACCCCAATCATTTCGCCGACACGTCGGCCGGCGCGTTGGATGTCCGATTCGTTGCCGTTCGCCAGTCGCAGTTTGCGTCGTTTCGGGATGGGGCGGATATCGGCAATCCGCTGTGAGCCGGTGTAGAGGGCCGGGATATCATTGAAGCGTTCGAGGCAGTGGGCCGAGCAGAAGTGGTAGAGCATGCCGCGATAGGTGATGAAGCGTGAGGAGCGAGCGACCTCGATAGCCATGCCGCACACCGGATCGCGGCTTGTGGTCACGGCTTTTGTCACGGTCGCTCTCCCTCCCGGCTTGGCGCCATCTCAATCAGTGCCAAGCCGTATACCAAGTCAGCAGAACTGTGCAGGCTTCTGCGAACAGCCTGGTAACGAAAACCCGTTATTTCATATCCCGGGGGTGGTAGTGCTTGTCCTTGTCCTGCGCAGCATTCTTCTTGTCGGGATCAACGGCGGCAGGCGCCTTTTGCGGAACGCCGGTTTTTTCTTCAACGTGCGAGTGCGGCTTGACTGCCTTGGCGGGCTTGGCGCCTTGCTCCATCTTCATTTCTGCGGCAGGCGCTGCTTTGTCGGCGTCGGCGGCTTGGACTCCCAAGGACAGCGCGGCGGTGGCCAACAGGATTGCTGAAAGCGTGGATTGCAATTTCATGATGGTTCTCCAGAAGAGTGGTAAGAAATGTCGGATCGCTGATAAATACCTGACACTTCGAAGTCTGCGCTTTCGCAACTGTCACCGGGATGACTTATTGATTACATTCATGTCAGGAAACTCAGGTGCAATCTGATGTTGAGGAGTATTCCGTGAGGGCTGAACTTTCTATGAGATACGGCTTACAGTCCAAATCTGATACGAGGATATGGTGAATCCACCATTCGGACAGGAAACGGAACACCCCGGTCTTGTCCAGTTCGCCGTGCACTGCGGAGAATAGAAAATCGACTAGCGCGGTTTGGAATCGTTCATGCTCTTCGGCGTGCTCAGCCAGCATCGGGTAATGTCGCGCAAGCAGCAATTCTTCTTCCTTCGCAAAATGCTCTCTGGCACAGACAGCCATTTCGTTGAGGAGATCATGAAATTTTTCACAACTTTCTGGACCGGCGCTCTCCAAGCATTTCTCCGACTCCGCACACAGTAGCAACATCTTTTTATGCTGCTGGTCGATGATGGCGTTCCCGACGCTGTAGCAGTCGCGCCATTCGTATTGGGTAGTTATGTCAGGCAATCGTGAGGACATCAGCAGATCTCTGTTTTATTGTTGCCCGCGCAGACGCAGCGCATTGCCGACCACGCTGACCGACGACAGACTCATCGCCGCGGCCGCAATCACCGGCGACAGCACCAGCCCGAAGAAGGGATAGAGGATGCCGGCCGCGACCGGTACCCCGAGGGCGTTGTACAGGAAGGCGAAGGCCAGGTTCTGGCGCATGTTGCCGACCGTTGCAACAGAGAGCAGACGGGCGCGGGCGATACCGCGCAGGTCGCCCTTGACCAGCGTGAGCTGGGCGCTATTCATGGCGACGTCGGTGCCGGTACCCATGGCGATGCCGACATCCGCTTTGGCCAGCGCCGGGGCGTCGTTGATGCCATCGCCGGCCATCGCCACGACGCGTCCCTCACGTTGCAGGCGTTCGACCAGCGCCAGTTTGTCGGCCGGCTTG
>MGTN01000034.1:14563-22911 GCA_001799475.1 Desulfovibrionales bacterium GWA2_65_9 | reverse complement strand
GGTGGCCATCACGATGCGCAGCCCGGCCTGGCGCAGGATGGTCAGGGCTTCCTGGGTGCTCGCCTTGATTGGGTCGGCGACCGCCAGCAAACCGAGCAGGCGGCCGTCGGCCGCCAGATGCATGACGCTGGCGCCGCTTTGGCGCAGGGTTTCCGCTTCCTTGCCAAGGGCGTCGATATCAACGCCGTCCTCGGCCATCAGCGCGGCGTTGCCGAGGGCCAGGCGCTGGCCGCCGACCGTCCCGCGTACGCCGATGCCGCTGGCCGATTCGAACTGCTCGGCCTTGTCCAGGGCCAGCCCGCGTTCCCGGGCGGCGCGGACGATGGCGTCGGCCAGCGGATGCTCGCTGCCCTGGTCGAGGCTGGCCGCCAGGCGCAGCACTTCGTCCTCGGCGATGCCGGGTGCAGGCAGCACGCGTTCGAAGGCCGGCCGCCCTTCGGTCAACGTGCCGGTCTTGTCAACGATCAGGGTATCCACGTCGCGCAGCCGTTCGATGGCCGCCGCGTCGCGAAACAGAATGCCCTGCGTCGCTGCGCGGCCGGTGGCGACCATGATCGACATCGGCGTCGCCAGCCCGAGGGCGCAGGGGCAGGCGATGATCAGCACCGAGACGCCGTTGATCAGACCGAAGACCCAGCCCTGCTCGCCACCGAAAATGCCCCAGGCGAAGAAACTGATTAGGGCGATGGCCACCACGACGACGACGAAATAGCCGGCGACGACGTCGGCCAGCCGCTGCAACGGCGCCTTCGAGCGCTGGGCCTGGGCGACCATCTGGACGATCTGGGCGAGCATGGTCTGGGCACCGACCTTCTCGGCACGGATGACCAGGCTGCCGGCGGTGTTCATGGTGGCACCGATCACTTTGTCGCCGGGGCGTTTCGTTACAGGCAGCGGCTCGCCAGTGAGCATCGCCTCATCGACGGCGCTCGAACCTTCGATCACCGCGCCATCGACCGGAACCTTCTCGCCAGGCCGTACGCGCAGCATGTCGCCGAGATGGACATGAGTCAGCGGCACATCCTCCTCTATTCCGTCCGGGTTAATGCGGCGGGCCGTCTTCGGAGAGAGGCCGAGCAGCGACCTGATGGCGGCCGAGGTTTGCGAACGGGCGCGCAGTTCCAGCATCTGGCCAAGGAGGGTCAGGGAAATGATGACCGCCGCTGCCTCGAAATAGACGCCGATGCGGCCGTGGGCAACGAATGATTGGGGAAACAGGCCGGGGGCCAGCGCCGCTACGACGCTATAACCGAAAGCAGCGCCGGTTCCGAGGCTGATCAGTGTCCACATGTTCGGGCTGCGGTGGACGAGCGACTGCCAGCCGCGGATGAAAAACGGCGCCCCGGCCCAGAGCACGATGGGCAGGCTGAGCAGCAGTTCGGCCCAGGTCCGGACCAGAGGCGGCAAGCCTTCCAGCCGGTGGCCGGCCATCGCCAGGACGACCACGATAATGGTCAGTGGCAGGCTGGCCCAGAAACGGCGGTGGAAGTCCCGATATTCGGCGTTGTCCTCGTCCTTATCGAAATCGGGCAGCAGCGGTTCGAGGGCCATGCCGCACTTGGGGCAGGTGCCGGGGCCGATCTGCCGGATTTCCGGGTGCATCGGGCAGGTGTATTCGGCATCCGGAATGGCGGGCTCCGCCGCCTGCGGAGCAAGGTAACGCGCCGGTTCCGCGTCGAATTTCGTTTTGCATTTGGCGCTGCAAAAGCGGTAGTTGACGCCGTCCAGATCCGTCGCGTGGGGGGATTCCGGTTTGACGGTCATGCCGCAGACGGGGTCGATGAAGATACCCGACGTAGCTTTCAAGACCGACGACGAATGGCTGTGATGTTCACCTGAGTGTTCGCTGTCCATGGCAACTCCCCTTTAATCAAAAAAATCACAATTACGCGATTTGCTCAAAGTTAATCCAGCCGCCCCATGGGCCAATATCGAAAAAAATAGGCCTTGCTCAGCAGCAAGGCCGTTAGCAACGGTCGCGCAGGAGAGAAAGCCGACCGCAAAAGGTATCCAGCTAAAGTTGCACAGGCTCCAGCCAGATTTTTCCTCATGACTACTTTCTATTTAGTCGATACCGACCTTGCGCTGCTCGCTGCGCACATAGGCCGTGATGTGTGCCACGTCGTCGGGTGTTACCTGCGGCACCGGCGCCATGTCGCCGAATTTCCAGTGATGGGCGCGCACGCCGTTCTTCACGGCGAGTTGGAAAGCGGCATCGGCATGGTGCGAGGGCTCATAGATGCGGTTCAGGAGTGGCGGCCCCTTATCCGAACCTTTCAAGTTCGTACCGTGACAGGCCGCGCAATGTTTCGCGAATAGCGTCTTGCCGGCTACCGGATTGGGCATCAGGCCGGGGCTGGGTTTGGGCACCTGCCAGCCTTGGGCTTGCACCGACAGGCTGATCAATGCCATCAGCCCCGCGGCGAACTGTCGCCTACGAATTCTGTTCATTGCTTCCTTCTGCCTTGCCGTGACCGCCATGTCCACCGTGACCGAAGAAGTGCATCAACGGACAAAGCAGAAGGAGCAAATAAATCCACCGTCCGGCTACGTGCTCCCAATGCTCGCGAATGATGAAGAACCCTAGGATGACCGCGATCATGGCAACGACGACCGCGCCACGAGACCGATACCACGGCTCGGCGTGATGATGTGCAGATTCTGCTTTCATGAGCGGACTCCTTGTACTTGATAGACACCGGATGAAGCGGTAGAACAGCAAATGAGCGGGCGGGTTGTCGTGCCTTGCTTGGCAGCCCATTGCCGCTGACAAGGGAAGCGGATCACCAGCAGTGAACCGCTTCCCTACAGGAACCGATTAGTGGGAATGACCAGCGTGCGAGTCGTTTCCGGAGCCGCCCGCATATCCACTACTGGCACACCCGCCCAGCAACAGTCCGACGACCGTCACAGCAACCACCAAGAGCTTCTTCGACATCACGTTCTCCTTGCGTTGAAAATATTCATTCCTCGATACCCCGATTCAGGCGCCATTGCTTGACCAGCGCGTAGATTGCTGGAATCACCGCGAGGGTCAGCACCGTCGAGGAAATCATGCCGCCGACCATCGGTGCCGCGATGCGGCTCATCACTTCCGAACCGGTGCCGGTGCCCCACATGATGGGCAGCAGGCCGGCCATGATCGCTACCACGGTCATCATTTTCGGGCGGACGCGCTCGACGGCGCCTTTCATGATCGCCTCGTAAAGATCGGTCAGGCCAGGAACCTGACCCTCGGCGCGCCGCTTGGTCTTCAATTCCTCCCAAGCGTGATCGAGATAGATCAGCATGATGACGCCGGTCTCGGCCGCGACGCCGGCCAGCGCAATGAAGCCGACGGCGACGGCGACCGACAGGTTGTAGCCGAGCCACCACATCAACCAGATGCCGCCAACCAGCGCGAAAGGCACCGAGAGCATGACGATCAGCGTCTCGGTAATGCGCTTGAAGTTGAGATAGAGCAGCAGGAAAATCGACAGCAGCGTTACCGGGATGACGATCTTCATTTTCTCGATGGCCCGTTCCATGTATTCGAACTGGCCGCTCCAGGTCACGTAATAGCCCGGCGGGAACTTGACCTGTTCGGCGACCGCCTTCTTGGCATCGGCCACGTAGCTGCCAATGTCACGGTCGCGGATGTCGACATAAATATAGGCGGAGAGCAGGGCGTTTTCGGTACGGATGCTGGGTGCGCCCTTGGCGACAACGACCTTGGCCAGTTGCCCGAGCGGAATCATCGCCCCGTCCATGGTCGGGATCAGCACTTCGCGGGCGATCCGCTGCGGATCGGAGCGCAATTCGCGCGGGTAGCGCACGGTGACACCGAAACGTTCCCGCCCCTCGACCGTGGTCGTCACCATCTCACCGCCCAGCGCCGTGCCGATCACATCCTGCAGGTCGCCGATGGCCAGGCCGTAGCGCGCCAGTTGCTCGCGGTCCGGTTCGATATTGAGATAGAAGCCGCCCGTGATGCGCTCGGCGAAGGCACTGGTCGTGCCGGGCACGGCTTTGACCACGGCCTCGATTTCCTTGGCCACTTTTTCCATCTCACCGAGATCCTTGCCGAAGACCTTGATGCCGATCGGCGTGCGAATGCCGGTGGACAGCATGTCGATGCGGGCCTTGATCGGCATCGTCCAGGCGTTGGCGACGCCGGGGAATTGCAGGGCCTTGTCGAGTTCGGCAATCAACTTGTCGGTGGTCAGGCCCGGGCGCCATTCGGATTCCGGCTTCAGGTTGATCACCGTCTCGAACATCTCGGTCGGCGCCGGATCGGTCGCCGTATTGGCGCGCCCGGCCTTGCCATAGACCGAAGCGACCTCGGGGAAACTCTTGATGATCTTGTTCTGCGTCTGCATCAACTCGGCGGCTTTGGTGATCGACATGCCGGGCAGCGATGCCGGCATGTAGAGCAGCGTACCCTCGTTGAGCGTAGGCATGAACTCCGAGCCGAGTTGAGAGGCTGGGTAGATCGAGGCCACCAAGGCAACGACGGCAGCAACGATGGTCATTTTCTTCCAGCGCATGACGCCGGCGATGATCGGCCGATAGACCCAGATCAGGAAGCGATTCACCGGATTCTTCGCTTCCGGCATGACCTTGCCGCGGATGAATAGCATCATCAGGACCGGCACTAGCGTCACCGAAAGCAGCGCCGCGCCGGCCATCGAGAAGGTCTTGGTGAAGGCCAGCGGCGAGAACAGCCGCCCCTCCTGGCCTTCCAGGGCGAACACCGGGAGGAAGGAAACAGTGATGATGAGCAGCGAGAAGAACAGCGCCGGGCCGACTTCCTTGCAGGCGGCGAGCATGGCGTCGGCACGCTCGGCTTTGCTGTGCTCCTCGGGCAGACGCTCCAGGTGTTTGTGGGCGTTCTCTATCATCACGATGGCGGCGTCGATCATCGCGCCGATGGCGATGGCGATACCGCCCAGGCTCATCAGATTGGAGTTCATGCCCAGCGAGCGCATGGCGATGAAGGCGATCAGCACGCCGACCGGCAGCATCAGGATGGCGACCAGCGCGCTGCGCACATGCATCAGGAAAACGATGCAGACCAGGGCGACGATCAGCGCTTCTTCCAGCAGCGTCCGCTTCAGCGTGTCGATGGCGCGGTGAATTAGTTCGGAACGGTCGTACACCGTCTGCACCGTGACGCCCTCGGGCAAGCCGCCACCGATTTCGTCGATTTTGGCTTTCAGGTTGTGGATGACTTCCAGCGCGTTCGCACCGTAGCGCGCCATGGCAATGCCCGATACGACTTCGCCTTCACCGTTCAGCTCGGTCAGGCCACGCCTTTCGTCCGGCGTCAGTTCGACGCGAGCAATGTCGCGGATCAGCACTGGCGTGCCCTTGTCGCTTTTGACGACCAGCGTTTCGAGGTCGCTCTTGCCGCGCAGGTAGCCCTTGCCGCGCACCATGTACTCAGTTTCGGCCATCTCGACGACACGGCCACCGACATCGCGGTTCGAGTCGCGGATCACCTGCGCTACCTTCATCAGCGGAATGCCGTAGGAACGCAGTTTCACCGGGTCGACGGTGACCTGGTAGGTCTGAACGAAGCCGCCGATCGAGGCCACTTCGGCGACGCCGTGCGCCTTGGTCAGCTGATAGCGGACGTACCAGTCCTGGATGGTGCGCAGTTCGGCCAGTGTCTTATCCTTGGCGAGCAGCGCGTACTGGTAGACCCAGCCGACGCCGGTGGCGTCCGGTCCGAGCGAGGGGGTGACACCCTTTGGCATGCGGCTGGAGGCAAAATTCAGGTATTCCAGCACACGCGAGCGGGCCCAGTAGATGTCAGTACCGTCTTCAAAAATGACGTACACGAAGGAGGCGCCGAAGAAGGAAAAGCCGCGCACCACCTTCGATTTCGGCACCGACAGCATGGCCGTGGTCAGCGGATAGGTGACCTGGTCTTCGACGACTTGCGGTGCCTGGCCGGGATACTCGGTATAGACGATGACCTGGACGTCCGACAGGTCGGGCAAGGCGTCGATCGGGGTGCGCAACACGGCATAAATGCCGCCGATGGTGATGAACAGGGTGGCGAGCAGGACCAGGAAGCGGTTCCGGCCCGACCATTCGATGATGTTGGCCAACATGGGGCGACTCTCCGTGGCTCTCGGTCAGTGACCGGCGTGCGGGTTGGCAGCGGCGGCCGGCGTGCCGGCTCCCTGGGTTGCCGGCAGAGGCTTGACGGCCGTGATCACCCATTCGCCGGGCTGTCGCTCAACGAACTCGACGGCGACTTTGGCCCCCGGTTTCAGCCCTTGCAGCAGCGATGCGTTGGCAGCCTTGAACTCCATGGTCATGGCCGGCCATTTGAGGCTGGCGACCGGGCCGTGATTGAGACTGATCGTGCCGGCTGCCGCGTCGATGCCATCCACCGTGCCTTCGGCCTGGTGGCTAGCGCCTTTGGCGGCTGGCTGTCCGGGTGCTGCCGCTTGCCCTTCTTTGGGGGCTGCTCCGTGGGCGGCATGGCCGAAACCGCCGACCGCCGCCTTGAGGTTGCTCTCGGCATCGATCAGGAAGTTGGCGGCGACCACCACCTGTTCGCCTTCCTTGACCCCCTCCAGCACTTCGACGTGATTGTCGCTGCGCGCCCCGAGTTTGATATCGCGCGGCTCGAAGCGGCCTTCGCCTTGCTGGATCAGTACGATCTGGCGGGCACCGCTGTCGATGACGGCGGAGGTCGGCACCGTGACCACCTGGCCTTTGGCGCCCACCGGCAGTTCGACCTGGGCGAACATCGACGGCTTGAGCAGCAGCCCCGGATTTGCCAGTTCGACGCGAACCGGCACGGTACGGGTCTGGGCGTTCAAGGTCGGATAGACATAACTGATCGTGCCGTCGAAAGTCTTGCCCGGATAGGCGTTGATCGTCACCTTGGCCTTGCTGCCAGATTTGACCAGGCCGATGTCCTGTTCGAACACGTCGGCGACGACCCACACCGAGGAGAGGTCCGCGACCTGATAGAGCGCCTCGCCGGGCATGAAGCGCATGCCCTGGACGGCTTTTTTCTCGGTGACGATGCCGGCTACCGGCGAACGGAACGTCATCGTCCGCTTCGCCTCGCCGGATTTGGCGAGGGCCTTGACCTGTTCTTCCGAGATATCCCAGTTTTTCAGTCGCAGCAGGCTGGAATCGGCCAGTTGCTTCATGCCGTCCCGCGCCGGGCCGCCGGCCTCTTTCAGCGATTCGACGCCCTGGGCGGCAATCGCATATTCACGCTGGGCGGAGACCAACTCCGGACTGTACACCTCGAACAGCGGCTGGCCTTTGCCAACGGGCTGGCCGGTCACATTGACATGCAGGCGCTCGACATAGCCCTCGAACTTGGGCGAAATCGCATACATGCGGCGCTCGTCCGGCTCGATCCGGCCGGATGCTCGGACCACCTTGTCGAGAATGCGGAGTTGTGCAGCTTCGGTCCGCACGCCCAGTTTCTGCACCTTCTCGGTACTGATCTTGATTTGGTTGGCGGTCGTTGGTTCGTCGTCCGTTTCGCCTTCATAGACGGCGATGTAGTCCATACCCATCGGGTCTTTCTTGGGCGTCGGCGAGGTGTCGGGCAGCCCCATCGGATTGCGGTAAAAGAGCAGCTTCTTTTCTTTCTTGGCCGGCTCCGGGGAAGTGGCTGCCACCGGCGCTGCTGTTTCACCGTGGGGCGCGTCGCCTTTGCCGCCCAGCCAATAGCCGCCGCCGGCTGCAACGGCGACCGCGATCACGCCAAGAGTCAATCCTGCGCCCTGTTTCATAAGTCTTCCCCTAAAAGTCGTTCGATTTCGGCCAGACGCATTTGCGCCTCGGCCTGAGCCTTGATCCGATTTTGTCTGGCCTGGCGAATTTGCCGCTGGGCATCGAGCAGCGTGGCGAAATCGACCTTGCCAGTTTCATAGCCGGCCAAGGCGGCCTGGAAGGTCAGTTCGGCTTGCGGCAGCAGGCTGTTACTCAGCAGATTTTCGGTCTGGCGGGCGGCCTCGATACCGGCCAGACCTTCCGCGAGGTCACTGACCACCTGGTTCGCGGTCGCTTCCTTGCGCGCTCTGGCCGCATTCAGCATGGATTCGGATTCTCGTTCCTGAGCGCGGCGCGAGGACTGCTGCAGCGGGATATTCATTTCGAGCATCAACTCCCACTCCTTGACCTCGTTCTGGTACTGGATGGGCGAGACGCCGAGCGTTACATCGGGATAGCGATTCTTGTAGGTCAGATCGCGGGTTTTTTCGGCGGCCCTGATCCGCGACTCGTCGGCGAACAGCAGGGGATTCCTGGCGCGGACGCGCTCTTCGAGGGCGACATAGTCGAGTCTGGCCGGTGGCGGCAGTGTCCGCAGTTGGCTTGGCTCGGCC
>MGTN01000034.1:9218-14534 GCA_001799475.1 Desulfovibrionales bacterium GWA2_65_9 | reverse complement strand
TCAGTTCATTGCGCATCGTGGTCTGTTCAACCTGGGCGCGAATGACGTCCTGCTGAGCGGCCAGGCCGCCGGCGTAGCGGACCTGGGCGATTTTTTCCAGACGGATCATCAGGTCAAGGATTTCGCGGGTCAGTCGTTCACTGCCGTGGAGGTAGTACAACTGGGCATGGTTGACCTTGATCCGGCCGGCGATGTCGGCCCAGGTTCCCATAACTCGCCCCTTGGCACCTTCGGCCTCGAACTCGGCAATTTCCCGCTTCAGGTCGCGCTTGCCGAACCACGGAATATCCTGCATCAACAGATATTTGGTACTGCCGACGCGACTTGGGGAAAGCGTGGCGTTCTGCTCGCCCATGCGGGTAATGTCCCGCAACTCGGCCCGGAACTTGGGGTCGGGCAGCGCCCCGGCCGATGTAATGCGTTGGCCGGAGGCCTCCGCTTCCGCCTGCATTGCCGCGTACTCGGGGTTCCGCGTCCTGGCGAAATCGAGCAGGCTGTCGACCGAAGCGCCGATAGCCGGTTCCTGAGCCAGTGCGGGCATGCCCAAGCCGATGGCCATTAGCAAGGCGAAAATGGGGGCAAGCCTGAATCGTCGCATACGACCTCCCTGTAAAACGCGACTTCACAAAGCGATGGGCACTCCGGGTGGCTTACCCCGGTATGCCATCGCCCTCGTTGTTATTTGGCCGGTTCGAAATGCACAATGGTTACCGCGCCATTGACATTGTCAGCCATGAAGCGAATCTTGTCGCCCGCCTTCATCTGATCAAGCCAGTTCGCATCCTTGACCCGGAAAACCATGGTCATCGCCGGCATGCTCAGATTGGTCAACGGCCCATGGGAGAGCGTCACCTTGCCGGCCGATTTGTCGACTTTCTTGACTACGCCATCAACCATCTGCATTTCTGTGGAAGCAGTTGCCTGCATCGCCATGCCGTGGCCGGCATGATCGCCAGCCGCTTGAACCGGCGCAGCACCCAAGGTGACGAGGGCGATCAGGGTTGAGGTGAAGAGTGCTTTCATGGTTTTCTCCTGTTGAGGAATAGGGGTCAGTGTTTGGCAAATACGGTGGTTGCACCACCGGCCTGGACCAGCAGCGTGTTGTAGGGAACCGGCTTGGGGCTCTCCATGCCGGGAGATCCGGGCGGCATCGAAGGCACGGCCAAGCCGATGGCCTTCGGTTTTTCCTTGAGCAGGCGCTGGATGTCGGCGGCGGGGACGTGTCCTTCGACAACATAGCCGGCGACCTTGGCTGTGTGACATGAACCGAGGCGCTCGGGCATGCCCAGCCGCTGGCGAGCAGCCGGCACGTCATTGACGTCGTGGGTTCGCACAGCGAATCCCGCCTGCTGCAGATGCTCGACCCATTTTTCGCAGCATCCACAATAGGGACTTTTATAGACGTCGACCGCATCTGCCGCACTGGCCGGCAGGTTTACCGCTGCGCCAAGGGCAAACAGCGTCAGCAGAACAGTTATCGGCTTTGCCATGGAAATCACTCCTCGTTCAATTGACTGAGGGCAGTATGGCCAAGCAATACCAACAAAATACTGACTCCTTGATTACATTTTTGTAATTTTCACGGACGGTACTTACCGTGGCTTTTGCCGGTCAATGCTTATGCTCTTCAGCATGCTCCGCTGCCAGCGGGGAAAACCGGGCCTGCTCAGTCTTTTTATCCGGGAAGACGATGGAGACAACCACCTTCATATGGCCATCGGAGACATACTTGCCGACCCCGCTCAGTTTGTTGTCGCCAGCCGGGGACAGCGGCACCGTCACTTTCGACTTGCCGGCCAAAATCGTTGCCGTACCGCTGACGCCGGCCGCCGGGATTTTTTTCTCACCATGGTCGGTGAGATAGACCGTGACCGGACTGTCCTTGGCCTCCTTGTTGGTTTTGTCGACCAGCAGTTCGAAGTGATATGGCCCGGCCATGCGCAGTTGGCCACCATTGGGGGCCTTCATCTGGTCGAGGGTGGCATCGTCGTGGGCGAAAGCGCCGTTGCCGGCGAACAGCAAGGCAGCAGATAAAATCAGGTTGGGAATCAGGGGGAGCTTCACGGATTTTTCCTCATCGGGTGGGGTTAGAAAGACTCTTCTGCCTTCTCAGCGAGCAGGCGTTGCAGGGGTTTTTCGCCGAACAGCCAGAACATGACCGGAGTCAGCAGGGTATCGAGCAAGGTGGAACTGATCAGGCCGCCGAAAATCACCACGGCGACCGGATGCAGGATTTCCTTGCCCGGCGCGTCGGCGGACAGCAGCAGCGGGGTCAGCGCGAAGGCGGCGACCAGGGCCGTCATCAGCACCGGCGTCAGGCGCTCCAGCGAGCCGCGGACGATCATTTTTCGCCCGAAGATTTCGCCCTCGAAGGCGCACAGATTGATGTAATGGCTGATCTTCAGGATGCCGTTGCGGGTGGCGATGCCGGTCAGCGTGATGAAGCCGACCAGAGCGGCGACCGACAGCGGCTGGCCGGAGATCCACAGGGCGACGACCGAGCCGACCAGGGCCAGCGGCACGTTGCCCATGATGATGGCGGTCAGCACCGCCGAGCGATAGCGGCTGTAGAGCACCAGGTAGATCATGGTCAGCGAGACGATGGCGAGCAGCGCGATCAGCTTGGCCGCCTGTTCCTGCGCCTGGAACTGCCCTTCGAGCAGCGTGAAGTAGCCTTCCGGCACGGGCTTTTTGTCGATTTCGCGACGGATGTCGGCGATGATCCGGCTCATGTCGGAACCGTCGGTATTGGCCGAGACGACGATGCGGCGCCGGGTGTTCTCGCGGCCGATCTGGTTCGGCCCGTCGCCATCCTCGATGCGGGCCAGTAACGACAGCGGCACGCGGCCGGTCGGCGTCTCGATCAGCAGGTTTGCCAGGCCGCGTTCGCCGCGCGCTTCTTCCGGCAGGCGCAGGGTCAGGTCGAAACGGCGATTGCCCTCGATGACCTGGCCGATCCGCTCGCCGGCCAGCAATTGCTCCAGGCGTTGCAGCAACTCGCCGGAAGCCACGCCGTAGCGGGCGGCGGCATCGTAATCGAGATGGATCTTGTACTGCGGAATCAGCACCTGCTTTTCGATCTGCAAGTCGGTGATGCCCGGAATCTTGGCCAGGCGTTCCTTGAGCTCGCCGGCCAGGCCGCGCAGGGTGTCCAGATCGTCGCCGAAAATCTTCAGGGCGATCTGCGCCCGGACGCCGGACAGCAAATGGTCGAGGCGGTGCGAAATCGGCTGCCCGACATTGACCACGGCTGGCAGCACGGCCAAGCGCTGCCGGATGTCGGCAATGATCGCTTCCCGATCCCGCCCGGAAGCCTTCAAATCAACCTCGATCTCGGAGTAATGGACGCCTTCGGCGTGCTCGTCCAACTCGGCGCGACCGGTACGGCGGCCGACCTCGGTCACTTCGGGCACAGCGAGCAGGATGTTTTCCGCTTGCGTGCCGATCTGGTTCGATTCGACCAGCGATGACCCGGGGTTGAGCACGACATTGACGGTCAGCGTGCCTTCGTTGAACGGCGGCAGGAAGGACTTCGCAAAGAAGGGAATGGAGGCCAGCGCGATGACCACGACGGCGACGGCGCCGATCAGCAGCGCCCGGGCACGGTCGAACGACCAGTTAAGCAGGCGTTCGTCCCAGGCTTTGAGTTTTCTGACCAGGGCGCTGTCGCCGTGATCAATATGCTTCATCTTCGGCAACAGGTAGTAGCAGAGCACCGGCGTGATGGTCATCGCTACCGCCATGCTGGCCAGGATGGAGACGATGTAGGCGACGCCAAGCGGCGTGAACAGCCGGCCCTCGATACCCGGCAGGGCGAACAGCGGAATGAACACCAGCACGACGATCAAGGTCGCATAGACGACCCCGGAGCGGACTTCCTTCGAGGCGGCGGCAATCACTTCCAGCGCTGACCGGGGGTTGGGCAGGCTGCGGTTTTCACGCAGCCGGCGCAGGACGTTTTCGACATCGACCACGGCATCGTCGACCAGTTCGCCGATGGCGATGGCCAGGCCGCCCAGCGTCATGGTGTTGATCGACAGGCCGAAGTAGCTGAAGACCAGCGCTGTGACCAGCAGCGAGACCGGAATGGCGGTCAGCGAAATGAAGGTGGTGCGGAAATTGGCCAGGAACAGGAAGAGGATGACGGCGACCATGATCGCCCCGTCACGCAACGCTTCCTCGACGTTGCTGACCGAGGCTTCGATGAAACTGGCCTGCTTGAACAGGAACTGCGGCGTGTCGACACCTTGCGGCAGGCTCTTGCCCATCTCGGCCAGGGCCTGCTCGACGGCCCGCGTCAACTCGACCGAATCTGCCGTCGGCTGCTTTTGTACCGAGAGAATGACCGCAGGTTTTCCCTTGAAACTGGCATCGCCGCGTTTGACCCCGGGGGCAAAGGTGACGGAAGCCACCTGGCGCAGCAGGATGGGCTGGCCGTTGCGCGTCGCCACCGGTTGGTTCTGCAGATCGACCAGCCGGGTCGTCCGGCCGATGTTGCGGATCAGGTATTCGCGGCCGCCGGCATCGACGAAGCCGCCGGCCGTGTTGCCGCCGAAGTTCTTCAGCGCCGCTTCCAGTTCGGCCAGTGTGACACCGACTGCCTGCAGGCGAGCCGGGTCGGGTTCGACGCGGTACTGCTTGACCTGGCCGCCGATCGGGATGACCTGGGCGACGCCCGGGATGGTCAGTAGGCGCGGCCGCATAACCCAGTCGGCGTATTCGCGCACCTGCATCGGGCTGGCTTTGTCCGGATCGGCCGGCAAAGCGATGAGCAGGATTTCGCCCATGATTGAAGAGATTGGCCCCATCTGCGGCACGATCCCCTGCGGCAACTGCTCCCGTACGAGGTTGAGTCGCTCAGCGATCTGCTGGCGGTTGCGATAAATCTCACTGCCCCACTCGAACTCGACATAGACCACCGACAGGCCGATGCCCGACACCGATCGCACCCGCGTCACGCCCGGCATGCCATTCATCGCCGATTCGACGGGGAAGGTGATCAATTGCTCGACCTCTTCCGGGGCCATACCGCCGGCTTCGGTCATCAGCGTGACCATGGGTTTGTTGAGGTCGGGGAATACGTCCACCGGCATCTGGCGCACGGTCAGCGCCCCATAAATGACCAGCAGCAGCGAAACGCCGAGCACGATCAGGCGCTGCTTGAGGCTCGCATTGATGATGAAATCGAACACGGCGTCCCCTTAGCGAATCTGCGCCAGGGAAGCAGCGCCCTGAACGACGACGCGTTCACCGCCGTTCAGGCCGTCGGTCACGACCGCCGAATGACCGTCCAGGGCCGCCGCCTTGACTTTGCGG
>MGTN01000034.1:8363-9192 GCA_001799475.1 Desulfovibrionales bacterium GWA2_65_9 | reverse complement strand
CGGGAATCGCCACACCGGCGTGGCGGGCCTTGGTTTGCGCCAGGACCTTCAGGGTTTGGCCGACCGCGACGGCGGGCAGGGCGCCATTTTTCGGCGTTTCGACCCGGAACAGCACCGGCATGGCCTGTTCCTTCAAGGTACGCCCCAGGCCGACAAAGGCGAGGTCGAGCACGCCACCGGCAATCGGCGCGCTGGCCTTGCCCAGTCCATCGAGCAACAGCGGATCATAGGCCAATGCCTCGACCGCCAGCCGCTGCGGATCGATGACCTCGAAGACTACTTCCCGCGCATCGACCACCTGACCGACTGCGGCATTGGCCGCACTGACCACGCCAGTCACCGGCGCAACCAAGGCTTCACGGCCGAGGCTGCCGCCCACCGCACTTTTACGTTTCTTGAACGCGGCGAGTTCGATCTCCGCCTGCTCGATGTCTTTCTGCGGGACGCTGCCCTCCAGTTGTTTGAGACGCGCCAAGCGGCGTTCGAGAACGCTCTCCTGGGCGGCCAGTTCAGCCAGTACCGACTGCTGTGTGCCGCGTTCGAGGGCGGTCGCGGCGGGTTGCAGCCAGGCTAATATCTGCCCCTTCTTCACTCGTTGACCGAGCACCGCCAGCCCGTTCGGGCCGGCCTCGATCCGGCCGCTCTGGAAAGTCTGCACCCGGCCGCCGGCATTGGGGTCGGCGATGATGCGGCCATTGAGTTCGAGGGTGCGCGGGAATTCTCCCTTGAGGGCTGCCCGGGTGCGCAGGCTCAGTTGTCGTTGCGCCGATTTCGGGACAAATATGCTGCCGTCCGGCAGTCGAATGGCCGGCTCGTTGAATGTCACCTG
>MGTN01000034.1:3370-8273 GCA_001799475.1 Desulfovibrionales bacterium GWA2_65_9 | reverse complement strand
GACAGCCAGGGCGCTGCCCACAAACAGAGCCAGGGCGTAGCGGGAAAAGTTCTTGATAATGGTCATGCTGAATGAATCCCATGTTGCGGTTGGCGACGCAGGCGGCGCACGATCAGGCCGCCGGCCAGCAGCAACAGCGGTGTGCCGGCGTAGAACCACCAGTTGCGATCGGAGTGTCCGTCGTCAGGCATGGCAGGCGCTATTTCGCCAATCTCCAGACTGGCCGAAAGCAGATCGACAATTTCGCCCACCTGGACGGTGATGGTCAGCGGGTATTTGCCGGCTTGCGTCAGGGAGGGAGCGGATAATTGGTAGACCCCATTCGCCATCTCGGTGGCTACCCCTTTGATCCCCTGACCTTCGATTTCGATTTGCGCTCCGGGAACGGGTGCGTTGTCGGCGGCGCGGTCGAGATAGATGATCAGGTCCTGGCCAGCGAGTACGCCGACGAGTTCAAGGTCTTCGCTGCGCAGTTCGAAACGTGGTGCCAAGTTGACATCGGCCGGCTTGGCGGGGGCTCCGTGGTCATGGCCTTCATGGGCGAGGAGCGGCATGGACAGCGCAAGCAGGATGGTTGTAATAATGGCTTTCAGGGCAGCCAAACTCAGGATGAAAGGCTTCTCGATCACGGTGTAATTCCTCGGGCTTGATTCAGATTGGCCTGGGCGGCCGACAGGCGGGCGCGGCTGCGGCCCAGGTCGATGCGGGCCTCGATCGCCTGGGTTTGGGCACGCAGCAATTCGACGAGCGCGGTTTCCCCCAGTTCGAAGGCGCGGCGCATCAGGGCCAGGCGCTCGGCCGCGGCTTGCTCGCGATCGACAGTAAGTTCGGCGCCGATTCGGGCCGAGTCGAGTTGCGCCTCGGCCTCCATGACTTCAGCTTCGACATCGGCAAGCAGCCGCTGATACTGGGCATCGGCCTGGATCAGTGCCGTGTTGGCGCTGGCAATCAAGGGGGCGTTGCGGACCTCGCCAGCGAAGGGGATGGTGATGGCGAAGCCAACGCTGTCGCGTGGGGTGGCGCCGGAAGCATCGCGCTCCCGGCGATATTGCACGCCGATAGTGGGCGCATCGCGCCGCGACTCCCGTGCCAATTTCATGCCGGCACGGGCACGCTCGGCAATGGCTTGTCCGGCCGCCAGACGGGGATGGATATCGTCAGTGGCGGCAGCCATGACCGGCTCTTGCGGATTGTCCGGCAAGCGGTCGCTGCCGGTCAGCACCCGGTAGCGTTGCGTACTGCGCACGACGAGGGCTTTCGCCTCGGCCGCTGCGGCCCGGGCGCTGCTCGTTTCCTGCTTGACGAGGAGTAGATCGGAGCGCGCCATATCGCCGACCTTGACCCGCCTGGCCACATCGGCTTCCAGCTTGGCCGCCGCGTCCAGACGTTCAACGGCAACCGCCGCTTCGCTTTGCGCCAGATAGAGCGTCCACATGGCCGTCCGCAATTCACCGGCGACGGCCAGCCGGATGGCGGCAATGCTCCGCTGACTCTCGTCGCCATCGGCCTCGGCAACGGCTATCCGGGCTGATTTTTGGCCGGGCAGCCAGAGCGGAACGGAAATTCCGATTTCGCTCTCTTCCTTGCCGAGATTGTCGTTCCAGCGGTCAGTGCGCTGCGCCAGGCCGATTTTCGGTGTACCAGGAAACAAGGATTCGGCAACGGTTCGGCTGGCGGTCGCCTCCTCGCGTTTCGCGACGACTGTTTTCCCCTGAGGGGAATTGGCCCACGCTTTTTCAAACACATCGCGCAGGGTTTCCGCCTGAGCGGAACCAATTGGGGCGGCCAGCAAGGCCACCAGCAGGAAGCCGGTCCCGGCGCGCAATTTGGGCGTTGGCGGAGAGCAATTCATTGGGGCAAGTTCACCGAGTTCAGATCAATAAACACGGATGGTACGGAGCGTTGCCCAACGGGATGCTGACCGATAAATTACATTTGTGTAATCTTGCGACCCCTACCGGTGCACAGTGATCTTGCCTTTGATCCTCGCTTCGAAATGTCCCGAACCGGACATAGCCGACACTTTGACCCGTTAAACTCCTTTCCCGAGCGAATTCGGTCAGCTAAAAATCTATGCCCTGTCGTGGCAGGTGCCAATAAATTGAATATTTGACTTATCTGGACTTCTTTGAGTGGCCTACCCTGACATCCGTTTGGGGTATAGCTCAAAATGACACCAAGACGGCACACAACGAACATCCGCTATTTGGGAAGCAAGCAAAGCCATGGGCTTGTCGCCTTTTTGGCTTTTTATGCTTCCCGAAGCAGGCTTACCCAGAATCAGTCGAAACGAACATCAATCTCCTTTCCATCAGGCTTCGTGCAAACCCCGGCTGGACTTTGGCCTGAACTCCAAGCCAGCAGGCATAGAATTGTTTCCCCACTTTGGGAACGTAGTATCGGCGAAGCCGAATTCTTTATGTGATCGCTGTCCATGCCGCTGGTAATTCGGTCGTAATGTTTGCCTGGGCCAAACAATTTACGTAATTTTGCGAGGTCTTGAGAATGCTGAATCACAAATCCCCGCCCCTCATATCGCGCTCCTTCGAGTTCCAAAACCATGACCGGCGCTTGTGTGCCTTCGTGGCTAAAGGAGCCAGTGACGGATAGCGAGTTGTTCTCCGATACCAGTCGATGAGTATGCCCAGCACAACCGGAGAGCGTCACGCCCAGAAAACATGTGGTGAGTATTTTTCTCGTCGCGGACATGTGGTCTCCCTTCTACTTCAACACGAAGCGAACCGTTGCCTGGGCTTTGCCCGGGACGGATACCAAGGCCACAATCTTGCTGTTGGCCAGTTTGAAACTTCCCCCGGCCTCCAGTGGCTGACCAGCCGGTTTCAACTCGACTTCCTGCTTGTCGGTGCCGACGAGAATGGTCAGTTTGGCGTTGGTCTTTGAGACATCCACCGGCTTGCCATGATCGCGCAAATACAACTGGATCAGATCCGGCTTGGCAACCAGTTCGTAATCCATATCCCTGACCTCGCTGACCACGCCACCGTGGAGCGGCTTGTGGGCGTGCTCGTGGCTACCCGCGGCGAAGGCAAGGCCGGACATGGAGAAGGAAAAAGCGGCGAGAAGATGAATCGGTTTCATGAGTTTTCCTTTCGTTGAATAATCATCAAAGTGCACCGGCATCGCGGTCGGCCATCAGACGTTCCACATCCTTGCGGCCAAACAGCCAGAACATGGCGGGTGTTAGGAAGGTATCGAGCAGGGTTGAGCTGATCAGGCCCGAGAAAATGACCACCGCCACCGGATGCAGGATTTCCGTGCCCGGCCGCTCGGCCTCGAACAACAACGGCGCCAGCGCGAAGGCGGTGACCAGCGCCGTCATCAAGACGGGCGCAAGACGTTCCAGCGAGCCGCGCAGGATCATCTTGTGGTCAAAGTTCTCGCCTTCCATGCGCATCAGATTGATGTAATGGCTGACCTTGAGAATGCCGTTGCGCACCGAGATGCCGGCCAGCGTGATGAAGCCGACCAGCGCGGCGACCGACAGCGGCTGCCCGGAAATCCACAAGCCGAGCACCGCGCCGACCAGCGCCAACGGAATGTTGGCCATAATCAGCGCCGACAGCACGACCGACTGGTAGCGACTAAAGAGCACCACAAACATCAGCACCAGCGAGACGATGGAGAGCAGGCCAACCAGCCGCGAAGCCTCTTCCTGCGCCTGGAATTGTCCGCCCAGCGTGATGAAGTAGCCTTCCGGCAGCTTGCTGTCGCCGACGACCTTGCGGATGTCCTCGACAATCTCGGACAACGCCCGTCCTTGCGCGTTGGCCGAAATCACGATGCGCCGCTTGCCGTCGTCGCGGCTGACCTGATTCGGCCCGTCGCCGTCCTCGATGGTGGCGATTTTTGACAAGGG
The DNA here is from genome assembly GCA_001799475.1 of Desulfovibrionales bacterium GWA2_65_9. Lineage (GTDB taxonomy): Bacteria > Desulfobacterota > Desulfovibrionia > Desulfovibrionales > Desulfovibrionaceae > Humidesulfovibrio. The sequence continues at coordinate 4,396 of MGTN01000034.1, read as the reverse complement.
AATCGGGCCGCCGGGCGTCTCCAGCAGGATCTGCCCGAGGCCTTCCAGCGAGCGGGACGTTTCGGGCAAGCGCACGACCAAGGCAAAGCGCCGGCCGCCCTCGACCACCTGCGTTACTTTTTCACCTTCGACCAGGCTTTGCAGCGTCGCCAGAATCTGCGGCGTCGGCACGCCGTATTGCGCCGCCGTCGCATAGTTGACGCTGACCTTGATCTGCGGGGCCAGCACCTGCTTCTCGATTTCCAGATCGGCAATGCCCGGAATACCGGCCAGCCTGCCGCGCAGCGCGTCGGCCTGACCGCGTAGCGTGTCCAGGTCGTCACCAAAAATCTTGATGGCGATCTGCGAACGCACGCCGGAGAGCATGTGGTCGATGCGGTGCGAGATGGGCTGGCCAATGGCAATCGCCGCCGGCAGATTGATCAGGCGGGCGCGAATGTCAGCCGAAATTTCGCCCATTGAACGTGTCATTTCGGACGCCGGCTTCAGGCCGACATCCAGTTCGCTGACGTGAACACCTTCGGCATGCCCGTCCAGTTCCGCCCGGCCGCTGCGTCGCCCGACGTGCACCACTTCCGGCACCGCTTTGACCAGCACCTCGGCCTGTTGTGCCAGGGCTGACGACTCGGCCAGCGTGACGCCGGGGTTGAGGCGCATGCCAATCAGTAGCGTTCCTTCATTGAAGGGCGGCAGGAAGGTCTTGGGGAAGAACGGCACCGCGACTGCTGCCACCAGAATGGCGACGGCACCGGCCGCCAACGCCGCTTTGGGACGGTTGAGTACCGCCTGCAAACTGCGGCCATAGCTGGCCTTCAGCCAGGCCAGCAGTTTCGTGTCGCCATGATCGAGCGACTTCATGCGGGGCAGCAGGTAGAAGGAAAGCACCGGCGTCACTGTCACCGACACCACCAGCGAAGCCAGCGTCGAAACGATGAAAGCGATACCGAGCGGCACGAACAAGCGCCCTTCCATACCGGGCAGCGCGAAGAGCGGCAGGAAGACCAGCACGATGATGATCGTTGCGTA
>MGTN01000034.1:0-3277 GCA_001799475.1 Desulfovibrionales bacterium GWA2_65_9 | reverse complement strand
GCGCCGCAACACGTTCTCGACGCCGACCACAGCGTCATCGACCAGGCCACCGATGGCGATGGCCAGGCCACCCAGCGTCATGGTGTTGATCGACAGGCCGTAATAGTCGAAGACCAGCGCCGTCATGAAAATCGACACCGGGATCGCGGTCAGCGCGATTACCGTCGGGCGCAAGGTGCCCAGGAAGAAGAACAGGATGACGGCGACGAAGATCGATGCCCCGATCAGCTTTCCTTGCAGCGTGCTGATCGACGACTCGATGAAACTCGCCTGGCGGAAGGTCACCTTGGGCGCCTCCATGCCGGCTGGCAGCGATTTCTTCAGATCCTCCACGGCGGCCTCGATGCTCCGGGTCAGATGGATGGTATCGGCCGTCGGCTGCTTCTGGATGCCGAGAATGACCGCCGGTTTGCCCTCAAAACCGGCATCGCCCCGCTTGATGGCCGGCGCGAAGGTCACGTCGGCGATTTGCCGCAATAAAACGGGTTGACCGTGGCGTGCGGCCAGGGCGAGATTCGTCAGGTCATCCAGACGCGACGTGCGTCCGAGATGGCGAATCAGGTATTCGCGCCCGTTGAGTTCGAGGAAGCCGCCGGAGGTGTTGGCTGAGTAGCCCTTGAGCGCCCCGGTCAACTGTTCGTGCGAAATGCCCAGTTCCGCCATGCGGGTCGTGTTCGGTTGCACCTGGAACTGGCGCACTTCGCCGCCGATGGGGATGACCTGCGCGACGCCGGCGATGGCCATCAGACGCGGACGCAGCACCCAGTCGGCGTATTCGCGCACCTGCATCGGCGAAATCTTCGCCGTGTCGATGGGAATGGCGATCTGCATGATTTCGCCCATGATCGAACTGATCGGCCCCATGCGCGGCGTGACGCCCGCTGGCAAACCTTCCTCCATCGAGGAAAGACGTTCAGACACCATCTGCCTGGCCCGGAAAATCTCTGTTTTCCAGTTGAAGGTCACATAAATGAAAGAGAGGCCGGCGCTGGACACCGAGCGTACGCTTTCCACGCCGGGTAGACCGTTCATGGTCGTTTCCAGCGGGAAGGTGATCAGTTGTTCCACTTCCTCGGCGGCCATGCCGCCGGATTCGGTCATGATGGTGACCGTCGGTTTGTTGAGGTCAGGAAACACATCCACCGGTGTGCGCGATAGCGTGAATGCCCCATAAGCCATCAGCACCAGGCTGGCGATGATGACCAGCAGACGATTGGCCAGGCTGTTCTCGAGAAGCCACTTGAACATGATTGGCTCCGCTCAGCGAATCTGGTTGATTAGGGTCGCAGCGCGGACGGCAACCCGATCCCCGGCTTTCAGTCCGCTGGTCACCGCCACGTGGGTGCCGTCCAGCGGCTCGGCGGTGACCGTGCGCGGCTCAAAGCGTTCCGGCGCGGTCTTGACCCAGACGATGGACTGGTTGGCCGGGTTCTTCATCAGCGCCGCCATCGGTACGCGGATACCCGGCACCGTGCTGCGCGTCTGCACGAAGACCCGAACCGGCTGGCCGACGGCCAACGCCGCCAAAGCGCCGCCTTCACCCCGGAAGGTCAGTGGCAGGGCCTGCTCACGCAGGCTGCGGGCAACGCCGACCAGGCGCAGCGGCCGCTTCTGCTCGCCGATGGCAACAAAGGCCCCGGCGACATCGCTGGCGATGGCCATATCGAAAGCCAGCGCCTCGATCAGCAGGCGTTCCGGATTGACGATCTCGAATAGGGTTTCGCGGGCTTCGAGCACCTGACCGGAAACGACGTTGGCCGAGGCGATAACCCCGCTGACCGGCGCCACCAGTTGTTCGTTGGCCACGGCGGCTTCAGCTTCCTCGATGACCTTGCGCGGCACGGTGTCGGATAGTTCGCGCAGGCGGCGCAGGCGACTTTCGGCCAGGGAGCGGCTGTTGCCACCGACTTCCGGCGTCACGTAAGCGAGCACCTCGCCCTTCTTGACCTGCTGGCCGGGCAGCGGCAGACCGCGTGGTCCCGGCGTGACACGACCGGCGACGATGGCCTGCACTTTGCCGCCGGCATTCGGGTCCATGACCACCTTGCCGGCCAGTTCATGGGTACGGGGCAGTTCGCCGGGTTCAACCAGCAGGGTACGAACACCGATCTGGCGTTGCGCCGGTTTGGGCAGGAAGACGCTGCCGTCCGGCTGGCGTTTCGGGCCGTTGCCGCTGGCAACGGGCGGGGCGTCGCCGTGGTCATGGCCGTCGCCGGCCAGCACCAACGTTGAGGAAAACAAGAAGGAAAGACAAAGGGCACTTAATAACAGACGGGGCTTCATGCGGCACCTCCGAAACGCGGGTTGCGGGAAGCGCGCATGCGGCGCAATAGAGCGGCAAGGAGCAGCAGCGCCCCACCGGCGGCTCCAGCCCACAGGGCGTATTCCTTCCAGCCGTGGGTGTGGGCAGTAGTTTCGGCATGTACCTCTTCATGGATGTCGAGTTCGCCAGCCAGCAAGTCGGTTTCCTCGCCGGCGATGACGGTCGCCGCGACCGACACGACCCCCGGCTTGAGTTCCTGCGCCAGCGTCGCCTCGAACTCCCCCTCGGCATGCGGTTCGACGGGTACTTTGACGCCGCCGAGTTCCAGTTCGAGCTTGGCATCCTTGACCGGACTGCCGTCGGCATAGCGGTCGAGATAGAGCGTCAGTTGCTTGCCATTGACGACGCCGACCAGTTCAAAGGTTTCGGACGTTGCCGCAAAACGCGGCGCGGCTGGACCGGCGGATGAAGCTGGCGCCTCGCCATGGTCGTGCCCGTCACCGGCCCAGGCCAGTGGCGCGGCCAGGGCGATCCAGGCGGCCCATCCCAAAGTGGCCAGTGTGTTTGTTGTTCTCATGTTCGGGTTCCTCATTTTTGTTCGGGGAGCAGGCCCATGGCCTGGCGCAGGGCGGAGATCGCGGCGGCCAGATCAATCCGGGTGCGAGTGCTTTGCCGTTCGGCTTCGACGGCTTCGAGTTCTATGCGCAGGCGGGTCGGCAGGTCGCTTTCGCCCAGGCGGAAGGACTTATCAAAAAAACCCCGCGACTCACGTGCCAGTTGGGCGCGTTTCTCGGCGGCCGCCAGTTGCGTGCGACCCGATTCGACGCGCACCCGCGCCGCTTCCAGATCAGCCGCCAGGCGTTCGCGTTCGAGACGAAGGTGTCCCTCGGTTTCGAGGGCTTCGGCGCGGGCCAGGCCGAGCTTGGCCCGATTGCGGCTCTCCGAACCAAACGGGATACGCACGCCGAGTGTGACAGTCTGCTGATAGTCGTCGCCGAAAGCACTCCGCTCGCG
>MGTN01000033.1:10689-11302 GCA_001799475.1 Desulfovibrionales bacterium GWA2_65_9 | reverse complement strand
TCTGGGGCAAGACCTTCACTAAGGATTGCGTCTTCGAGTACTGCAACGGACCGGAGGGAAGGGTGACGATGACGGTGAATGGCATTCCGAACGAGGAGTACGGCGATTATGAGATGAAAGACGGCGATAAGGTCGAGATCCGCTACGAGTGAACATAGCTTGACAGCTCTGATATACTAAGAATATGAAGAACATCACCATTTACAGCACGCCGTCCTGCATGTACTGCAAGATGGCGAAGGCGTATTTTGCCGAGAAAGGCGTGCAGTACGTCGATAAGAACGTGGCGGTGGACGAGGCCGCGCGGGAAGAGATGGTCAAGAAGTCCGGCCAGCTCGGCGTGCCGGTGATCGACGTGGACGGCACGCTCGTCATCGGCTTCGACAAAGAGCGGCTCGCCGCCCTCATCGGAAAATAAAACAACAGCCCCGCATGATGCGGGGCTGTTGTTTTATTCCTCTTCGGGTCCGCCCTCTTCTCTCGTGTCTCCGATGAGTTCCGCTTTCCGCTTATCGAACGCCTCGAGAACTTCATCGAGACGCATGGTGCCGTTCAGCACCTTTGCTTCGATGAGTTTTTCGATGACCTTTTCGGCGCGGTCGATGTGAAGCGC
>MGTN01000033.1:10374-10608 GCA_001799475.1 Desulfovibrionales bacterium GWA2_65_9 | reverse complement strand
CATGTGGTAGGCATAGCTGGCCCTGGCGCGGCCATAGCGTTCAAAATCATACCGCGCGCCAAGCATGGGCGAAAGCCCGTTGCCCAGGCCGAGGTAGCTCTGCAGGCCAAAGTCCAGGGTCCAGTTGCGGGTGAGCTCGTGCTCCACGCGCGCGCCAAAGGCGCTCATGTCCGTGCGCACGCCATTCTCGTCGTCCGGCCGCGACAGGTGCACCTGGTCGAAGTCGAGGAACAG
>MGTN01000033.1:3405-10339 GCA_001799475.1 Desulfovibrionales bacterium GWA2_65_9 | reverse complement strand
TGGACCAGGTGGTGGTGGTGACCTTCTTGCCCTGGTCGTAGAGGCTCACCCCCGCCTCGAACCTGGGCCGCTTCTCCAGCAGCATCTCGTGCAGGGCGTCCTTGGCGGCCTGGTTGTCGGGGTCCAGCTCCAGCACCTGCGAGAAGGCTTGTATGGCCCCGTTGATGTCGCGGCTGGCCTGGCGCTGCACAGCCAGATCGCTCCACAGGCCGATGTCGTTGGGATTGCCGCGCATGGCCCGTTCCAGAATCTCCAGGCCGTACATGGGCTTTTGCAGCTCGGCATAGAGCCCGGCCTCGATGCGCTCGGAGCGCGAGGTGTTGCCGAACTTCTTGCGGAAGCTCACCAGCTCGAACAGGGTGCGCTCGTACTGGGCGTTGGCCACCAGGGTCTCCAGAAAATCCTCGTAGACCTCCACGTCGTCGGGGTAGGCGGCGCGCAGTTGCTCGTACAGGACCAGGCTCTTGGGCACGTCGCCCTGGCGGCTTAAGATGCGCGCCTCCATGAGCGACATCTGGCGCTCGGTGAGCGGCTCGTCCTGGTCGCGGACAGCGCGCTGGGCCGGGGCGCCCGGATGGGTGATCGGCTGGGCGCCCGTTTGAGCTGTCGCCTGGGCCGGAACCTGCGCCAGGGCCAGCGCCTGCCAGGCCAGCACAAACAGCACGGCGATGATGCGAAGATATGCGCGGGTCATTGGATCACACTCCCTGGGGCGGTCTTGGCCACCGCTCTGGCCTTGCGGGCCTGCCTGATGAGGCTCAACGTCTTCTTGTATTCGCCGGAGGCTTCCCCGGCACGGTCCGTGGTGAAATAGAGCTCGCCCAGCTGGTAGCGCGCCTCGATGTCCGCAGGGTTCTGGACGCGGTACTGCTCAAAGCCCTTGATGGCGCGCTCGGCGTCGTTGTTCCAGGCATGGATCTGGGCCTGACCCTTGAGGGCGGCGCGGTTGCGCGGATCGACCCGGAGCGCGGCGGCGTAGCATTCCAGGGCGAAATCCAGCCGCTTGTTCATCACGGCCATGTCGCCGATGCCCGACAGCCGCTCAGGGTCGGACTCGTAGTCGCTCTTCAGGCGGCGCATGGTCTGCTGGGTCAGCTCCAGGCGGTTCAGCAGGGTGTAGGTCTGGACCAGAAGCGCGCCGGCGTCCCAGGGGATGGGCGTCATGCCCTCGAAGCGCGCCAGCACCGCCAGGGCCTTCTGCGGCTGCTTGCGGTCCAGGTTGTGCTGGGCCACCAGCACGGCCTCGTCCTCGGTGAGCACGCCCCGCGCGGCCAGCGGCTCCAGGGTCACGGCCTGGCGGTCCACAAACCCCAGGCCGCCCAGGGTGTCGGCCAGCAGGCGGCGCAGGGCGATGTCGTCGGCCTTGAGGGCCAGGGCGCGCTCCAGGTACGGCAGGGCGCGCTTGGGCTCGTCGGCGGCCAGGAAGGCATCGGCGGTCTGCCTGGCCTTCTGGATGTTCTTCGGCTCGCGGTCCGAGTCCTCGGCCAGGAGCATGGCGCTCTCGGCCGTCCTGCCGGTCCACTCGGCCAGACGCATGAAATTTTCCCTCGCGGTCTTGTCCTTGGGGTTCTGGCGGTACATCTCGGCGTAGATGCGGAAGGCGTCGTTGTCCTTGCCCGCCTCCTCGGCGTAGCTTGCGGCGAGCTTTGTAAGCGCCTTGTCGCCGGGGTAGGACTGGAGCAGGCGCTCCACCACGGCGAAGGCCATGTCCGGCGCCTCGCGCCAGGAATGCACCTGGGCCAGCTTGAGGGCGGTCTTGCGGTCGCCGGGGTTGCGCGCCAGGTAGCGCTCGTAGACCTTGGCCGCACCCTTGAGCTCGCCGTTGTCGGCCAGCATGGTGGCCACCTCCAGCAGAAGCGCCGTGTCGGCAAAGTCCGGGCGTTCGATGAGCGCCAGGATCTCGCGCAGGGTGGCCGGATCATTCGTCTGGGACGCCGCCTGCACGGCCATGCGGATGAACACGGGATCACCGCCGGAATCCGCCGCCAGCTTGCGCAGAAGCGTCCAGGCCTCGCGCGGGCGGTTCACATCGAGCCAGGCATCGGCCAGCTTGGCACCGACCAGGGGATCGCTTTCGACCACGGCCTTGACCTGCGCCGCAGCGCCCTCCACGGCCGAGGCGCTCTTCGTGCCGCCTGCGGCATCAAGCAGCAGGTTGGCCTCGCCCACCGACTCCACCGGCAGAGGCCTGAGGATGTCATAGGCCTCAGCCGGGCGGTTGGCGGCCAGCAAGGCCTCGCCCAGGAGGCGCTTGGCCTCGACATCGGCGGGCTCCAGCTGGATCATGCGCTGGAGGTGTTTCACGGCCTCCTGCGGCATGTCGCGGTTCATGGCCAGTTCGGCCAGGCCGCGCAGAAGCGCGGTGTCGTCGGGCCGCTCCTTGACCAGATCGGCCATGAGCTGCGAGGCCGCCTTTTCCGCGCCATAGCCGCCCAGGGCCACGGCAACGGCCAGGCGCGAGTCTGCGGACTTGGCCTGCTGGTCCAGAATCTGGGCCAGCTGGATGGCCTCCTGTGTCAGCCCGCCCCGGACAAACAGCTCCAGGCTGTCCTTCACAAAGACCTGCTGCAAGGCCGGATCGCCCGTGCCTTTGAGGATGTCCTCGATGTAGCCGTTGCGGATGCTGTAGGCGTCCACGAGCAGGGAGCGGCCCACGGGATCGCCGCTCTTGGCGACGGTCTTGGACAGGGAATCGAGCACCCGGCTGACCTGCAGCAGGGGCTTTCGGGCAGCGATCTCCTTGGCCAGCACGAATGCGTCCAGGGGAATCAGGCGCTGCACGGTCTGGTACATGCCCTCGGTGTCGCCCTGATAGGTATAATGTCCGAGCAGGCGCAACAAGACATCGCGCCGGTTGGCGTAGGTCTCGGGCTGGCGCTCGTTCAGTTCCGGCATGACCTTGAGGGCAGCCTCCAGGCTGGCCTCGGCCTCCTTGGGCTGCCCGGCCCATTCGCGCCACTCGGCCATGCGCAGCAGCAGATCCTGTCGGCCGGGCCTCAGCTGCATCACCTTGGCCAAGAGCGCAAGGGCCTTGTCGATCTCGCCGTTGTACTGGGCCAGCTCGGCCGCGTCCATGTTCAGGTCCGGGTCGTTGGGATTCATGGCCAGGAGCTTGTCCAGCATGGCCTGGGCGAGTTGGCCCTTGTTGTCCTTGATGTAAATGGAAATGAGCGTGCGCGGGCCTGGGAATACAAGCCAGGTCGCCCCGATGATGAGGGCGACAAAGAGGGCGGTGTACCAGGCGCTGATCTTCATGGCGCGGCCACCTCCAGCTGCCCGCTGCGCAGGCCGGGGATCTCGGCGAAGCCTGCGGCGTCAGCGCGCACCGGGGCTGGCTTGGCCAGGGCCGGACCGCTGGCCTGGAGCTGCGCGCCGGGCTTGAATCCGGCCAGGCGGATACGCCCAGCTTGGCCGAAGCCCTTGTACGTCAGCGACACGGAGTGCATTCCGGGCCTGAAGTCCGAGACATAGCCCGTGGCCTCGGCCAGGTACGGCAACGGCGCGGACTTGCGGGCCGCGTTCTCCAGGGAGAGCACGGCCCGTGCGGCCCCAGGCGCCAGGGAGACAAAGAGCCCCTCCTTCTGCCGGGAATAGCCGAGGATGTTCTCCGAGCGCTCCAGGTTGGGTGCCGACGCATTGGCGTCCAGGCGCAGGGTGAGGCTCCGACCGTAGTTCTCGATGTGGTAGACGTCCGGCCCGGCGCGCAGGATGCGCACCGTGTGGTAGTCGCGCGCGGCCTCCAGGTACTGGGAGGTGAACACCGGGGCGAGGGGCAAAGTGAGCACGAAGGAATACACGTCCTCCAGGGCCTTGACCGAGGCCTCGTGCTCGCCGCTGAAAAAATGGTAATACAGGTCGATGGGCTTGAGCCGGCGCGGCGTCCCGGTGCGCTTAATGGTCTCGATCATGAAGCGATAGCCGTAGAACGGCCCGGTCCAGAGGTTGGTCATGACGTTCTCGTTGGCCATGGCCGTAAAGGTCTGGATCCTGTTGCCCACCACGCGGTACATGGGCGCCACGTTGGCCAGGGAGTTGCTCCTCTGATCCAGCATGGTGTCGCCGCCGTTGATGTTCAAGAGGCCCAGGTCGTCGCAACGGGCGATCTGCCGCGCCGTGGGCATGCAGTCGCCGGACCACTGGAGCACCCGGCAGGGCTTGTCCGCCGGACTGAGTGCGCTGATGAAGCGGATGGAGCCGTCGATCTCCTGGGCCTCGCTGAAGGTGTAGCCCGGAATCTTGTACGGGAAGCGATTCTCGTAGAGCTTCCTGGTCTTGCCGCCGGGGTCCCAGTAGAACGGGTGCGAGTAGGTGTGGCTGCCCGGCTCGACGTTGGGCAGGCGGAAGAGCTCGCGCGCGAGCTCCTGGGCCTTGGCTGCGCGCTTGGGCTCCGTGGCGATCTTGGGGTCCACGTCGGCCACGATGAGCGACAAGGTCACCGGAAAATTGAAGCGCTTGTAGATGCGCTCACGCAGAACCTCGCCGCACATGGACTTGCCGTTTGCCACGCGGGAGTATCCGGCGAAGCCGTCGGCATCGACGTGGGAAAAGGCCATGCGCAGGCCGTTTAGGGTGGTCACGTCCGGGACAATGCGGCCCTTGAGGCCGAGCGAGTCCTCCACAAAGGCGAAGGGGTTCAGGTACCACTTGCGGCGGTTGTCCCCGGTGGACTCCTCCCAGTAGATGTGGTGCTCCGCCGCGAAGCCGCCGGAGGCACCGACGAACACCGCCGGGAACTCCTTGCCGGGCCGGGCCGGGTGCGTCAAGCTCGCGTAGACCTTGAGCGCCGGGCCGCGCTGCTCGAAAAAGCTGGTAACCACGGGCTGCGGGGGCAGCGGGCGCTCGAAATCAATCAGCCCCGGCGCCTTGCGCCCATAACGGAAGGCGCGCTGGTCCAGGCCCTTCAGGCTGGCCGGGGCCGCGCCAAGCTCGACAAAAATGGCCCGCGACAGCTGATCCACGTCGGCGAAATCGGCCCCCTGGGTCTGCGCTACGCCAAGGTGCCCCAGGATCATGACCCGCCTGCCCGCCTTCATCTGCCTGAGCAGCCAGGGCAGATAGGGCCTGGGCTTGCGCACGGCGTTCTGGCCCAGGGCCGTAACCACGGCGCATGTGTCGGCCATGGCCGCGTCATCGGGCAGGGCCTGGGAATTGATATCCCGGAAATACGGCACCAGGCCGTAGTAGTCGAAAACCATCTGGAAGCCCTGGTGCACGATGTTGTCATCCGGCCCGGCCCCGCCCGAGGCGTCATAGAGCACCAGCACCCTGCGCGGCACAAGCTCCGGCGCAACGGACGCGGACTTGCCGCCCTTCTGCGCCGCCAGGGCGCAGAGAGGCAGCAGGAAAAGCGCCAGCAGGCAGAGAAGGCTAGCGGCCCAGGGTGTGGTAGAACACCTGGTCCAGCGCGAGGGTGCTGACATAGGGCACAAATCCTTTGCTTCGGGAATAGCTGATGGCCTCTTTGATGCGTTCCTTCTGATCCGGCGTGGCATAGTCGAGCGTCAGCACGGTCAGAGCCGGGTTGGCGGCAAGCCCTTTGCGCGCCGCAGCCACCAGGGCCTGGCGCACTTCCGGCTTCACTGCCCGGTACTCCTTCTTCTCAAAGTCATACTCAAAGGAAAGATCCTCGATGAGCAGGGAGTTGATGAGCCCCGCGGCCTCGGGCAGCAGCTCAAGCCCCCTGTTCACGCAGATGTGAACGTCCGGGAAACGCTGGCGCACCCGGCGCAGAAATTCAAGAACGCCCTCACGCATGCCCTTGTACTGGGCGGCGTCCTTGCCCTCGGCCAGGGCCATGGCCGAGTCGATGGTGTCGAGAAAGATGCCGTCAAAGCCCTGGGCCAGCACCTTGGGGATGACGATGTCGAGCAGGATGCCCTGCCACTTGGGGCTGCGCATGTCGATGATGAGCGAACCCCAGTTCTCGTTCTTCCCGGCGACGAAGCTCTGGTTTTGCGCCAGGACCCACGTGGGGCTCGAGGGGTCGGATTCGCCGACGGTGACATAGCCGAGCAGCAGGGGCTTGCCCGGCGCCTTGCGCACCAGGGGCGGATGCCGCAGGCCGTCCAGCACCACCAGGTCGAAGCGTCCGTACTGCTCCGGCCCGAAGTCCGTGCCGTAATAGCACAGCCAGTTCTTGTACTGCCCGGCCTGCGCCGAGGAAAGGGGCAGCACGCAGGACAGCAGCAAAACCGCGCAGAGCACCAGACGCCTGGTCATGACCATCGCTCCTTGTTCCCGGCTACTTCAGCTTCGAGGCCAGGGTCCTGACCATGTCTGCGCAGAGCATGTGCGCAAGCGCGCTCAGCGAGGTGCGGCCCGTGTACATGGAGCCCGTGGCGGTGACGCTCTCGGCCCAGAGGATGCGCGTCTCCGGGATGTCCAACATTTTGACGGTGATGCCCACCACCGGGTCCTCGTCCACGCCCTTCTTGTAGCGGTACTCGGTCACCGCGCCGTAGATCACCGTGTCCACGCCAAGGGAACGGCCGACCTTGGCCGCGGCGGACTTCTCCAGCACCTCTTCGACCTCGATCTTGCCGCTGGCCAGGTGCTCCATCATCTCCGAGCGCTCCAGCATCCGGAAATCCGTCTGGGCGATGATCTCCGTGCTCAACAGTTCGCCCACGATGCGCCCGGCGTTGGGCATGGAAGTCAGGTTCACCAGGGGCAGCACCACGACTTTTCGCGCCCGGGAATTGAGCTGGACCTGGTCCACGGCAGTGGTGCGCTGCACCGTTCCGCATCCGGACGCCAGGAACAGGGACAAAATAACCAAACACATCACCCGCCGCATATCGTTACCCTCCCGGAAACATGGGATATTTCACCAATGACTACAGCGTATTACTGTTGCCCAAAAAATGGAAAAGCTGGCCCGACAGCCTCTGCCGCACCACCCGCCAACCATGAGGGCAGGGACCTCGTCACATCA
>MGTN01000033.1:2135-3258 GCA_001799475.1 Desulfovibrionales bacterium GWA2_65_9 | reverse complement strand
AACAGGGATTCTTCACGATCTCACGAACATGCCCCCATTGCCATGGGGAGGGGCATATCGTCAAAGATCCCTGTCCCGAGTGCCGGGGAGAGGGAAAGGTTAAGCGGGAACGCGAACTTTCCGTCCGGATTCCTCCGGGAGTTGAAACTGGAACCCGGCTCAGGCTGTCTGGTGAAGGAGAAGCGGGTAGCCTAGGTGGCCCTCCAGGCGATCTTTATGTGGACATAACGGTTGCCGACCATCCGATCTTTTCCAGGCAAGGCAACGATGTCTTTTTTGAAATTCCTGTCAGTTTCTCGCAAGCCGCACTGGGCACAGATTTGGAAGTTCCCACTCTGAAGGGGAAACAGGTCATTAAAATCCGCTCTGGAACTCAGAGTGGAGACCTCTACAAGATTGAAGGAGCTGGATTTCCGGATCTAAGAGGTCGCGGGATCGGGAACCAAGTCGTGCGTATTCTGGTGGAGACGCCTACGAACCTGACTTCCCGCCAGAAGGAACTTCTCCAGGAGTTCGCTCGATTGAGTGGTGAGAACCACCATCCCCTGCGCGCGGGATTTCTTGGACGAGTCAAGAAAATTTTCGGTTGAAGATTCTTTCCAAACTTTTCCTTCCCGTTCGCTCGTTGGTTGATAAGCTGGTCGGCTGCTGATGAACCCCTCGCACCTTTCGGCATGCACTCCTTGATTGCTATCGGGACAGGAGGCCTCGGAAGTTTTCTCCCGGGATAATAGCTCCTAGCCTGACTGGACGTGAGGCGCCGGTGACCCCCGGGAGATTCGCCGCAAACCCAGCCAGGGTCTCGTGAGCCAGGACAGCAAAGATGACTGCTTCCAGGGCTTTCGCGGGGAACTCAAGGGCATCACTGAGGATTACCGGAATCGGATCAAAACCCCGGGACAACATCGAGACCAGTGTCCGGTTATAGGCACCTCCGCCCGCCAAGATGATCTGATCCAAGTCGTAGTGGGGGAGGACGAAGAGCCGGTAGTTACGCAAAATCGATTCGGCGGTAAATGCTGTCACCGTAGCCACCAAGTCATCGCCTTCCATTCCCTGTCCCCGAGCCGATATCAAGATTTTCTCCGCAAAGCCGGGACCAAAGTCCTCCCGGCCCGTAGCC
>MGTN01000033.1:0-2121 GCA_001799475.1 Desulfovibrionales bacterium GWA2_65_9 | reverse complement strand
GATCGATCAGGAGATTCGCCGGACCTGTATCGAAGCCGATGACCTTGGATAGGTCACCGCCTTTGGGAAGCAGGGTAAGATTGCTGATGCCCCCTAGGTTATGCACCGCGACAGAACGCCCTTTGTCGCGAAAGAGGAGGTAATGAACATAGGGGGCCAGGGGTGCCCCGATTCCGCCGGCAGCCATGTCCCGGCAGCGGAAGTCAGCGACGACGGTTCTCCCGGTGCGTTCCGCAATGACTGCGGGCTCTCCGACTTGAAGAGTGGAAGCCGTGCTGAAACCGCGAGCAGAATCTTTCATGGGAACATGGAAGAGCGTTTGCCCGTGGCTGCCGATGAGATCGATCTCTGCCATGTCGAGTCCGGCCTGCTGTGTCACCTGAATGGCCGCCTCTGCAAAAGCTTCCCCCAGGCGGAAATTAAGCTGGCAGATTCGGTCGACGGTACCCGAGTGAGGTTGACAGGACTGGATAATGTCCCGGCGGAGGCTGGCGTCGAGAGGATAAGTGGTATGGGCCAGGAGATCCACCCGCGTTTTAGCGCCCTGTCCACCAATGTCGACTAAGGCGGCGTCCACGCCGTCGGCGGAAGTACCGGACATGAGCCCGATGACCTTGTGAGTTTTCATAGCCCCCCTGTTCCGAGAAACGGGCCACCCCATTATGTCAAGCGGGATCGCGGACGTCAAGGAGTTGAGGAACCTTCCCACTCCCTGTTTTTCAATGGGGTCCTCGTGAGTGCCCACACCCAGGATGGGTACCCGGCTCCCGAAGAGCTTTCGGCGGTAGATTTGTCGGGCCGGATCGAGTACCTTACGCCCCGAAACCTCTTAAGGTCGCCTGCGGGGGCAACTCCCTCGGGCTAAGGCAACTGAGGAAGCTGCCCTGCGTGCCCTGGCGGAAGTACCGGGAGCAGCGAGCACCCAAGACGGGTACCCCTCATCGGAAGCGGCCAGGCAAGGGAAACCGCGCAGCGTAGCGTGCGGTTTAGTTTTCTGAGTCGGGCTGTACGAATATGCTCTCGGCGAGATCATTCCCCAGGGCAAGGGTCGTCTCTCCGACTTCCACAATCGTGGCGGGATGCCGCTGACAGAGGCGAATGCGGCAGCCGGGGATGAGACCCAGAGAGCTGAGCCGGGCTAAGCGGGATTCCTGATCGGAGATGATTTGGACAATCCGACCATATTCTCCGGGGGACATTTCCCGCAGCGGAAACGGTTCGTTGCGAACCCCAGGACTCTTTGCCTGTCCTTTCACGGCGGTCTCCTTCCCAACAAATTTGCGCAAGAGACGAGTCAGTCGCGACTCTAAGATCGTGCGATAGCCACAGCGCGAGCAGCAGAGCAAGTCGCAGTCCGAGTGCATCGGACAGCCTCCGCATCCGGACAGAACTCTGCCGAACGGAGTTCCGCACAACGGGCAGAGGGAAGGAAGGTTCTCTTTCATCTCAAAACCCCCAAGTCCTCAGAGCCCAGTTGAGAGAACCGCCCACAAGGACGGCAAAGGGGAAGATGAAGGCACTCACCCACAGAGCCGTCCTCAACCCTCGTTCCTTCACGATGATGAAGAAGTTCGCGATGCATGGGATAAACAAGGTGATCGTCACAAGACTCACCAGAGTCTGAGTCGGATCCAAAAGTCCATCTTTGGACAAAGCAAAAAGACCTGCAGCTCCGTAATCCCTGCGCAGGAATCCGATAATGAACGCCTCGGTGGCGCGACTCGGGAGGCCAAGGATGCCGCTGATCACCGGAGATGCCAGGCGCTCCACAACCTGCAACAGACCTGCTCGATCGAGGCCAAAAAGCATTAGCGTGCCGAGCAGGAACAGAGGAACTGCTTCTTTGAGATACCACTCGATGCGGGCCACGGTTTTGACGAGGATGTTGCTCAGTTGAGGCACCCGTAAAGGGGGGATTTCCAGGAGAAAATCGGAGGACTTCCCCGGCAGAATCAGCGACGCCAGGTACCCTACGACCAGCATGACCACAACGAGGATCAACGCCCAAATGATGACGTAGCCTGCGGACAGAGTGGCCAGCATTCCGAGAATGACTCCGAGCTGCGCGGAACAGGGGATGGCCAGGGCCAGGAGAATCGTGGCGATGAGCCGCTCCTTTTT
>MGTN01000032.1:24512-26030 GCA_001799475.1 Desulfovibrionales bacterium GWA2_65_9 | reverse complement strand
GCAGCGCGCTCACCGACAGCGTGACCGGCTCGAACCTTGGCGACACGCTCTTCGGCGGGCTCGGCGACGACACGCTTCTGGGCGGGTCTGGCAATGACACCCTCTTCGGCGGTGGCGGCACGGACAGTCTTACTGGCGGCGGCGGCGCGGACATCTTCAAGTACAATGCCACCACGGACGGCAACACCAGTGAGCAGATTACTGATTTTTCACATGCCGACGGGGATAAGCTGAGCTTCTCCAACGTGGCCTTTGACCCAACGGCGGCGGGCGCGAACTTCATCAGCACCGCGACGTATTCTGACACCCTGGGCGTGGCCGGGCAGGCCAGCTTCATCTACGACACCGTGAACAACATACTTCACTATGACAGCAATGGTGCGACCGCAGGCGGTGACGTGGCCATCGCCCATGTGACGGGCGATGCCGTGATCACGACGGATATCCAGTTCCACGTCCCGTAGGCGACATGCCGCGCGGGCCAGCTCGGAACCCAGGCCCAGGCCCGGTGGGTCGGGTTCCCTGGCCTGTCCCCCCATCCCAGCTCCAGGAATTAACTTCATGGCGCTCTCGCAGGCGCACGCCTTGGCCGACAAGGGCACCTATGGCACTTCCACATAGGAAACCGCGCCGTGGATTGCTCGATGTCGGTTTCTACTCGGCGTTTGTCGCATTCTGGATGTCCCACTGTGGCCGTCCGGCTTGTCCGCAGGCCAAGCGCTCCAGCCTCGATGGGAATCTGTCGGGCCTGTTTTGGTTGGGCAGGCTCGCTTCGCAGTGCGGGGGGACTCGGACGATACCACTTGCGAGCGGAGCATGCAGGGAAAGACTTGTCATTCACTGGGACTAGGAGTAGCGCACTTTACAGCTCCTGGGATATCATAGCCAGGGCACGGGCGACTATTTGCCCGGCGCAGAGGCCGCGGTGATGCAGCCCAAGGATTCCAGGCGCAAGAGGCAGTGACCTGGAACCGGGGCCCTCCGGGAAGAAACGTGAACCCACAGGATCGTAACACCATGGAAGCAAGCAGACTGGGTGCAGACGAGTCTGAACCTCCGGATAGCGGGGCGCGCGGAATCGAGGCCGGGCTGGATCCCGAAGAGCCCCCCTCCCATACGCAGGCCACCACGCCCGCAAGCCCCCTGGCAGCCCGCAACGAGTATCAGCCCCTGCCCCTGCCCGAATTTATCAAACGACATTTTCCTGGCGCCACCGGGCGCAACTGGCGCGACTGGCGCTGGCAGCTCCCCCACCGCATCACCAGTTTCGAGTCCGCCAGCCGACTGCTCGACCTCTCCGACGCTGAACGTCGCGCCATTGGCCTAGCCAGAGCCACCCTGCCCCTGGCAGTGACACCGTACTACGCACGCCTGCTCGACCCGAAAGATCCGGACCAGCCCTTGAGGCGCATGGTGCTGCCCTCCTGCTGGGAGGCCCTGCGCGGCCCGGGTGAAGCTGACGACCCGCTGGGCGAGGACGGCCACTCCCCGGTCCCCGGCCTGGTGCACAGCTACCCC
>MGTN01000032.1:24172-24480 GCA_001799475.1 Desulfovibrionales bacterium GWA2_65_9 | reverse complement strand
CCTGAGGTGCAGGATGTGCTTCTCTCCGGCGGCGACCCCCTCACCCTGCCGAGCGAGACCTTGGACTGGCTGCTCACGCGGCTCAGAGCAATTCCGCATATCCAGATCGTGCGCATCGGCACCAAGGTGCCTGCGGTGCTGCCCCAGCGCGTCACCCCGGAACTCATGCGCATGCTGAGGAAACACCACCCCCTGTGGATGAGCCTGCACTTCGCCCACCCGGCCGAACTCACCGAGGAGTCGCGCCAGGCCTGTTCGCGTCTGGCCGACACAGGCATTCCGCTGGGGAGCCAGACCGTGCTGCTGGC
>MGTN01000032.1:22516-24162 GCA_001799475.1 Desulfovibrionales bacterium GWA2_65_9 | reverse complement strand
GACGAGCCCGCAGTCATGGGGCGGCTCTTCCAGGGGCTTCTGGCCTTCCGGGTGCGTCCTTACTATCTGTACCAGTGCGACCCCATCAGCGGGTCGGGGCACTTCCGCACCCCTGTTTCCTGTGGGGTGGAGATGCTGCGCGCTCTGCGCGGCAGGCTCTCGGGCTACGCCATGCCGACCTTCGTCATCGACGCGCCCGGCGGCGGCGGAAAGATCCCCCTGGCCCCGGATTACACGCAGGGGCATGATGGCGAGGGTTTGCTGCTCCGGAACTATGCGGGCGGCATGTACCGCTACCCGGACCACGCCGGGACCGGAGCCTCGCGGGTGAAAACCGCAAAGGACAAGGGGAACGTATGATTGTCGGACTGGTCTATGACCTGCGTTCCGAATACCTCGCCCAGGGTTACAGTGAGGAGGAGACCGCAGAGTTCGACAAGGAGGACACCATTGAAGCCCTGGCCCTGGCCTTGACCAGCCTGGACTTTGCAGTGGAGCGCGTGGGTTCGGCCAAGTCCCTGGTCCGCGCCCTGGCTGAGGGCCGCCGCTGGGATTTGGTGTTCAACATCGCCGAGGGCGTGTTTGGCCTTGGCCGCGAGGCATTGGTTCCGGCCCTGCTCGATGCCTACCGGATTCCCTACACCTTTTCCGACCCGTTGGTCATGGCCTTGTGTCTGGACAAGGCCGCGTGCAAGCGCTTCGTGCGTGACCTTGGCCTGCCCACCCCGGACTTCGCCCTGGTGCGCACGGAAAAGGACATCGCGCACGTGCGCCTGCCGTACCCCGTGTTCGCCAAACCCGTGGCCGAGGGCACGGGCAAGGGCGTCAGCGCGGCCTCCCGCGCGGGCGGCCGCAAGCAGCTCACGGCCATCTGCCGGGCGCTCCTCAAGCGCTTCCAGCAGCCCGTGCTGGTGGAGCAGTATCTCCCGGGGCGCGAGTTCACCGTGGGCATCGTGGGCACGGGCGAGCTGGCCCGGGCCGTGGGCATCATGGAGGTGGTGCTTTCAGGCTCGGCCGAGCCCGGAGCCTATTCCTACACCAACAAGGCCAACTTCGAAGAGGTGGTGGAATACCTGCCCGTGGACGACGAGTCCGCGACCGAGGCCCAGGATCTGGCGCTGGCGGTGTGGCGGGGCCTGGGCTGCCGCGACGGTGGCCGGGTGGACATCCGCCTGGACGCTGCGGGCAAGGCCAGCTTTCTGGAGGTCAACCCGCTGGCGGGTCTGAACCCCACGATCTCGGACCTGCCCATACTCTGCCGCATGAACGGCATCCTGTACCAGGACCTGCTGCGCATGATCATGCAGTCGGCCCTGGAGCGCCTGCCGCGCACCCCGGACAAGGAGCGCAGGGTGCGGTCATGAGCCCGGCCCTCAGCATCGCGGTGCTGCATGATCCCCTCGGGCCGGACGATCCGCCAGACCGCCTGGACAGCCTTGTCCAGGCCGAGGCCGTGGCCGGGGCGCTTGGGCGCCTGGGGCACAGGCCACGGCTGGTGCCCTTTTTGCCGGACTTCTCGGTCATGCGCTCGGAGTTCACGCGGTTGCGGCCGGATGTGGCCTTTAACCTGGCGGAGAATGTGGCCGGTCTGGACCGCCTGGCCTTTGCCGCTCCGGCCCTGCTTGCGGCCCTTGGCATTCCGTGCA
>MGTN01000032.1:21068-22448 GCA_001799475.1 Desulfovibrionales bacterium GWA2_65_9 | reverse complement strand
GACGCGGTGGTGCAGGCCGCCAGCGCCAAGCATCTGGCCGAACTGTTGCGCGCGCGTGCGGACGCCTTGGGTCTTCCCTGCCTGGCCGAAGCCTATCTGCCGGGCCGGGAGTTCGCGGTATCCGTGCTGGAAGGCCCAGACGGTCCGGAAGCCCTGCCCCCTGCGGAGATGCTCTTCCCGGAGCATTGGCCAAAAGAAACCCGCGTGCTCACCTATGCCTCAAAATGGATTGAGGAGAGCTCTGCCGCACGGGACACCTGTCGGGCTTTCCCGATGGACGAGCCCAGGCTCGCTGCCCGGCTGGCCGATGCGGCCCTGGCCACGTGGCGGGTCTTCAGGCTCTCCGGCTACGCCCGCGTCGATTTTCGTCTCGACGCCCTGGGCCAGCCGCAGATCATCGACGTCAACGCCAACCCCTGCCTGGCCCCGGATGCCGGATTCGCGGCCGCAGCGCAGCAGGCTGGACTTTGCTTTGACGCGTTGGTGGCGCGCATCGTCCAGGCGGCCCTGGCGGGCGCTTCCCCCATGCAGGCTGTCTTCCGGGACGCACCTTCCGTGGACGTGCCCATTGCAGATGGAGAAGACCCGCGCTGGCGCGGTTCGGTCGCGCCCGGCGATGCCGAGGCCGTGCGGCGGCTCGTCGAGTCCTCGGGTTTTTTCAGCGCCGACGAGGTGGTGGTAGCCGGGGAGCTGATCCAGGAACAGCTTACCAAAGGTGATGCGAGCGGGTACTATTTCATATTCGCCGAAGACCGCGAAGGTTTGGCGGGGTATGCCTGCTACGGCCCGGTGCCCGGCACGGCGGACAGTTTCGACCTGTACTGGATCGCCGTGGCCCCGAAACACCAGGGCCGAGGCCTGGGGGGCCGGGTGCTCAAGCGGGCCGAGGTGGACATGGCGGCGCGCGGTGCGCGGGGCATCTATGTCGAGACCTCCTCGCGCGAGCAGTATCGGCCCACGCGGCGGTTCTACGAGAAGCACGGCTACGCCGCCTGCGCCCGGTTGGCCGGGTTCTACGCAGCGGGTGACGATAAGGTCATCTACCACAAGCGCGTTGGCACGGCGCCTACGGCGCGGACATGAGCACGGCCCCCAAGGCCGGCCGGACACCTGCCCCGTAACCGCGCAAAGCACTCGGCGAGCGTCAACGAAGCGTCCTCTTGCACCGGCGCTTTGAACGTGCAGCAGCGTGTCTCTGGGGACTGGGAAGAGGCCACCGGGCTTGGCAAAACGGCCGCTGTCCCGGCCCTCTCCCATGTCCTCTGCCGCCCATTGCAACCGTGGGGAAGGGATTTCCGGCAGTCCCGTCTGCCCCCACCCCGGTTTCAGGGGCTCAGTAGCTTCAACTTTCTGAGCAGATCTGGAGCCTTATGGCAGGGC
>MGTN01000032.1:17983-21018 GCA_001799475.1 Desulfovibrionales bacterium GWA2_65_9 | reverse complement strand
GGGCTGACAGGTGGGGGGGGCGGGACAGTGTGGACGCCGAAGGCTGATTAGGGCTCGGTTACGGCGTCCGCCTGCTCTCCGGTGCGGGTTCTGCGCGGCTCAAGCTGCAGCATGCCACAATGCGCGGCCTTGCGCTGCACGTATTCCTCCGCGCCCAGGCCGCAGAAGGGCAGGCAGCGGCTTGTCTGAGCGTTTGTGGGACGGGGCTCTTGTCCGCAGGCGGCGCGAGGATCTGTTTTCATGGCGGCCTCGTTGTGTCGATGCGTTTGATATGTCTAAAATGACATAATATGGTGCAAGCGTCAACAGCCTGCGGACAAGAGCCCCCTGCGTTTCTGCTTAGAGGCTGCTCCAGGGGTGCTCGGCCAAAGGCGCAAAGCCTTGCTGCTTGGCCTGGATTTCGAGCGGCAGCATGGTCAGGGCCGCCACGTCCGGGTCCGGCACCTCGGCCAGCTCGCCAGAATCCAGGCAGAGCACGAAGGCCTTGCAGCGCTTGCAGGCGTCGGCGCGTTCATGGACCCGGGCCGGGTCGCGCAGCACGAGCAGCTCGTCGGGCTCCTCGCAGCCGCAGCCGGGGCAGGACACGCGCTTGTGCGTCCATTCCGTGGAGCAGCTGGAACAGCGCAGGAAGCGCCGCCCGCCGTGGGCCTGGAGGAATTCCCCGTCCTCCTGGACGCGGCGCAGCACGCTCATGTTCGGCGCGCCGCCGCACACCGGGCAGCAGGTCTGCGGCCAGGGCAGGCCCTTCACCTGCGCGGCGAGGTCCTGGGCCTGGCGCTCCACAAAAGGCCGCACCAACTCACTAGCGGCGAAAGCCATGGTCTGCTCCGAGACGCCAGGCACGGCCGCGGCATCACCAAAACCGGCGCTCGCCAGGGCCTTCGGAGTCAGGGCGCCGGACGCGATGGCCGCGCCCAAGAGCTTCAATTCTGCGGCGATGGCCGGGAAGGATTGTTCCATGATCGGCAGCAGCGTACGCGCGGCCCCGGTCAGGTGCGCGCTCATGTCCTCGAATCCGCCGCCGACCTCGGTCTGGGCCAGCACAAAGGCACCCTGGCCGAAGCGCTCGGCGTCGATCACGAGGGCGGGGCCGGTCCAACCGGGCGCTGCCTCGCGCAGGCGGGCGCGTGCGGCCAGGAGCGGGCCGAAGGCCGTGAGCAGGGGCGTGAGGGCCGGGATGTCCGTGCTGGCGCGCGAAAGCGCCGTCTCGATGTTGCGCAGGGCCGCCGGAGTCTCAACTGCTGTGGTCTGCATCTGAAGTGCGCTCCTTGTCTGGAAATGTCTTGAAACATATTGCCTGATGGCAGGGCCGCCCGGCTCTGGAGAGACCGGACGGCCCTGCGTAGGTCATGGGCTGGTCTTGTTCGCTAGCCCTGCAACTGCTTCGTCGCCTTGCGCAGCGGGGCGAAAACCCCGGCCAGCATCTCCTTGCGGGTCATATAGCCCGGGGAGTCGGAGGCGTCGGCCACGGCGTACTTGTGGTATTTGCCCGGCGCATCGGCCACCAGGTAGATGATCGACACGTTCTCCATGTCGCAGAGCTGGGCCTTGGGATTGTTCTTCTGCACTGCCACCAGGCGGGTGGCGGCGAGCTTCAGGATGTCGCTGCGCTCGCCAAAGGTCATGGCCCCCATGGCGCAGCTTTTGACGCACATGGGCAGGAGGTTGGCGCGCACCCGGTCGATGCACATGTCGCATTTGACGATGCGCTTGGTCTTGGGGTCCAGCCTGGGGATGTCGTAGGGGCAGGAGGACTTGATGGCCTCGAAGTTCTCCTTGGCCGTCTTCTCGGTGTAGATGACGGCTCCCGTTTCCTTGTCCTGGATGATGGAGTCCTCCAGGGACGCACCGCTCTTGCACGGGGCGTCGAGGCAGTGGCGGCAGGCGTCCGGGAAGAAGTACCACTTCACGGTGCCGTCGGACTCCATGTGCTCGCTGAAGCGCACGAGTTTGACGTTGTACGGACCGAGGTCCGGGGGGTTCTGGTGCGTACCGCGCTGCTTCGTGGCTACAGGCGGATAGTTCTTCCACTCCTTGCAGCCCACCTGGCAGCCCCGGCAAGCGGTGCATTTGGTGGTGTCTATGAGTATTGCCTTGGGCATTGTATTGCTCCTTATCGTCTAGGGCTTGAGACTACAGCTCAGTGGCCTTGGCGATCTTCTTCAGATTCACCAGGCAGGCCTTGTACTCGGGGATGGTGGTGTTCGGGTCGCCCACCGAGGTGGTCAGCCTGTTCACTGCATCGCCGCACTTGGGCTTGGTCCAGCCAAAGGCGAAGGGCATGCCCACCAGGTGCACGGTCTTGCCCATGACGGTAAAGGGCTTGATGCGCACTGTGACCATGGCCACGGCCTCGCACTTGCCGCGCAGGCTCTCCACCAGGACGAAGTCGCCGTTCTTGATGCCCTTTTCCTTGGCCAGCTCATGGCTCAACTCCACGTACTGCTGCGGTTCGGCCTCAAGCAGGGCCGGGCCGTTGCGCGTCTCGGAGCCGGAGCACCAGTGCTCGGTCATGCAGTAGGTGGTCAGCACGATGGGGTACTTCGGGTCGCCGTTCTTGCACAGCACATCGTACTCGCTGGCATGCACCGTCTTCATGCAGGGATTGCTCATCTGCGACGAGAACGGGTTCTTGGTCAGCGGGGTCTCGGCCGGCTCGTAATGCTCGGGCATAGGCCCGTCCTCGCGGCCGGGGCCGTAGAGCTGGCCGTGGCCCTCGGTCTGCATGATGAAGGGGTAGGGGCCGCCCTGGGCCATAGGCTTGGCCGGGCCGTCGGGCACGTCGCCCACCCACTTGCCGTCCTGCCAGGCGATGACCGCCTTGGCGGGGTTGTACGGGGTGCCGTTCAGGTCCACGCCGGCGCGGTTGTAGAGGATCCTGCGGTTCACGGGCCAGGCCCAGGCGAACTTCGGGTACAGATGGATCTTGGCCTGCATGGGGGTCTGGGTCAGGTCGCGGCGCTTGGCCAGGTTGCCTTCGGTCGGGGAGTAGCCGCCGCAATACACCCAGCACAGGCTCGTGGTGGAGCCGTCGG
>MGTN01000032.1:16557-17972 GCA_001799475.1 Desulfovibrionales bacterium GWA2_65_9 | reverse complement strand
CTGGTGCTTGAGCACCTGATCCGGAAGCGCGCCGCCTTCCTTCCTGTAGAGCTCGCGCACGCGGTTCATGATCTGAACCCACATGTCGCCCATGCTCTTGCACTGTCCGAGCGGCTCGATGGCCTTGTAGTGCCACATGTGCCAGCGGCCGGAGTTGGAGACGGTGCCTTCCTTCTCGGCGCGGTAGGCGGATGGCAGCAGGAAGATCTCGGTCTTGCATTTCTTCGGGTCAGCGCCGGGGCGCTTGAAGTTGTCCGTGCTCTCGTTGTGGAACACCTCGCCCACCACCAGCCAGTCGAGCTTGTCCCAGGCCTTGCGGACCTTGTTCGAGTTGGGGAAGCTCTGGCAGGGGTTGTGGCCGAAGAGGAAGCCGCCCTTGATCTTGCCCTGGTACATGCGGTCGAAGATGTACAGGTGTGAGCAGTCCATGCCCGGGTCGAGCTTGGGCAGCAGGCTGTAGCCGAAGCCGTTTTCCTTGGTGGCATTGTCGCCGAACCAGCCCTTGAGCAGGCTGACAATGTACTTGGGCCGGTTCTGCCACCAGTTGACGCTCTTGGGATCGACGGTCTTGGGCGTGTTGGCCTTCTGGTAGTCTTCCAGGGTCTTCCACGTGGAGATGGGCACGTTGTGGTAGCCGGGGATGTAGCCGTAGAGCAGGGCGTGGTCCGTGGAGCCCTGGACGTTGGGCTCGCCACGCAGGGCGTTGATGCCGCCGCCAGCAACGCCGAAGTTGCCCAGCAGCAGCTGGATGATGCCCGCCAGGCGGATGTTCTGCACGCCCACGGTGTGCTGGGTCCAGCCCAGGGCGTAGAGCATGGTTCCGGCCTTGTCCGGCTTGCCGGTGGCGGTGAAGGCGTCGTACACCTTGAGCAGATTCTCTTTGGACACGCCCGTAACCTGGGACACGAGGTCCAGGTTGTAGCGTTCATAGTGGTTCTTCAGCACATTGATGACACACCGGGGATTGGCCAGCGTCGCGTCGCGCTTGACCATGCCCTTCTCGTCCTTCTCAAAGGCCCACTGGCTTTTGTCGTACTTCTTCTTGGAGGCGTCGAAGCCGGA
The DNA here is from genome assembly GCA_001799475.1 of Desulfovibrionales bacterium GWA2_65_9. Lineage (GTDB taxonomy): Bacteria > Desulfobacterota > Desulfovibrionia > Desulfovibrionales > Desulfovibrionaceae > Humidesulfovibrio. Next base: position 16,910 of record MGTN01000032.1, on the reverse strand, counting down.
GAACAGGCCGTCCTTGAAGGAGTATTTCTCGCCCACCAGGAAGGAGGCGTTGGTGTAGTTGTTCACGTAGTCGGTGAAGAAGAGCTTCTTGTCCAGGATGTACTTGCACATGCCGCCCAGGAAGGCGATGTCCGTTCCCGAGCGCAGGGGCACGTGGAAGTTGCTGCGGGCCGAGGTGCGCGAGAATTTGGGGTCAACGTGGATGACCACGCCGCCCGCTTCTTTGGCCTTCAGAACCCAACGGAAAGCGATGGGATGGTGTTCAGCACAGTTGCTGCCCATGATGAGCACGGCATCGGCATTGGCGATGTCCGTGTAAGACTGAGTCATTGCGCCGCGTCCAACCGACTCTG
>MGTN01000032.1:10376-16549 GCA_001799475.1 Desulfovibrionales bacterium GWA2_65_9 | reverse complement strand
AGAGAACACGCTCTCCAGGCGATTGACTTCAAGACCGGCCTCGTTCTTGAGCACGAAGTCGCGGTCGCGCTGGTCCTTGACCTTGCGTGCGATCTTGTCGAGCATCCAGTCCCAGTCCTTCTCCACCCACTTGGAACTGCCAGGGGCGCGGTACATGGGCTTGGTGAGGCGCTTCTCGCTGACGTGCAGGGAGCGCAGGGCCGCGCCCTTGGCGCACAGACCGCCGCCGCTGATGGGGTAGTCCGGATCGCCCTCGATGTTGATGATCTTGCCGTCCTTGACGTGGACCAGCGTGTTGCAGCAGCAGGAACAGAAGGGGCAGATGGAGATGGTCTCCTTGCTGCCCTCGATCTTGAGTCCGGCCGCATACGCCTGCGCGGGGCCGAGATCGATCCCCAGTTTGGAAAGCCCCAGGCAGGCGGTGCCCGCCCCGAGCAGTTTGATGAACCCTCGCCGTGATACGCTCATTGATCCTCCTTGTGTCGTCCAGTCAGGCCCCAACAGAAAAAGCGGAGCCCCGGCCCGTCTCGGACCTGATTATGTCAGGCATGACACAAGGTCAGGTTTGCGTCAAACTTTATCCAATTATTTTCATATGTTTTGTGTAACACATGAAGTCGACGCCGACACCGGGATGCGGCGCTTGCGCTCTTGGAAGCGCTCGCAGAGGAAGGGGAAGAACACGTTGGCCTTGGCCACGGCGTGTCGCTCCACCTCGGCGAACCAGGCGCGATAGGCCCCGGCCAGGGCAATGCCCTCCGGGGTCAGCCGACAGCCAGACTTGTTGCCGCCGACCTTCTCCACAAGGGCCATGCCCAGGGCTTCTTCCGAGGCCTTCAGCTTGCCCCAGGCCGCGCGGTAGCTCATGCCCAGCTCCTCCGCCGCAGCCTTGAGCGAGCCGCAGGTTTCGATGCGCTCCAGGAGCTGCAGGCGACCCATGCCGAAGGCCGTGTCGCCGCTGCGCTCCAGCCACAGGTGCAAACGAATGACTGTCCGCCCCGTCTCCATGCGGTCCAGCGCGCCTTGCTCCTTCATGGTCTTTCGCCCTCCTTCCGGCCTAGTGGCCGAAGGGACATTTGGGGAACGTGCAGGTCTTGCATTCCATGCACATGCCGCCGTGGCCCATGCGGGCCAGGTCATTGCGGGTGATCTCAAGCCCGGCCAGGATGCGCGGCAGCACGAGGTCCAGGCTGGTGGTCTTGAAGAACAGGGCGCAGGCAGGCACACCGATGAGTTTGGCGTCGCCGATGCGCCCCAGGAGCAGCATGGTTCCGGGCAGGAACGGCGCGCCGTAGAGCAGGTCCAACGCCCCGGCCTCGGCCAGGCCGCGCCGGGTCACGTCGTCCGGGTCCACGCTCATGCCTGCGGTGGTGATGATGATGTCGCTGCCCGCGACGAGCAGCGAGCGCACACAGTCGCTGATCTGAGCGGCGTCGTCCGGGGCGAACAGGGTGCGGGTGATGCTTGCGCCGAGCGCCAGGGCCTTCTTGGTGATCACCGGCTCGAACTTGTCCTCGATGAGGCCCTGGAAGACCTCGGTGCCGGTGACCAGGATGCCGATCTTCGCGGGCTTGAGCGCGACCACGCGCACCAGCGGGCCGCCCATGGTGTCGGCGTCCAAGAGACGCATGGCCTTGCCGAACACGTCGCGGCGCAGGTGCAGGGGGATGGCCCGGGTTCCGGCCACGCGCATGCCGCGCTTGACCAGCGAGCCGTCGCGCCGGGTTGCGGCCATGATGTCCGGCACGAGGTTGAAGGCCTCCAGCCGGTCGCGGTCCACCACCAGCAGGCCGTCGATTGCGGCCTCCAGGTTGACCTTGCCTTCCCGTGCCGGGAGCACCGGATTGGTGCCGGGGCCAGAGAGCGCCTCGGCAAAGGCTTGGGCGGCCTCGTCTTCATGGACCCAGCCGGAGAGGGCCTCGCCGTCCTCGTCTTCCACGTAGAGATTATGGCGGCCCATGCGCTGCAAACGGCAGACGTCCCCGGCCTCGACGATCTGACCGCGCACAAAGGCGGCGTCCTTGGCCACGCCGGGCTCGATGCGCGTCATGTCGTGCACCAGGCGCGCGCCCACGGCCTCTTCCACCGGCACCAGGCGCAGGCGCGGGCCGCCAGTGGCTGGGGCGAACCCGGAAGCCGGGGCCTGGCCGCCGTCGGCCTCGGAGTAGGGGATCTCGGCAAAGGGCGATTCGCCCCGGCAAGGGCGGCACAGTTTCCCGTGGGCGGCAGGGTAGGCGTCGCCACAGAGCGGGCACAGGGCTATGGCGCCCTTGCTGCGCTTCTCCATGTGCTCCGGCCGCACCTGGATGGGCGTGACGGTGCATACGGACGCTCCGGCCAGGCGGATCTCCTCCAGCAGCGCCGGAGTGTCCTGGTCCTTTTTGGGCTTGAGCTTGAGCAGCCAGGTCTGGATGTTCGGGTACGGGCCCAGGCGGCTGGGGTCCAGGCGCACGCGCACGCCCTCGCCGGTGCGCTTGTTGAACAGGCTCACGGCGTAGATGCCGAAGTTGCGCACCCGGAGCCAGCCGTTGCCGATGGTGCAGGGGGTGAGCATCTGCACGGCGTCGGGCAGGCACCAGCCGGTTTCCACCAGGGCGTCGTAGAGCACGCCCTCGGGCAGGGCGTCCTTGGCGGCCTCGACCATGAAGCAGCCGAGCACCACGCCGGGCGCAGGATAGCCGTGAAAGCCGCGCACGCGTTCAAGGAGCCGCTCAAATTCCTCGGGTCCGACCTGCCGAGTATCAATATCTGGCACTGGCGATTGGTTCAAACTCATACAGATATTCTCCCACCTCGCGCAGCTAGATTGGCGACGCAAGCGTAACGTTGTTATGTCCATCTTGACATAGCCACGTATGGGGAGTGGGGTCAAAAATGTCGAGAGGTCTCGACTTGCGCACGTTCTGGCACAGGGGGGGGTGGGCACCTGCGCCAGGACATGCACCGGGCCGTGTGCGGAAGCCTGCGGCAGTTCAGGTCTGTGTACTTTGTGAAGGGCGACTGGCGGGCGCGCTTGAGGTTGCCGGTGCGGCCCTATCCGAAACCGGAGGGAACAAGCCGTCCTTAGGGTTAGCCTCAGTAAAATGGATCAAGGGCTTTACTGATCGCTTCTGCGAGTATTTCTTGGTTCTTATCTGACTCAAAGGTCTTGATGAGCATTGTGACAAGCCTGTCAGGGGTTCCAAAGTCTTGAGGGACTGAACGGCCCACAGTCAGAGTCCCTCGTGATCCCCCCCCTTGGGTGGACTGTGACCGTTTTCTCCATGATTTTAAATGAGACATCATCATCGGCATCAAGGATGTTTTGCACAGACACTTCCCAACCTTGGCGAAGAAAATAGTAGTAATCCTGCATGTGCCACCTCCTTATATTTATTGCCCGGATACCGCGTAACAAGAGTAGGCGCAAATGCAATTTAGGGAACATATGGAAGGTGGCGGTCAGTCAAGGAGTCCCAAGAGCGACACCAAGCCGCTCGGACCCAGCCGGAGCCGACGGGCGCTGTCCACGTCTGCCAACTCCCTGCCCGCAGAACCTGGCTAGAATTTGTAGCCCACCATTGTGGCAACGCTCACGCCGGTGTTCGAAAAGCTTATGGGGCTCTCGGCGGCATCCCCGACGAGCCGCTTCACATCGGCGCTCATGCTGAGGAACCAGTGCTCGTCAAAGCGATAATTGGCATTGACGCCAGCCCGGATGTCCTTGAAGCCGGCGTCGGCATCATATCTGGCGAAGCCGGAACTTGCCGCCTGCGCAGCCGTGACGCCGAAGAAGGTTTGCATGTAGTCCTGGTTGGCCCAGGTGGCGCCCGCATGCGGCGTGAGGGTGAACTTGTCGGTCAGCTTGAACGGCACTTTGAGGCCCAGATCCACCACGACGCCGTCGTTGTCATCCCCGGTGTACTTCGTCACTGCCGTGCTCAAGTCCACCATCCACAGGCGGTAGGAGGCAAAAGCCTTGAGGCCGAGCGCGGCGTCGATATCGCCCATGCCCCGCAGCCGGTCATCGCCATTGCCGAAGAGACCGTCGTCCTTGCTGTCGGTCCGGCCGGGGTTATAGGTCAGTCCTGCGCCGATGCGCAGATCGCCGGTGCGCCAATAGGCGCTCAGGCCTTTGCCATCCAGCGAAATCATGTCCTTGTAGGTGATGCTGACCAGGGGCACGGGCGACACATGGTAGCGGTCGCTGCCTTCGAAGGTGGGGACGAGCGCAGCGCCGGCTCCGAGGCTCACATCCCAGTCGCTTTTGGCCGCAGGGACGGGCTTTGCGTCCGAGTTGCCCTGGGCCAGGGCGGACAGGGGAAGGAGCAGGGAGGACAGAAGCGTGATGGTTGCGAGGAATCTTTTGAGCAGGCTGGCCATGAGAAACTCCTTCTCGGTGTCCCGGCAGACCTTGGCCAGGGAGTTAGTGTCGGCGTTTCGGTTCCCGGCTGGAAAGCGGGCCGGAACCGCCGTTGTTAATTAGAACGACCGTTCGGTCTATTTATGCGGGCTCGCGGGTGCTCGTCAAGCATTAAAAGAGCAATCGCTCTAATTTCTGCTGGCGGTGGGTGGAAGGTAGAGCGGCGGCGCTCCGTCGCTCCGTCAGGGCTTTTGCGGTGTCAGGAATCGCGAGAGCAGGATCTTGAGGGTGTCGAGGCTTTTTCCCATGTCGACCTCAGGGTTGCGGAGCGCCAGGGCCCGCATGCCGTCGCCCACGCAGAGCACGATACCCGCCGCAACCTCCGGGTCGAGGCCGGGGTCGATCTGGCCGCGCGCCTGTCCCTTGCGGATGAAGTCGGCCAGGAGCGTTTGCAACTTCCGGCTGTGTTCCTGTAGAATGCCCGCCATGGCCGGGTTGCGCCCGGCCTCCACCAGCATGTCCAGAAGCAGCACCTGCCCGGTCTTCTCGCGTTGGTCCTTGGGATGCCTGACCTCCGCGACAAGCGCCGCGATGGCGTCCGGTTTTGCCATGATCCGGGCGAGCAACTCCACGTTTGCTTCCAGCCCGACCTCGGCAATGGCCCCCACGATCGCCTCCTTGCTGGCGAAATAGTGGTAGAGGTGGCCAGGACTGATCTTGGCCTCGGCGCAGATGTTTGAGATGGTGGCGCCCTGAAACCCCTTCCGGGCGAAGCACCGGCCTGCCGCGTCCAGGATTTCGCGACGTTTCGCTTCGTGTTTGACCGGGTCGACTGTGCGCATGGTGTCTTCCTCTAAATGAGAATGATAGGTCTAGCAAGTTTGGCTCGTGGGGGGCTGGATGTCAGAGTGGAGAGAGCCTCACTCACAGGGGGCCACCGTCGAACGAACACGCCCAAGCATCGGCCAAGCCACGTTTCGGCGAGGCGGGGTCTGAGGCTGTGCACCAAGGTGAAACGGAGCAGGAACCGAATGAAAGCCGATGCGCGAAAACGCGCGCGCCAAAGAAAAAGGGCCATCCTGTTACGGACGACCCTTGATCTTTCTGGTGGAGCTGGAGGGAATTGAACCCACGGCCTCTTGAATGCCATTCAAGCGCTCTCCCAACTGAGCTACAGCCCCACGGCGTTGGGAAGGCATGTCTAGCGAAAAGGCGGCCATGCTGTCAACAGAAAAATCTTCAAGTCCCCTGAAAAAATCACAAGGCATTGTCGCCGTTGCGTCTGGGAGCGCTTTCACGTAAACATGGACCGGACCGGGGTCTGCCCGGAACACCTGCAACACCGGACGCTCAATGACCCGTACGCTCCTGCGCATCGCAACCAAGCTCGCCTGGGTGGCCGTGGTCTTCTTCGGCATCACGGTCATCAGCTTCTGGGTCATCCACCTGGCCCCGGGCAAGCCCACGGACATGCAGACCACGCTGAACCCCGGCGCCTCGGCCGTGGCCCGCGAGCGCCTGGAGAAGCTCTACGGCCTGGACCAGCCCATCCATGTGCAGTACGGCCAGTGGATCGGCCGCATGGCCCGGCTCGATTTCGGCCGCTCCATGTCCGGCGACGGGCGTCCGGTCTGGGACAAAATAAAAGAGCGCCTGCCGCTGACCTTTGGCATGAACATCGTCTCGCTTCTCCTGACCCTGCTCGTGGCCATCCCCCTTGGTGTACGCGCCGCCTGGAGGCAGGGCGGGGCCTTTGACCGCATCTCCACGGTCATTGTTTTTGCGGGCTTCGCCATGCCCAGCTTCTGGCTGGCGCTGCTGTTGATGCTGC
>MGTN01000032.1:9961-10359 GCA_001799475.1 Desulfovibrionales bacterium GWA2_65_9 | reverse complement strand
CTTCATGCGCACGAGCATGCTCGAGGTGCTGCGCCAGGACTACATCCTCACCGCGCGCGCCAAGGGCCTGCCGGCCCGTGTGGTGATCTTCCGCCACGCGCTCAGAAACGCGCTGATGCCCGTCATCACCATCCTGGGCCTGTCCGTGCCGGGCTTGATCGGCGGCAGTGTCATCATCGAGTCCATCTTCGCCCTGCCGGGCCTGGGGCAGCTTTTCTATCAGGCGGTGATGAGCCGCGACTACCCGCTGATCATGGGCTCGCTGGTGCTCGGCGCGGTGCTGACGCTTGTGGGCAACCTGCTGGCCGACGTGGGCTACGGCCTGGCTGATCCGCGCATCCGCAATTCCGGGAGAGGCGGAGGCGAGTCGTGAGCGCGCACCCTGTCGCCATGAAGAA
>MGTN01000032.1:9292-9947 GCA_001799475.1 Desulfovibrionales bacterium GWA2_65_9 | reverse complement strand
CCTCGGCTGCGCATCTGCTCGGCACCGACGCGCTCGGCCGCGACGTGTTCTCGCGTATCCTCTTCGGCGCGCGCGTGTCGCTCTGGGTGGGCTTTGTGGCCGTGGGCATCTCCTCCAGCATCGGGCTGGTGCTGGGGCTGGTGGCGGGCTACTTCGGTCGGCTCACGGACGAGCTCATCATGCGCGGGGTGGACGTGATGCTCTGCTTCCCGTCCTTTTTCCTGATCCTGGCGGTCATCGCCTTTTTGGAGCCGAGCCTGGTCACCATCATGGCCGTCATCGGCCTGACCTCGTGGATGGGCGTGGCGCGGCTGGTGCGCGCCGAGACGCTGTCCCTGCGCGGGCGCGACTTCGTGCTGGCGGCCAAGGTCGCCGGGGCCGGGTCCATGCGCATCATCTTCCGGCACATCCTGCCCAACGCCCTGGCTCCGGTGCTGGTCTCGGCCACGCTCGGCATTGCCGGGGCCATCCTGGTGGAGTCGTCCCTGTCCTTCCTGGGCCTGGGCGTGCAGCCGCCGGACGCATCCTGGGGCAACATGCTCCTGGACGGCAAGGAGGTGCTGGAGATTGCGCCCTGGCTCTCCGTGTTCCCGGGCCTGGCCATCCTGTTCACCGTGCTCGGCTACAACCTCCTGGGCGAGAGCCTGCGCGACCT
>MGTN01000032.1:171-9241 GCA_001799475.1 Desulfovibrionales bacterium GWA2_65_9 | reverse complement strand
AATCGCCTGCGGGCCGGGCTGCCGCAACTGCTGCATCGACCAGTGCATCCCGGTGACGGAGTTCGAGGTGCTGGGGATCTGGTGGTATGCTTCGGAAATTTTGGAAGGCCAGCCGCAGGCGGAACTCATGCAGCGCCTGCTGGGCCATGGCCCGGTGGGGGAGTGCGCCTTTCTGGTGGGCGGCCGCTGCGTGGTCTATCCGCTCAGGCCCTTTGTCTGCCGCCAGTACTACGTGGTCAGCCAACCTTGCGGGCCAGGGGAGAACGTCTATGACACCCGGCCCAGGGACGTGTTCCGGGCCGCCCTGGACAGCGGGCGCGACCTGGCCTGGCAGCTCATCCCGCTCTACGGAGTGGCCGAGGAAAACATTGATTGGCTCTTCGAGAGCGGCTATGTCTCCCGCAAGGGAAAACACCTGCACACCTTGCCCCTGGACAACATCGTCATGCACATGAAGACCACCGCGCACCGCAAGAAGGCCCGCCATGCTTGAGCTGCTACGCATCCGCGACCTGGCGCTCATCGAGGACGCCGAGTTGGAGTTCGCGCCGGGCATGAACGCCCTCACCGGCGAGACCGGCGCGGGCAAGAGCTTCATCGTGCGCGCCATCGATTTTCTGACCGGCGAGCCCATGAGCGCCGACCTGGTGCGCCCGGGCAAGGACAAGGCCGTGGTCGAGGCCGTGTTCGTGGTTCAAGATAACGGCGGCCCGCCCGAAGACCTCGACTCCCCACGAGAGCTCATTATTCGCCGCGAGCTCTCCGCCGACACCGGCCGCAGCCGCGTGTTCGTGAACGACCGCCTGGGCTCGCTGGACACCCTGCGTGACCTGCGCGCCGGGCTCGTTTTGCACACCAGCCAGCACGGCCAGCAGAAGCTCTTGCAGCCAGCCCACCAGGCGCGCATCCTGGACGCCTTCCTGCCCGACCCCGGCGTGCTGGCCGGGCGCGATGCGGCGCTCTTGGCTGTGCGCGCCGTGCAGGCCGCGCGGGCCGAACTGGAGGCCAAGGTGGCCGATCTCTCGCGTCAGCGCGAGTTCCTGGAATTCCAGCGCTCCGAGATCGCCAAGGTGGCCCCGCAGCCCGGCGAGGAGGACGAACTGCTGGCGCGCAAGGCGGGCCTCAAGGACCACGAGCGCCTGGAAGAGGCGCGCGGCCATGCTCTGGAGTCCCTGCTCGGCGAAGTCCCGCTGGCCGCCCAGGTGGGCGAGCTGTCGCGCTGTCTGGCACAGCTCACCGCCTTTGACCCGGCCTTTGGCCAGGACAAGGACGTGGCCGAGGACTTCCGGCACCAGCTGGCGAATCTGGAGGCGCGCATCCGCCGCTTGGCGGCAAAGGGCGAGGGTGATGACATTGAGGCCATCGAGGCCCGGCTGTTCGAGCTGGCCAAGCTCAAGCGCAAGCTGGGCAAGGGCTTCAATGATATCAGCGAGATCGTGGACCTGGGCCGCCATGCGGAGGAGAACCTGTCGTTTCTGGACTCCTGCGCGCTGGATGCCAAGCGCCTGGAGCGTGAGGAAGCCCTTGCTGCGCAGGCCCTGAGCCAGGCGCTCGACGCCCTGAACGCCGCCCGCGCCGCCGCAGCTGAGGACCTGAGCGCGCGGCTGGGCCGCGAGTTGTCCGGCCTGGGCTTTTCGGAGCACGCGCGGGTGGAGTTCGCCTTTGAGCCCGTTGAAGTTTATTCCGGCCTCACCGGAGTGTTGTCCGAGCAGCGCGGACGCCTGTTCTGGGTGCCGAACCCCGGCCAGCCGCCGCGCCCGCTGGACAAGATCGCCTCGGGCGGCGAGCTCTCGCGCTTTCTGCTGGCCCTGGCCAGTTTGCAGGCCGAGTCCGCGCAGCCCACGCTGATCTTCGACGAGGTCGACGCAGGCATCGGCGGGCACACGCTGATCCGCGTGGGCGAGCGGCTGCTGAGCCTGGCCGGAAAGCAGCAGATGATCCTCATCACCCACTGGCCGCAGCTGGCCAGGCTCGCCAAGCGGCACTTCCTGGTGCGCAAGGACGTCATCGACGGCCTGACCTTTACTGGCTGCGTGCGCCTGGGCCAGGCCGAAATCGAGGCCGAGCTGGTGCGCATGTCCGGCGGCGAGTCGGCCTGATTTTTTTTCCATCCGCTTGCGCCTGCCTGGGCTTCGCCTGTCCTGGCTTGGCCCGTCCGGTTTTTGGCTGATCCGGGAGTCGGCCTGTCGGAACCTTGGATTTCGGAGCCTTGGCCCGCCCGGCCTTGGCCGGCCGGAGCATTAGCCCCCTGAGCCTCGGCCCACCTGAATTCCCGGCCCCTTGCTGCTCTGCCGGAGCGTGGTTATACTAAGGCGCATGCGCTGGGCCGCGTTTTGCATCCAGAATGCCCAGACAAGGAGTCTTGCCATGAACCCCCGCCTGAACAACCCTCTGCGTTGGCGTTTGAACCCCCGCTTGAAACGGGCCGCCCTGCTGCTGTGCCTGGCCCTGGTCATCGCCGCCTGCGCCAAGGCCGCCTACACGGGCCGCAGCCAGTTGCTGCTCATCAGCGAGGGCCAGGAGACGCAGCTGGGGCTGCAGGCCGCCCAGGACGTGAAGAAAACGGAAAAGATGAGCAGCGACCAGCTCCAGACCGAGCGCGTGCGGCGCGTGGGGCGGCGCATCGCCGTGGCCGCCAACAAGCCGGAATACAAGTGGGAGTTCAACCTCATCGAGAAGGACACGGTGAACGCCTTCTGCCTGCCGGGCGGCAAGGTTTTCGTGTATACGGGGATTCTGGAGTTGGCCACCAGCAACGACGAACTGGCCGCCATCATGGGGCACGAGATCGCGCACGCATTGGTGCGCCACGGCGGCGAGCGCATGAGCATGGCCCTCATGGCCCAGTTCGGCGGGCAGGCCGCGTCCATGGCGCTCGGCGCCGGGACGAGCCCGGCCGTGGCCCAGGTGTTCTCCCAGGCCTATGGCGTGGGTTCGCAGGTGGGCTTTCTGCTGCCGCACAGCCGCTCCCAGGAGTCCGAGGCCGACGAGGTGGGCATGATCATCGCGGCCAAGGCCGGGTATGAGCCCTCGGGCGCGCTGACCCTGTGGCAGAAGATGGACGCCTACAGCACCAAGAAGGGCCAGAACCCGCCCGCGTTTCTCTCCACCCACCCGCCCAGCAAGGAGCGCATCAAGGACATCCAGGCCAAGATGGGCGCGATCCGCGCCAGGTACTACCAGCAGCAGTTGCTGAACTAGGCTCCGGTCAAGGGCGTCTGATGATCCTCTGCACCAGTTGCGGCACCAAGAACGCGGACGACGCGCACACCTGCGAGAAGTGCGGGCGCAAGCTGCAATCGCGCTGGTCGCGGTCTGGGGGCCAGGACGCGCCGAACGGCCAGAACGGCCAGTCTGGCGATTCGTTTCTGCCGGAGGAAGTGTGGCAGCTCATGGAGCCTGTGGTGCACAGCATCGAGGAGGGCACGGACACGCTTGTGAAGGCCTGCGCCGAGACGTGGGCCTATGCGCTGATCCTGCTTGTGGGCGCCGGGGTGTACATCGCGGCCGAGGACTGGCGCTACCTGGCCGGGAGCGTGGCGTTGGCTGCGGTGCTGGCCTGGGCCAGGGGGATTTGAGGAACATGATTCGATATTGCTATAGCCATTGCTGTTTGGTAGGTGAGGTGACTTGGTTAGGTTCTTGATGCGAGTTGGTGGGGTGAACCATGTCAGACATTAAGATTACGCTCTTTGATCTAAATCTTGGTGCTTTTGCGCCCACTGCAACAACGCTTGTAGAGAAAATTGATAACGCCATGGGCGGTTTGTTTCTCCCGTGGCAAAAGTGCAGAATCGCTAAGGCAGATGCCAAAATTGCACTTATGCAGACTGAGACGAAAATTAAGATTTCAGGACTTGAGCGTAGGGCTTTATCTCGTTTCGTCAAGGAGGAAGCAAAAAAGCAGGAAAATATTGAGGAGATCACACGGTTGGCTTTGCCACAAGTTGAAGAAGGCGCACGACCACAAGATGTAGATGATGATTGGATAATGAATTTTTTTGAAAAATGTAGAATTATATCGAATGAAAATATGCAGCGACTTTGGGCTAAGGTGCTTGCTGGTGAGGCAAATAACCCAGGGGCATTTTCAAAACGCACAATAGGTTTGCTTTCTGAGATGAGCCAGAATGACGCATTGATTTTTTGTAACCTTTGTAGCTTTTGTTTGGACGTTTGTGGGACTGCATTGTTTATTTATCCACCATATAAAATAGTGTACTATGATAATGGTATAAATGAGTCTTCAACTAAACATTTGCATAGCCTTGGACTGATACATTACGACCTCTGGGGTGGAGCAAGAAAAGATGGCTTGCCTCAAAAATTTGAAATAAAGTATTTTGATAGGCGAATTGGAATTTCATTCCTTGACAATAGTGATCATACCCTAGACCTAGGAGTCGCAACGTTGACCCAAGCAGGCCTTGAGCTTTTTAGCCTTTGCCCGACTTCATCTATAGATGGTTTTATTGACATAGTTATAAGAAATCTTTTGGTGCAGCAACAGAGACGGCAGGAGCAAGGGCGCAAGTTTGATGTTCTTGTACTTTGATCGTTACCATACGCTGAGCAGCTCAAATACCCACCCCCACACCCCACTTCCCCATCACCACCCACGCCCAGCACATCTGGTCCTACAGCTGGGCGCAGATGACCGCCTGAGCCCCTGGAATCTCCTTTCCTCCCGCGAAACTTCTTGCCTAAAAATCATATCTTTGGTTAATCTGGCGCTTGGCCCCAGTGCGTTCTTACGGATTTGCTTCGTGTGAGTGCGCTGTGCCGCCCGGAAGCGCTAGGAATACGGTACACAGAGCGACAGGACGTAACCGGGGAGGAGGGCGAAGATGAATCTACCGGAAAAGACCCACCAAGGCTGGCACGACCTCGTGACCGGCCGGAAGGTGTCTGCGCTGAAGTCCCTGGCAGTGAGAATGCTGCTTGGCCGCCTGACCCTGTCGGTTCAGGAGGACTCCTCACCGGAGAACATCGCCGCGAGCATCGACCAGCTCTACGAGGTGTTCGCCAAGAATGCGCATACCCCGAGCATCCAGGAAGACCTGAAGACCATCTTCGGCTAGGAGGCCCCATGCGCCAGCACTTCATGAGCATTGCCGATGCGTCAGCAATCATTGAGGAAGGCCGTACGCTCATCCTGGCCGGAGACGAAAGCGCGTTGCGCCAAATGCCGCAGGGCGACTGGATCGGGGGCACCATCCCCTATTTCATCACCGACGAGCACGGCGGCGTGTCCACACGGGAGAAGGTCTTCGTCACGGACCTGACAGGGGTTGTCACGGGCGCGAAGATCGCCTTCTACGACCAGAGCAACCTTTCCCGCGTCTATGCTGAAGGTCCGCAGCACGGCTTCAGCTTCATCATCATTCCGGCCTCCAACATGACGCACCTGTTCTTCGCCCTGAAGGCGCCAAGCTTCAAGGAGTTCGGAGTCCGTCCGCTCATCGGCTGGATCGCGGGTGTCCACCTGGACGACCTGGGCAAGAAAACCCCCAAGGTGTTCAACGGCCAGACCGGGGAAGCCTTTGAAGAAGGCGCTCTGGTTCTGCAGGCCGAACTGCCGGCGAACAAGGTCGCCGAAATCGGCATCATGAACCTCTTTGAGCAGGGGGATGGCGATACGCTCGTCTTCCCGGCCGACGGCTTTGTGGTCAAGAGCGTCCTGGTCAACGGCGAAAAGATGAATCTCGCCGCATATCTTCTGGACAAGAAACTCGACACCCGCCTGCCCCTGGTGGCGGATTACTCCGGCGCGCGGGTCAACATCAGCTTCCAGGCGATCAATGAAGCCGACGGAACCGTACAGTTCTACGCGCCTGTGTTCAGCGGCGTGCGCTACAAGCACGCCAAGCCGGTGGGCGACTACATCCAGGGCTTCGAGCAGCGCCTCAAGAAGGAATGCAGCCTGGAGGCCGACCGCGTGGTCTTCTCCTGCAACTGCATCCTGAATTATCTGTATTCGGAGCTTGAGGGCAAGAAGACGGACCCGTTCACGGGACCAATGACCTTCGGCGAAATCGCGTACCAGCTGCTCAACCAGACCCTGGTCTATTTGCAGGTGCATGAGGTGTAGGGGTGGGGGCTTACTGCGCGGACTGGCGCTCCCTGGCCGGGAGCGTGGCGCTGGCTGCTGCGGCCCAGGCAACGGCTTGGCGTTGAAGACCGGGCCGCAGTCGGCTGCCCCCATAGATCGCAGGACCGTGCACGATGCCCCGGTGATGCACATTTGACGACCTTTTCCGGAGGCTTGCCAAGGATGGCGGTATCGCCCGTGCCCACCCTCCACTTCCATGTCGTCGGCCTGGTCCAGGGCGTCTGGTTCCGGGGCTGGACCCGGGAGACCGCCCGCGCGCTCGGGCTTGTCGGCTGGGTGCGCAACATGCCCGACGGCTCCGTGGCCGGGCAGGCCCAGGCGCCGAATGATTCGGAACAGGGCGCTTCGGAACAGGGCGACACGGAGCAGGGCAGGGCGGCGCTGGAGCGCTTCCGCCAGGAATTGCAGGCAGGCCCGCCCTCGGCTCGCGTGGACCTCGTGGACGCTGGCTACATCGACATCCCTGAGTGCTTCGACGGCTTCACCATCCGCTACTGAATCCCGCCAGAATTCCCCGTTTTTCCCGCCTTCACCCTTGCCACGCCGCAAAAACGAATTACAATAGTACGGTTCGGCCCAACGGGAGTTCCCGTTTCCTTGGTCGGGCCAACGCCATCGTTCAGGAGCCAGTCACCTTGAAACGCAAGAAAAGTCCCACCAAACCGGCCCGTATGCGCCGTCGCTCCGGTGTGCCCACAGCTGCCCAGCGTCTGGCCCAGGCGGCCCAGGAAGGGTATATGCACGATAAAAACGATCCCCACGCCAGGTTTATGGCGGGCGACCTGAACGAGGGCGGCATTCCCCTTGTTGGCGGCCCCAGTGACGACAAGACCCCGCGTCCGGACATCCCGGCTGTCATGCCCGTGTTGCCCGTGCGCGACATCGTGGTCTTCAACTACATGATCCTGCCGCTCTTCGTGGGCCGCGAGAAATCCGTCAAGGCCGTGGACGCGGCCCTGTCCGGCGACCGCTACATCCTTATCCTCTCGCAGAAAGACGAGACCATCGACGACCCCAAGGCCGAGGACATGTACCAGGTCGGCACCGTGGGCATGATCATGCGCATGCTCAAAATGCCCGACGGCCGCCTCAAGGTGCTGGTGCAGGGGCTCTCCCGCGCCCGCGTGAAGCGCTTCGTCACCGACGATCCCTTCCACCTGGCCGAGGTCGAGGCCCTGCCCGAGATCGAGGGCAAGGACCTGACGGCTGAGCAGGAAGCGCTCATCCGCTCCTCGCGCGAGCTCTCGGAGAAGATCCTGACCCTGCGCGGCATCTCGCCTGCGGACATCATGGGCGTGCTCAACTCCGTGGCCGAACCCGGCCGCCTAGCCGACCTCATCGCCAGCAACCTGCGCATGAAGGTGGCCGACGCCCAGGCCATTCTGGAGTGTGAGGAGCCTGTCGAGCGCCTGCGCATGGTCAACGACCAGTTGGTCAAGGAGGCCGAGGTGGCCTCCATGCAGAACAAGATCCAGTCCATGGCCCGGGAGGGCATGGACAAGGCCCAGCGCGACTTCTTCCTGCGCGAGCAGATGAAGGCCATCAAGCGCGAGCTGGGCGACGAGGGCGGCGAGGACGAGGAGGTCGAGGGCCTGCGCAAGGCCGTCGAAAAGGCTGGCATGCCCAAGGACGTCAAGAAGGAGGCCCTCAAGCAGCTGGGCCGCCTGGAGTCCATGCACCCGGACTCCTCCGAGGCCACGGTGATCCGCACCTACCTCGACTGGATGACCGAGCTGCCCTGGAAGAAGCAGTCCAAGGACAGGCTGGACATCAAGGCCGCCAAGACCATTCTGGATGATGACCATTTTGACCTGGAGAAGGTCAAGGAGCGCATCCTGGAGTACCTCTCCGTGCGCCAGCTGAACCCCAAGATGAAGGGCCCGATTTTATGCTTCGTGGGGCCTCCGGGCGTGGGCAAGACCAGCCTGGGCCGGAGCATCGCCCGCAGCCTGGGGCGCAAGTTCCATCGCCTGTCCCTGGGCGGCATGCGCGACGAGGCCGAGATCCGCGGCCACCGGCGCACATACATCGGGGCCATGCCCGGCCGCATCATCCAGGGCCTCAAGGGCTGCGCCACCAGGAACCCGGTGATCATGCTGGACGAGGTGGACAAGCTCGGCAACGACTTCCGGGGCGATCCGTCCTCGGCGCTGCTTGAGGTGCTGGACCCGGAGCAGAACTTCAGCTTTACCGACCACTACCTGAACGTGCCCTTTGACCTGTCCGCAGTGATGTTCATCTGCACGGCCAACAGCCTGGATACCATCCCCAGTCCGCTGCTCGACCGCATGGAGGTCATCCGCATTCCCGGCTACACGGAGCAGGAGAAGGTCAAGATCGCCCGGCGCTTTGTCATGCCGCGCCAGGCCAAGGACAACGGCCTGAAGGAGTCGGAGGTCAAGCTCTCGGACGAGGTGCTGGCGCAGATCGTGCGCGAGTACACCCGCGAGGCGGGCCTGCGCAACCTGGAGCGCGAGATCGGGAGCATCTGCCGCAAGCTGGCGCGCAAGAAGGCCGAGGGCGAGAAGGGCCCCTTTGCCGTCAACGAGAAGAACCTGCACAAGTACCTGGGCACGCCGCGCTTCCTGGAAGACGAGAAGGAGCTGGTGCTGCCCCCTGGCGTGGTCACCGGCCTGGCCTGGACGCCCTACGGCGGCGAGATGCTGCATGTCGAGGTCTCGACCATGCCCGGCACGGGCAAGCTGCTGCTTACGGGCAAGCTGGGCGATGTCATGAAGGAGTCGGCCCAGGCCGCGGTGTCGCTGTGCCGGGCCAAGGCCGAGCAGTACGGCATCCCCACGGACTTCCACGAGAAGCGCGACATCCACATCCACGTGCCTGCGGGCGCCACGCCCAAGGACGGCCCATCGGCCGGCGTGACCCTGGTCACGGCGTTGATCTCCGCACTCACGGGCATCCCGGTGAGCGCCGAGACCTGCATGACCGGCGAGATCTCCC
>MGTN01000032.1:0-149 GCA_001799475.1 Desulfovibrionales bacterium GWA2_65_9 | reverse complement strand
TGGCGGCATCAAGGAGAAGATCCTGGCGGCCGTGGCCCAGGGCATGAAGCGTGTGCTCATCCCCAGCCAGAACAAGAAGGACCTGCAGGACATCCCCGAGGACCTGCGCGCGCGCATCAGCATCAAGTTCGTGGAGCGCGTGGACGAGG
>MGTN01000031.1 GCA_001799475.1 Desulfovibrionales bacterium GWA2_65_9 | reverse complement strand
TCAAGCGCCGTGAGCAGGCCCTTGATGCCGTGGGACAGCGAGGCGATGAGCATGCCGAGCGAGGCCAAATGATCCTGCATGCGCGAGAGTTCGGTGATGTCCGTGGCCATCTCCATGACGGCCTCGATCTCGCCCGCTTCGTTGCGTATGGGCGCGGTCCAGACCACCACGTTCACCGGCTGGCCGTCCTTGCCACGCACGACGAGTTCAGTCTGGTGCGGCAGGCCGTCCTCGAAGGTCTTGAGGGTGGGGCAGCCGAAGCAGGGGCGCACCGTGCCGCAATAGGCCTCGTAGCACAGCCCGCCGGCGCGGTCGCCGAACTCGGCCCGGAAGCGGCGGTTGGCGGCCTGGATGCGCAGATGCCGGTCCTGCACGGTGATGAAGCAGGGGGCCTCGTCGAAAAGCTGCTGGTAGCGTTGCTTTGAGGCGCGCAGCTCGTCCTGCAGGCGTTGCACCTCGCCCGCGTCCACGGCCAGCTCCAGCACCAGGTCGATCTTGCCGTCCACGCCCCGGATGGGCGCGGTGTGCACCATGACGGCGGACAGGGTCTCGTCCGGCCCGAATAGGGCCTCGCGGCTTTTCTGGCCCAGGCCCGTGGCCAGGGTCCGGCCCACGGGGCTCCCGGCGGCGGAGCCAGCGGCTCCGGCGTAGACGGTGTAGCCCGGCAGGCCCACGTGTTCCCCCAGGCGTTCGCGGTAGAGCTGGTTGGCGGAGACGATGCGCTGGTCGCGGTCCTGGATGGACACCAGGCAGGGCAGGCCGTTGAAGATGCCCACGCCGCTCTCCACATCACCCCCCACATCCCCGGAGATGCCGCCGATGAGCTGGGTCAACCCCTCCACCGCGCCCTTGACGGCGCACTCGCGCTCCATGTCGACCAGCCTGTCGGCCTGCTGGCGGACCATCTCCTCGAGGTTTTCGGTGTGGCTCTTCAGGCGCATGCGCAGGGCGATCTTGTCGCTGGCGCGCCTGAGCGCGATCTCCAAGACGTCCGGCCCGACGGGTTTGGCGATGAAGTCGCAGGCGTCGAGCTTGAGCCCGGCCACGGCCATGTCCAGGTCGCCGTGGCCGGTGACCAGGATGACCTCGGTGTCCGGGCTGATGCCCTTGATCTGGCGCAAGAGCTCCAGGCCGTCCATGCCGGGCATGCGGATGTCGGTGAGGACCACCGGGGGGCGCACGCGTTCAAAGACAGCTAGCGCCTCGTCGCCGCTGGCCGCCTCAAACACCGTGTAGCCCATGTCGGTCAACGTGATGCCGACCACCTTGCGGATCCCGGCCTCGTCGTCCACAAGAAGCACATCCATCGTCATGCAGCCTGCCCTTGACGCCAATCGCAGCCTATCCAGCCAGACCGCGCCGGTGTTCTGGCGCGAATCCTACAGCAAGTCCCCCCGGAAGGGGAAGGGGCCCCCCTGCGGCACCCTAGGGCGCGCCGATGGCCCCTTCCACGATGCTCAGCACCTGAGTCGGCTCAAAGGGCTTGTTCACCGTGGCGATGGCCTTGCGGATGGCCAGGTGGATGCCCGCCAAGCCGCTGATCACCACCACGGGCAGGTCCTTGAATTCCGGCTTCTGGCTGAACTTGCGGTAGAACCGGGGGCCCCATTCGTCGGGCATCTCCAGGTCCAGGGTCAAGAGGTCCGGCTTTTCGCGCTCCATGATCTCCATGGCGGCCTCTCCGCCAGAGGCCGAGCAGGTGGCGTAGCCGCGTTCCTTAAAGATGGACACAAGGTATTCCACGATATCAGGATCATCGTCCACCACCATGATCTTCTTCGCCATCTCACGCCTCCTTAATGTTCAGCGTCAATGTTCTGCGTCAACGCGCCTTGGGCTGTTGCGCCTTTGGCTTCCAAAATCCGCGCGGCCTCTTGCAAAAGCGCCTCCGGGCTGGGGGGCTTCTCCACATAGCCGTCCACATCGGGCAGCGGCCCTCCGTCATTGCTGAGCATTCCGCTACGCACAAGCGACAACGAGTGCCGGAAGGCCTCTCCCCCGATGGCCGAGACCACGAGCACCCCGGCCTTTTTGAGCTCGCCGTCGGCCTTGAGCCGTTGGAAGAGCCGGATGCCGCCCTGGTTCGGCATCATTAGGTCCAGGCTGACGAGGTCGGGCTTCCACTCGAACGCCTTGTGGAAGCCCTCCTCACCATCGCGGGCCGTGGCCGTCTCATACCCGGCAGTCTCGAAGACCGCAGCGATGTACAGCCTGAGGTGCATCTCGTCGTCCACGACGAGCACCCGAGCCCGGCCCGGAACCTTGGTCATGCCTACTCCCCGCTGCGCGGCGCTCCGTAAGGACTCACGTCCACCTTGTCGGGATGGTTCACACTCAAGACCGGGCAGGCCGAGCGCAGCACAACCTGCTCGATGGTGCTGCCGAGCATGGCCTGCTCCGGGTCCACGTCCTTGGTGTGGTGGGCCATGACGATCAGGTCGGCCTTGCTCTCACGCGCGTACTTGAGCACCTCCACGTGCGGGGTGCCCTCGCGCAGGGCCAGGATGTAGTTGTCGAAGTCGCCCATGTTGGCAACATACTTATCCTGCACCTTCTTTTCGGATGCGGCAAGCTGCTGCTCGATGTAGGACTGGGTGGCGGTGCTGGCCTGGCCCTCGGGGCCGATGTCCACGCAGTGGAACACGTGCAGCTTGCAGCCGATCTCCTTGGCCACGTTGCGGGCGAACTGGAAGGCGTAGTCCGAGGGCTTGCTGAAGTCCGTGGCGACCACGATGTTGGCGAAGTACGACCAGCAGGTGACGCAGGGGCGGCTGACGATGAGCACCGGGCAGCGTGCGCTCTTGGCCACCTTCTGCATGGTGCTGCCGGCGATGGCGCGGTGGCGCATGGCGCCGACGTCCTCCTCGCGGGTGTGCGCGCCCATGATGATCAGGCTGGCGTCGTCCTTGCGGGCCTTGCGCAGGATTTCCGTGTGCGGTTCGCCGGTGGCGGTCTCGTAGACGCAGTCCGGGTGGTCCTTGCCGAGCTTCTCGTAGTACTGGGCCATCTCCTCCTTGACCAGGCTCACCAGGTTGTCGTCCACGTGCTCGGACTCGCCGGTGCGCACGTCGCGGAAGGTGAGGCTGAAGCCCCGGCCAGGCAGGCCAAAGACATGGTACACGAAGAGCTTTGAGCGGTTCTTGCGCGAGAGCTCAAAGGCGACGCGCGCGGCGTCGTCGCACGTGGGAGAGGCCGACGTGGCGAACAGGATCTTCTCAAACATAACTACCTCCTTAGTGCACATTCCACGGGGGCGCCGTGGAACGCGAGTTGCCAACCGATGCCTTCCTGAAACTCGAACAGGTTGCAGACTGTGTGAAAGCGGAACTCGTCCATCCGGTCGCCAAAGACCACATGCTTGAGCGGTCCCAGGACCACGGGCACGTCCAGCAGGGTCTCCACCGGGTAGGGCTTGATCTCAAGGTCCTCGCCGCCCGTGCCCACCCCGCGCAGGGCATGGTATATCTCAAGCCTGGGCGGAGCTGGGTGCCCGATGATCTCCACGGTCTTGGACAACTCAAGGCGCTCAATGCCCGCTGGCACGCAGCCCGAAAGGGGCCAGCCGGCCAACCCCCCGGCCAGGTCCTTGGCAAAGGGATTCAGGCGCGTGAGGAGCGGATTGAGACAGAGCATCTGGACGAAACTGCGCAGCGTGTAACCTTCAGCCAGCACAACACGAGCCCCAAGAACACAGAGCGGGTCTACTTCTTGAGTCTCGCCGTAGCGGAGCAGAAATCCATTCGCGGCCAGTATGATTTCGTCCATATTATACATTCCGTGAGTGTACAATTGCTTTAGCGGGAAGACCTTGATGCGACTTCACTGTATTTCATAATAATGTCTGAGTCAACATTGTAAATAATTATTCTTTCCAAAAAGGTCATACTTTCAGACATTTAATTCACCCTGCCCGGGTATGACAACATCGAATGCTGTTCCGGAACCCTTTTCGCTTGTTACCGCAATGGTTCCGCCGTGTTCCTCCACGATCTTCTTGGTGGTCATGAGGCCAAGGCCTGAGCCGCCCTCGCCCTTGGTGCTGAAAAACGCCGTGAACAGCCGGGACTTGGCCTCTGCGTCCAGGCCGCAGCCGTTGTCCGAAACGCTGTAGCGCACGCCGCCGCCCGGCACGGGCTCCACCGCAAGTCGCACCTGACCGCCTGGGGCGTCCGGCCCGAACCCGGCGGCCTGGCAGGCGTCCAGCGCGTTGCCCACGAGATTCATCAGGCAACGGTGCAGGGCCTCGGCATCAAGCCTGACCGGAGCCATGTCCGGCGGCTGCGAGAGGCTTAGCTCGACGCCTGCGGCCTTGGCCTTGAGTTGCAGCAGTTCGGTCACCTCGCGCGCGGGCAGGGCAGGGTCGCAGAGCGTGGGCTTGAGGGCCTCGGGCTTGGCGTAGCGCAGCATCTCCAGGGACAGGTTCTTGATCTTTTCGACATTGGCCTGAAGCATCTCCCAGCCCTGCTCCAGATAGGCCCGGCGGTCCATCTCCAGACCCTTGCCCAGGAGGAAGATGCTGCCCTCCAGCCCGCTGGCCATGTTTTTGATGGCGTGGGACAGCCCGGCCACGGTTTGGCCAATGGCGGCCAGGCGCTCGGCCGCCAGCAGCTGGCGCGTCTTCTGCTCCACCAGCCGCTCCAGTTCCTGGGTGTGTTCGCGGATGGCCCGGCGCATGTTCAGGCGCTCACTTGCGCGCCTAAGCGCGATGTCCAGTGCGTCGTCGCTGATGGGCTTGGTCACGAAGTCCGTGGCGTCGAGCTTGATGCCCTGGATGGCCAGGTCGATGTCGCCGTGGCCGGTGATGAGGATGACCTCGGCGTCATGCCCGTGGTCACCCTGGGCTTCGGCCTTGATGGTGCGCAACAGCTCCAGGCCGTCCATGCCGGGCATCTTGATGTCCGTGATGACGATGGTCGGCTTGAGCTCCCGGAACAGCGCCAGGCCCTTCTCGGCGTTCTCCGCCGCGTGTACCGTAAAGCCACGGTCGGCCAGGGTCAGGCCCAGCACCTTGCGGATGCCGTCCTCGTCGTCCACCAGGAGGATGTGCTGCGGCTCGCTCATGTCCGGCCCTCCCCAATGGGCTGCGCCGTGGGCAGGGTGATGACAAAGCGCGTGCCTTCGCCAGGGGTGGAATAGGCGCGGATGTCGCCGCCGCAGTCCTTGACGATGCCGTAGCTGATGGACAGCCCCAGGCCCGTGCCCTTGCCGACCTTTTTGGTGGTGAAGAAAGGCTGGAAGATCTTTTCCAGCACACCGCTGGGGATGCCGCAGCCCGTGTCGGCGATGACCACGGCCACGTACTGGCCGTTTACGCTGGCGGAGAGATGGATGCGCTTGACTCCGACGGGTTTTTCCGTGGCCGCCCACTTTTCCTCGATGGCGTCGCGGGCGTTGATGAGCATGTTGATGAACACCTGTTCCAGGCGACCGGCGTCGGCCAGCACCATCGGCAGGTCCGGGGCCACGTTCAGGGAAACCTCGATCTCGCGCAGCTTGAGCTGCTGGCTGAAGATATCCAGCGAACGGGTCAGGATGGCCCCGGCGTCCACGGGTTCGAGCTTCATCTCCGGCTTGCGGCCAAACTCCCGCAGGTGGTTGATGATGCGCGAGGCGCGGTCCACGTGGGCGTCGATCTCCTTGGCCATCTCGGCCAGAATCTCCGGGGCAAGATGCTCCTGGCGGGTGATCTTGCGCACGATGAAGCTGGCTGCGGTCTTGATCACCGACAGGGGCTGGTTCAGTTCATGAGCCATGCCCGTGGCCATCTCGCCCAGGGTGGCCATCTTGGAGGCCTGGATGAGCTGCTGCTCGGTCTCCAGGCGCTTGGTGATGTCGCTGGTGGTGACGAGCAGCACCTTCTGCCCGGAGAACTCCGAAGGTGACACGCGCACTGTGACGAACAGCCTGCGCCCGTCCTTGGTCAGATGCACCACACGATCGTGCAGGTCGGAATGGGCAAGGCGCTTCTCAAAACGGTCGCGGTCTTCTTCGGGGTAAAGGTCCAAAAATGAACGCCCCAGGATCTCGAAGGGTTCGAAGCCGTAGACCATTGGTACGGACTCGTTGCAGTCCAGGATGCGCAGGGACTCCGCATCGAGTACGAACACGGGGTTCGGGATGTTGCGGAAGATGGCCTGGTACTTGTGCTCGCTCTTCTCCAGCTCTTCCTCGAGCTGCTTGCGCTTGGTGATGTCCAGGCACATCTCCATGGCTGAGATGATCTCGCCCTCGCTGTTGGTGATGGGCGCGGTGGTCACCAGCCAGTGCCGCATGGTGCCATCGGCGTCGAAGCCGGTCTCCTCGCTGCAATGGCTCTTGCCGGTCTTGAAGGTCAACTCCACCGGGCAGTTGGGGCACTTCTCGCTTCTGCCCTTGTAGGCATGGTAACAGAAGTCGCCGGGGCGGGGCCGGAACTTCTCCCTGAACTCCTGATTGTAGCGCAAGAGCCTGAAATTCTTGTCCTGCACGGTGATGATGCAGGGCACCTGGGAGAACAGGGACTGGTACTCGTCGCGCTGGCGGTTCAGTTCGATCTGCTTCTCACTGATGCTCTTGCCCATGCGCTCAATCGCTTGGACCAGGGTGCCCATCTCGTCGCGCTGGGAGATGTCGATCCCGGCGCACTGGCCGCCCTCGGCGATGCGCTTGGCGCCCCGGATGAGCCTGCGGATGGGCCGGATGACGAAGCGCATCATGAACAGGAAGATGGACAGGCCAAGGGCCAAAAGCCCGATGGCGGTGAAGCCGATGATGCGCGTCTTGGAGGAGTTGATCTCGCGGTCCGCCGCCTCAAGCGAGAGCACAACGTCGATGGCGCCCAGGATTTTCTTGCCCTCCGGGTGGAAGTGGCAACCTCCGGAGCAGCCGGGCTCGTTGTAGATGGGGCTGATGATGCCCAGGTTGCGCTGCCCGTTTGGTCCGTCGAAGATGCGCATGCGCTCGTCCAGAGGCACGTCCGACACCGGGGGGGTGGAGCGGTGGCAGACGTAGCAGGCCTGGCTCTTGATGTCCGTGACGGTGTCCACCTCCCTGACGATGTTGGAGAACTTGATCTGGCCTTCCTTGTTGTAGATGCGGATGGCCAGAATGCCCTCTTGTTTGCCGACATTGGAGATGATCTGGTTCAGATCCTCGCGCGCGTTGAGCATCATGGCGTAGCGGGTGCCCAGCTTGATGGTGTTGCCCAGGCGGTCGGCCTCAGACACCACGTAGTCCATGAGTACGTCTTCCTGGTGGCTGATGGCCAGGTAGGACAGAGCGGAGATGCACACCACGAGAGACGTCCCTGCAGCCACGAAGAGCTTGGAGATGAGGCTTCCCTGGATGGCGTCCCACAGCCTGCTCATGGCTCACTCCCCGGACCTGTTCTGCCTGCTGACCCGCCAGGGGCCGTGTTCCAGCCCCTGGCGGTCAGGTATCGGGCGTTGTTCAGCGCACGTGGCACTGCCCGCAGGCCAGCGGGCCCTTGCCCTTGGTCCGGTGGCAGTCGATGCACTGCTTGTGGTAGGCACGCTGCAGCCCTGTGCCTTTGCCCGCAGGCTTGACCTTGTGGCATTCGGCGCAGGGCGTGCCCTCGGTGGAGGCGCTTTTGTCCTGCTTGCCGTCCGCTCCGCCGTGGTGGCAGGCCACGCATTCTTCGAGCTTGGCCTTTTCATTGTGTTTGTCGTGGGCGAACACGGCTGCGGGCCGCGTCAGCTTGCCAAAGGCCGGGGGGGCCAGTTTGGTGATTGCGTCCTGGGCCAGGACGGTCTGAGCCGCCACAAGGGCCGACCCGCAGATCAGTGCGGCCAGGATGAGAAGGGGGAGTATGCGCTTCATGTCTGCCTCCTCTTAGGCCTCTGGCTTTTCCATGCACTCGTAGATGATGTCGCTCAAGAACTTGAGCTCCATGCCGAGCTTGTGGTGGTGGATGATGTCGTGCAGGCCGCCGTGGCAGTTGTGGCATGGGGTGATGACGGTCTTGACCCCGGTGGCCCGAAGCTGCTCGGCCTTGACGGTGTTGCCTTCAACGCGCACGTTCTTGAACGGCGGGCCGCAATTGATTACGCCGCCGCCAGCCGCGCAGCAGAAGTTGTGCTCCATGTTCGGATGCATCTCGATGATGTCCCCATCCACCAGGAACCGCGTGACCTCGCGCAACTTCTGTTGCAGGCCGCGCCCGCGCACGATGTTGCAGGGGTCCTGGATGGTCACCGGGCCAGGGAACTTCTTGGCCAGCTTGATGCGGCCTTCCTGGATGAGCTCCCAGTAAAACTCCACGGCGTGGATGACGGGCACCGGGTGCCAGCGCCAGCCCAGCCAGCGGTTGCCCACGTCGTACACGGAGCGGAAGGCGTGGCCGCATTCGCCCATGACGATGCGCTTGACCTTGAGCTTCTGGGCGCTCTCGAAGTGCTGGCGCTTGAGCCGGCCCATCATTTCGAAGTCGCCGGAGAACATGCACATGTCGGAGTTGTCCCAGCCGGTGCTTGCGGGCATGGTCCAGTCTACGCCGGCCATGTGCATGATGGCCGCAGCCTGGTAGATGAGCTGGGTGCGGAACTTGGGCTCGGGGGCGATGACCGAATAGTAAATGTCCGAGCCTTCCTTATCCAACGGGATGCGCAGGCCGGGGAACTCTTCCCGCGCCTCGTCCTCCTGCCACATGAGCGAGTCGGTCCACTCGTCGTCCTTGACCCACATCTGGTTGAAGGTGGACGCGTGGCTGTGCGCGGTGTCCTGCATGTACTGCGGGGTGCAGCCCAGCTTATGGCAGATGCGTCTGACCACGGAGATGATGTAGGCCGTGTCGATGCCGATGGGGCAGAGATGCACGCAACGGCGGCAGAGGTTGCATTCGGTGTAGGCCAGCTGAGCCATGCCGTACACGAATTCCGGGTCCACCCGGCCCTTTTTGTCGAGCAGGACGCTCATGGTCTGGTGCACCTTGCCCGCCGGGGTAAAGCTCGGGTCGCCGGGGTGGGAAAGGGCGAAGTGGCAGGCCTCGGCGCACATGCCGCAACGCATGCAGGTCTCGGCGTAGGTCGCAAGCCGGGCGCCGGTTTCGCCTTTCAGCACCGCACCCACAACTTTCTCGATCTTCTCCGGGGTCAGCCGCGAAACCCCGCGCCGGAGCCCCACGTCCTCAATGAGTCTTTCTTGGATACCCATGTGTGGTTCCTCCTTGGGGCTTTACCAGTCTCTCGCATGGCGCACGCCGCCGAACTCCGAGCCCATGTAGGCGCGGGTGAAGGCGGCGAAGACCATGTGTGAGAGGCGGGTGAAGGGGATGG
>MGTN01000030.1:5745-14967 GCA_001799475.1 Desulfovibrionales bacterium GWA2_65_9 | reverse complement strand
CTCTACTACGGACTGCTCGGCTACGCCGACAAGGATTTCATCGCCTCCTACGCCAACTGGCGACCGCTGGTGCACCCCGAGGACATCGACCGGGTGGAGCGCGATCTGGGGCAGGGCATCAAGACGGGCGGGGGCTTCATCGTTGACCTGCGGATGCGGACCAAGGATGGCGCCTGGAAGTGGGTCTGCACGCGCGGAAAGGCTATCGAGACGGACGCCGAAGGCAAGGCCCTGCGGATGGTCGGCACCCTGAGCGACATCACCGAGCGCAAGGCTCTGGAGACCCGCCTGGGCGAGAGCGAACTGCACTTCCGCACCCTGGCCAACTCGGGCCAGGCCCTCATCTGGACCTCCACGCCGGACAAGCTCTGCGACTACTTCAACGAGCCGTGGCTGGCCTTCACCGGGCGCAGCCTGGAGCAGGAGCTCGGCAACGGCTGGGCCGAGAGCGTGCACCCGGAGGACTTCCAGCGCTGCCTGGACATCTACGTCCAGGCCTTTGACGCCCGCGAAAGCTTCAGCATGGAGTACCGCCTGCGCCACCACAGCGGCGAGTACCGCTGGATCGTGGACCAGGGCACACCGCGCTACGACTCAAAGGGCGAATTCCTGGGCTACATCGGCCACTGCCTGGACATCAACGAAGGCAAGCGGACCGGGGAGGAGCTTGAGCGCAGCCGGTCCCTTCTGGAAGAGACGAGCAGCATCGCCCAGATCGGCGGCTGGGAGCTGAACACCAGGACCATGGAGCTGCTCTGGTCCAACGAAACCTACAGAATCCACGAAGTGGAGCCCGGGCAGCCCGTC
This sequence comes from Desulfovibrionales bacterium GWA2_65_9, assembly GCA_001799475.1. GTDB lineage: Bacteria > Desulfobacterota > Desulfovibrionia > Desulfovibrionales > Desulfovibrionaceae > Humidesulfovibrio. The sequence goes on along the minus strand of MGTN01000030.1, from coordinate 14,160 downwards.
ACCCTGGGCCAGGCCATGGCCTTCTACGTGCCGGAGCACGAGGCCACGATACGCGACGCTGTGCAGCGCGCCCTGAAGCACGGTACGGCCTTCGATGTCGAGCTGGAGATCATCACCGCCAAGAGCGCCCGGCGCTGGGTCCATGTCGCAGGCAAGGTCTCGGCGGAGCGGGGCAAGGTCCACGGGACCTTCCAGGACATCACCGCGCGCAAGCGGACCGAGAGGGCCATGCATTCCGCCCTGCGCGACCTCCAGGTGCGCCAGGCCGAGGTCGAGGCCTTGCAGAACGCCTCGACGCTGATCCTGTCCACCCAGGACTTTCCCTTGGCCGCGCGGCATGTCTTCGACGCCAGCTGCAAGCTCATCGGCGCAACCGCCGGGTTCGTGACGATCATGAACGCGGACGGCGGCGGGGATGAAATCCTGTTCCTGCACCCCGGTGACCAGCCGTGCGCAGTGGTCCCCGCCCTGCCCCAGCTTATGCCCCACCGGGGCCTGCACAGCGAGGCCTACAAGCAGGGCGTCGCGGTCTTTGAGAACGACTTCGCCGCCAGCACATGGATGCAGTTCATGCCCACGGGCCACGCGCACCTGGAAAACGTGCTCTTCGCCCCGCTGCTCATCGGCGGCAAGGCCGTGGGCGTCATGGGCCTGGCCAACAAGCCGGGCGGCTTCACCAAACGCGATGCGCGGCTGGCCTCCTCCTTCGGCGAACTGGCGGCACTGGCCCTGCGCAACAGCCGGGCGCTGCAGGCCCTGGAGAACAGCGAGGCCCGGTTCAGCTCCGTGGCCCACACCGCCGTGGACGCCATCATCACCATCAGCACCGACGGCCTCATCACCTTCTTCAACGACGCAGCGGTGCGCCTGTTCGGCTATACGGTCGAGGAGACCATCGGCCAGCCCGTGACCGCCCTGATGCCCGAAGCCTTCCGCCAGGCCCACAGCGAGGCCTTGCAAAGATATGCGGCCACCGGGCAGGCCACCAGCCTCGGGCAGGCCATCGAACGCACGGGCCGACGCAAGGACGGCACGGAGTTCCCGCTGGAGCTGTCGGTGTCCTCCTGGCGCACTCCCGAGGGCCTGTACTTCACCGGCATCATCCGCGACATCACCGAGCGCAAGCAGGCCGAGGCGGCGCTCCGGCAGACCAGCGCGCGGCTCCAGGCCACCCTGGAGACGGCCATGGACGGGTTCTGGCGCGTGGACATGCAGGGGCGCCTGCGCGAGGTCAACGAGGCCTATTGCCGCATGAGCGGCTACAGCGCGCAGGAGCTGCTGGCCATGAGCGTGCCCGACATGGAGGCCAAGGAGGCCAAGGAGGAGGTCGCCGCGCACATCCGCTACTTCACGACCCACGGCCACGACCGCTTCGAGTCCCTGCACCGCCGCAAGGACGGCACGCTGTTTGACGTGGAGGTCAGCGTCACCTTCCAGGACACCGAGGGCGGCGGGCTGGTGGCCTTCTTGCGCGACATCACCGAACGCAAGCAGGCCGAGGCGGCGCTGCTGTCCGCCAAGGACGCCGCCGAGGCCGCCAACCGCTCCAAAAGCGAGTTTTTGGCCAACATGAGCCACGAGCTGCGCACGCCCATGAACGGCGTGCTCGGCATGCTCCAACTGCTCATGCTGGAGGAGCTCAGGCCCAGCCAGCAGAAATACGCCAACAACGCCTTCGAGTCCGCCAACCGGCTCTTGTCCCTCTTAAACGACATCCTGGACTTCTCGCGCATCGAGGCCGGGGTGCTGACCTTCAAGCAGGAGCCGTACCGGCCGGGCGACATCCTGGAGGCCACGGTCGGCGTCTTCGCCCATATCTGCTCGCGCAAGGGTCTTGAGCTGAACATCCAGCCAGACCCCGGCCTGCCCGCCAACCTCATGGGCGACGAGGCCCGCATCCGTCAGATCGTCTTCAACCTCGTGGGCAACGCCGTGAAGTTCACCCGCCACGGCGCCATCACCGTCGAGGCCTGGCACCGCAGCCTGCCCGGCGACAGCCCGGACCGCCTGTTCCTGAGCGTGTCGGACACGGGCGTCGGCATCCCCGAGGCCAAGCTCGGCACCGTCTTTGACCGCTTCAGCCAGGCCGACGCCTCCTACACCCGGCAGTTCGAGGGCGCAGGGCTCGGCCTAGCCATCGTCCGGCGCATCGTGGACAGCCTGGGCGGCTCCCTGTGCATCGAGAGTGAGGCTGGAGCCGGCACCTGCGTGATCCTGGCCCTGCCTGCGCCCGTGGCCAAGGCCGAAGCCCTGGCCGCGCAGGCCGAAGCCAGCCACGCCACACTGGAGCAGTCCAGGCCCCTGCGCATCCTGCTGGCCGAGGACGAACTCATCGGCCAGATGGGCGCGCGGATCATGCTGGAGCGCATGGGCCACAGCGTCGTGGCCGTGAACGACGGGCGCGCCGCCGTGGAGGCCGCCCTGGAGCACGAGTTCGACTGCGTGCTCATGGACATCCAGATGCCCGAGATGGACGGTCTGGAGGCCACGCGCATTCTGCGCAGCACCCTCCTGCCGGGCGGGGAGGGACACATGCCCATCATCGCCATGACCGCCTACGCCCTCTCGGGCGACCGCGAGAAGTTTTTGGCCGCAGGCATGGACGAGTACATCGCCAAGCCCTTCCAGCAGGACGACCTGCGCGCGCTGTTGCAGATGGTGGCCCGAAAGCGGCGCCTGGGCACCCTGCAATAGGGCCTGTCTCGCAAAGCACCTTCTGCCCCCCGAACGCCGCCACGCGTCTATCCGGGGGCGTCGCGAGCCGGTTTTGGCCCAGGGCTGTACCGCATGGGGAGACGCCCTGGCCCCAAAAGGGCTCCCTTCCCGCCAGGGAACACAATCAATCTTTGGGGAACAGGCCTTCGGGTCGGCTCTCAGACGCGCAGTCAGGATGCCGACAGGCCCACGGCCAATACCGCCGTCAGGCCCGCCTTCAGAAGATCTCTCAGGCCATCTTCAGAAAATCTGTCAGGATTGTCCGCCGTCGAGCCAGTGCTCCAGGGTCGGGGGCGGGCGCAGCAGGCTTGGCACCGCAGGCCACACCGGCGGACGCGAGATGTCCGCGCCCTTCTGCATCACCGAGACAGGACGGTCGGAAGAGACCACCACCACGATGAGCTCCGGGTGGGAGAAGGTGAAGCGCAGGGCCGAATTGTAGCGCGCCCCGCGCGAGCGGTCCTCACCCGGGAAGCTTGGCCCGTCCATGAGGCAGGCGAAGCCGCAGAGCTGGTTGTGCGTGGCCGAGAGGTGCAGCGCGCCATCCACCTTGGCCAGGGCCGCAGCCAGGGTCAGGTGCTCGGGGTCTTCCAGGCTGAGCGGTGCCTCCAGGGTATGGCCGGAGACCGGCAAAAGCGGGGTGTAGGGGTCCACGATGAGCGCGCAGCCGTATTTCTGCTCCCCGGCTGCGGCCACGATGCGCGACACCGAGCTGAACAGGGCATCGCGCTGGTCCTCATCCAGCGGCCACTCCAGCAGGGCCTCCTCCAGGATCACCAGGTTGGGCTTGCGGTTGGTGGCCTGGAAGGCCCCGTCGGAAAAGCTGCACACCAGCTGGCCGTCCAGAAAGAGCATGCCGTGGCGGCCGTTGAACAGGGCGCACAGGCTGGAGGGCGGCAGCTCGCCCACGGCGATGCCGATGATGTGCTCGCCGTCGGACACGAGCAGCCGTTTGCTGCGCTCTACGGACTGGAGCATTTTGCGCACGTGCTTGCTGTTGTCCAGGCGCGGGCGCTCGGCCTTGGGAAAGCGCATCAGGTAGCGCAGGCGCGACAGCCGCGAGGGCTCCACAAAGGCCAGGTGCCCGCGCGCCCAGGCGCCCTCCTCCGGGGTCTTGGAGATCTGCATGATGGCCCCGAGGATGTTGTACACCCGCAGCCGCGTGTCCGGCCCGTGGTTATGCGAGCGCTCGTCCACGATGAAGTCGTGCACGGCGTGGGGGGCCATCTCCTGGAGCATCTGCGCGGTGGAGTCCAGGGCGAAGATGTTCCTGGCGGCCAGGTTGTTCGACAACTGCATCAGGGCCAGCTCGAGCCAGCGGCGGGGAGGGCCGGGGGAGCACAGGTCCACGTGCCGGTCGGTGAACCACATCTGGTAACTCACGCCAGGGGAGCGCCCGCCCAGGCTCACGATGCCTGCCAGGCCGACACGCTTGGCCTTGGCCTGGTCGAAGTAGGTCACCTGCTCCGGGGCAGGCAGGCCCTGGCGCCACTCGTCCGTGTCCAGGTAGTATTCGCGCAGGCGCGGCTCGTGCCCGGAGAGCAGGCCCTGCGGATCGACCACGCGCAGGGGCTCGCCAGGATTCTGGGCGTAGATCAGGGCCACGCGCGACGGCCCGGCGTACTCGCACAGACCCAGCCGCAGCCCCTCGAACACGTTGTGCAGGCTCAGCATGTGGTGGCGGTCCAGAACCATGAGGGCCTCGCGGGGTGGCTCGATTTTGGGGAAGTATGGGCTGAGCGTATACGCTGCATCGACGGAGCGCAACGAAAAACCCGATGCGCCATAGGCGATTGCAGGCCGAAAGGGTCAGCGCAGGAGCGGGCGCCAGGGCCGAAAGCGCGGCGGTGGATCAGAAGCTCAAGCCGTGCGTCATCGCCGGGGCTCTTCTGGCCGCTGGCGGCCATGAGGGAAGAGGGCAGGAGCAGGTTCTCGCGCACGCGGCTAGGCACTACTGCCGGGGTCTGCTGGGAGGAGTTCGCCGACGGCGCAACAGGGCCGGGGGCAGGGCGTCCACACCCTGGTTGTTCAGGATCACCTGATTTGCCTGCGGCTCCTCCAAGCGGCGGAAAAGCCGGGGCAGCGTGCTCTTGCCCACGCCGGAGGAGGCAGGGACTGCCAAGTCTACTTCTTCTTGTCCAGAAACTCGAGGAATTTGGTCACTTCCTCGTGGGTGGGGTTGATGGCCAGGGCGCGGTCCAGGTGCTCGCGGCACTTCTGCAGGTCGCCCTTGTCGAAATAGGCGCGGGCCGCGTTGTAGTGCAGGTTCTCGTCGGTCTCGGTCATGGTCAGGGCGCGGGTGTAGTACTCGATGGACTGGTCGACCATGCGGCTCTTGCGCAAGGAGATGCCGAACTCGTTGAACAGGTGCTTGTGCTCCGGGGCAAAGGCCGCGTCCAGGCCCACGATGCGGCCCAGGATGTCCTTGGCCTTGGTGGCCTCGCCGCGCTCCACGTAGGTCAGCCCCAGGCCGAAGTTGGCGCGCACGTTCTCCTCGTCCACGGCGAGCGCGTTCTCGTACTCGAACTGGGCGCTGTAGAGGGCCCCGCGTTGGCGCTGTTCCTCGGCGCGCTGCACCGTGGAGTTCAGTTCCTGCATCTTCGGGTAGACGTTCTTCAGGTACATCTCCGGCTCGGGATTGTACTTGTTCAGAAAGTCTTCCAGGGGCACGGCGGTGCTGGCCCCGGCCGGCACCATGTTCTTGTTCAGGGCCTGGACCATGACCTGGCCCTCGTCGTTCTGCGTGCAGAACCAGAACATCTTGCTGATGGTCTTGCGTTGGGTGGTGCCGGTGCCGACCTTCTCCACGGTCTGGGTGGAGAACAGGCCCTTGAGCTTCTTGCCGCCCTCCGGGCGGTACACTGGGGCGTGGTCTTCCTGAGGCTGCTTGTTGTCCATGGTGCGGGCTCGATCGGTTGCAGGTGCGGGAGATTCCTGGACTGCAAGGCTAGCACCTATGGCCCTGCACTGGCAAGCACCCCCGGCCACAAGGCAGGCTCCCGTCCCAGGCCGGCTCTTGCCCCAGGCCGCTGCCGCCGAGGACCTCTCCAAAAGTGAGTAAACACTTCAACCCTGTCGACAAAAACCGCCAGATGCGTTAAGGCCGTGCGCATTGTGGGGACTGCGGCCCTGGTCCGGGCGTCGGGCCTGTGCCGCAGGCAGGCAACACGTGAACGTCAGCGCAGGGTGAAGAGGGTGCCAGCATGGACAAGAGAGTGGGTGAGCGCATACGCGCCTTTCGCGAAAAGCAGAACTTAAGCCTGGCGGATCTTTCCGAGCGCACCGGTCTGGACGAGGCCTTCCTGTCCGCCGTGGAGTCCGAGGACCGCTACCCCTCGCTCGGGCCGCTTCTGAAGATCGCCCGCGCTTTGGGCCTGCGCCTGGGCACCTTCCTGGACGACCAAGTCAGCCGCGACCCGCTCATCGTGCGCGTCGGCGAGCGCGACCAGGAGCTGGCCATGCACCAGAGCGGCAGCACGCCCGCCAGCCACTCCTACCATTCCCTGGGCCGGGGCAAGACTGACCGGCACATGGAGCCCTTCTTCATCGAGATGTCCCCGGAGCCCGAGGCCGAAAAGGTCCTCTCCTCCCACGAGGGCGAGGAGTTCATCGTGGTCGTGAGCGGCCAGGTGCAGCTCGTCTTCGGCCGCGAGAAGAGCATCCTCGGCCCTGGCGACAGCACCTACTTCAACTCCGTGGTGCCGCACAACGTCTCCGCCGCGGGCGACGCGCCGGCGAGCATCTACGCCGTGCTCTACTTCCCGGAGTAAGCCATGGGGCGCAACACAGCCTTACGCGAGATCACCCTGGGCCAGATGCTGGCCGAAACCGTTGAGCAGTGGCCCAACCGCGACGCCGTGGTCTACGTGGACCGGGACTTCCGGCTCACCTGGCGGCAGTTTTCCGACCTGGTGGACGAGGTGGCCATGGGCCTCATGGCCCTGGGCGTGGGCCACGGCGAAAAGGTCGCCCTGTGGGCCAACAACGTGCCCTACTGGGTGGTGCTGCAGTTCGCCACGGCGCGCATCGGCGCAGTGCTCCTGACCGTGAACACCCACTACCGCCGCGCGGAGCTGGAATATCTGCTCAAGCAGTCCGAGTGTGAGAACATCTTCCTCATGGACGGCTTCCGGGACATCGACTACGTGGCCACGGTCAACGACCTGGTGCCGGAGCTCAAGACCCAGGAGCGCGGGCGGCTCAAGGCCGAGAAGTTCCCGCACCTGAAGCGCGTGCTCTTCCTCGGCGCGGAGAAGCACCGCGGCATGTACACCCTGCCCGAGATCCAGGCGCTCAGCGTCATGACCGCGCCCGAGGACTATGAGGCGCGCCAGGCCGCCCTGTCCCCGCACGACGTGGTGAACATGCAGTACACCAGCGGCACCACGGGCTTCCCCAAGGGCGTGCAGCTGACCCACTACAACATCGGCAACAACGGCTACTGGATCGGCGAGAACCAGAAGTTCACCGAACACGACCGCCTCTGCCTCACGGTGCCGCTGTTCCACTGCTTCGGCTGCGTGCTGGGCGTCTTGGCCGCTGTCTCCCACGGCACGGCCATGATCATCCTGGAGAACTTCGAGCCGGTGCTGGCCATGACATCCGTGGAGCAGGAGAAGTGCACGGCCATCTATGGCGTGCCGACCATGTTCATAGCCATGCTGGAGCACAAGCTCTTCCCGCGCTTCGACCTCTCCTCCTTGCGCACCGGCATCATGGCCGGGTCGCCCTGCCCGGTCGAGTTCATGAAGCGGGCCATAGACGAGATGCACATGCGCGAGATCACCATCTGCTACGGCCTGACCGAAGGCTCCCCGGTGATGACCCAGACCCGCGTGGGCGACTCGCTTCGCCAGATGACCGAGACCGTGGGCCGCGAGATGCCCGAGATCGAGGTGCGCATCGTCGATCCGGAAACAAACGAGGAGTGCCCGCGCGGCGTCATCGGCGAGATCTGCTGCCGGGGCTACAACGTCATGAAGGGCTACTACAACAACCCCGAGGCCACGGCCACGGCCATCGACCTGGACGGCTGGCTGCACTCCGGCGACCTGGGCACCATGGACGAAGAGGGCTACGTGGCCGTCACCGGGCGGCTGAAGGACATGATCATCCGCGGTGGGGAGAACGTCTACCCGCGCGAGATCGAGGAGTTCCTCTACCGCATGGAGGGCATCCTGGACGTGCAGGTGGCGGGCGTGCCCAGCCGCAAGTACGGCGAGGAGGTCGGGGCCTTCATCATCCTCAAGCCCGACGCGGCCATGGAGCCCGAGGATGTGCAGGACTTCTGCCGGGGCCAGATCTCGCGCTACAAGATCCCCAAGTACATCGCCTTTGTCGAGTCCTATCCCATGACCGCCAGCGGCAAGATCCAGAAGTACAAGCTGCGCGAGCTGGCGGCCGAGCTGTTCCCCCAGGCCATGCAGGAAACCCCCAAGGCGTAAAGGAGAAGAGAGATGGAACAGGCTTACAAGGACATCGCTCCGCGCCTGCGCGGCCTGCGCGACGCCCTGGACCTCACCGTGGAGGAGCTGGCCGCCAAAACCGGCGTGGACGCGGGCCTCATCCGCAGCTACGAGTCCGGCACCATGGAGATCCCCATCGGCTTCTTGATGAAGGTCGCCCAGGCCTGCCACGTGGACCTGACCGTGCTCATCAGCGGCATCGAGCCGCACCTCAAGGGCTACTCCCTGGTGCGCC
>MGTN01000030.1:0-5737 GCA_001799475.1 Desulfovibrionales bacterium GWA2_65_9 | reverse complement strand
TGGTGGCGCACTCCGGCCAGGAGTTCGTCCACGTCCTGGAGGGCCACCTGGAGCTGCGCCTGGGCGACGAGGCCCTGGTGCTTTCCCCCGGCGACAGCCTGTACTTCGACTCCCAGACCCCGCACGCCCTGCGCGGCCTGGACGGAAAGCAGGCCGTGTTCCTGGACGTGATCCTCTAGGGCCTGTTTCTAAAAGCGTCTTTTGCCCCCTGGACGTTGTCTGAAAGTCGGCGCGAGCTGATTTTGGTCCAGGGCTGTACCGCATGAGTACACCCCTGGCCCAGAAATCGGCTCTCTCCTCGCCAGGGAACAAAATCCATCATTTTGAAACAGACCCTAAGCACCAGGGAGCAGCAAAACATGGGAAAATTACGCGTGAACAGCTACCGCGACTTCAAGGCGGCCTACAAGAACGATGTGCCCGAAGGCTACAATTTCGTCTTCGACTTCCTCGAACCCAAGGCCGCGGCCGACCCCGCAGCCCTGGCCCTGATCCACGTGGACGACGCCGGAACCCGGCGCGAGTACTCGTTTGAGTTTTTCCGCGAGGAATCGGCCAGGCTCGCCAAGGCGCTGGCCGCTGGTGGCGTCCAAAAAGGCGACCGGGTCATGCTCGTGCTCTACCGCCGCGTGGAGTACTGGGTGTCCATGCTGGCGCTGGCCCGCCTGGGCGCGCTGCCCATCCCCTCGCCCTCGCTCTTGACCCCGCACGACATCGAGTTCCGGGTCAACTTCGCGCACGTCTCCTGCGTCCTGTGCGAGGACTCCATCACCGCGCGCATGGAGGCCGCACGAAGCAAGTGCCCGGACCTCAGGCTCCTGGTGCAGGTGGGCAAGGCCCCGGTTCCGGCGGGCTGGATGGACTATGAGACGCTGAAAGCCACCGGCGAGGCGACGTTCCCGCGCCAGGCCGACTCCCCCGGCGGCGACGACCCCATGGTCATCTTCTTCTCCTCCGGCACCACGGGCATGCCCAAAATGGTGCTGCACACGCACACCTACCCCCTGGGGCACAAGGCCACGGGCGCCTACTGGCACGACCTGGAGCCCGGCGACATCCACCTGACCCTGTCCGACACCGGCTGGGCCAAGAGCGTCTGGGGCAAGTTCTACGGCCAGTGGCTGGCCGGGGCCGTGATCTTCGTCTGGGACTTTCGCGGCAAGTTCGAGCCGCGCGAGCTCTTGCGCATGCTCTCGGTGCACAAGATCACAACCTTCTGCGCGCCGCCCACGGTCTACCGTTTCCTGGTGCGCGAGGACCTGAAGGAATTCGACCTGTCGTCCTTGCGTCACTGCACCACCGCAGGCGAGCTGTTGAACGACTCCGTCTTCGCCGACTGGCAAAAGGCGCTCGGCCTGCCCATCTTCGAGGGCTACGGCCAGACCGAAACCACGCTGCAAGTGGCCACCCTGCCCTTCATGAAGCCCAAGCCCGGCTCCATCGGCCGGGCCATGCCCGACTGGGACATCGTGCTCTTGAACGCCGGGGACCAGCCCTGCAACCCCGGCGAGGAAGGGGAGATCTGCATCCGCCTGAAGAGCGAAAAGTCCACCGCCGGCATCCCCGGCCTGTTCTCCGGCTATCTGGACGAGCCGGAGCGCACGGACAAGGTGGTCTACGGCGGCTTCTACCACACCGGCGACAATGCCTGGGTGGACGAGGACGGCTACTTCTGGTTCCTGGGCCGCACCGATGATCTGATCAAGAGCTCCGGCTACCGCATCGGGCCGTTCGAGGTGGAGAGCGCGCTGGTCAGCCACGAGGCGGTCATCGAGGCCGCAGTCACCGGCGTGCCCGATGCCGTGCGCGGCATGGCGGTCAAGGCCACGGTTGTGCTCGCGCCCGGCTACCAGCCCGGCGACGCCTTGACCAAAACCTTGCAGGACCACGTGAAGACCGTCACCGCGCCGTACAAGTACCCGCGCATCATCGAGTACGTGGCCGAGCTGCCCAAGACCATCAGCGGCAAGATCAAGCGCGCCGAGATCCGCGCCCGGGACCTGGAACGGATGAATATGTAAGAGATAGAGAATATGCCTCCGGCGGCCAAGGGACTTGAAGCCCCTTGGAACCCCCATTGCGCCGAAAGGGCTGTTTCAGGAGGAACCTGAAACAGCCCTTTCGGCTTTTGCCATTGGCCCGTCTTGCTCCTGTATGCGAAAGAGGCTAAGGTGTTTTTAGAAAGCTACGCTCCTCCGTAACCCGAGCCGAAATCCGAGGAAGTCTATGCAATTTGAGGAATTTATCTCTGGTTCCTATAAGCAGCAATATGAGTACAAAAGCTTTTCGCCGAGCCTCGTTAATCATGAGTGGACGTGGGGTGATCCACGGATCAATACGTTGCTGGAGGAAGCCAGTCTCGAGCTGGCCAAGCTCAACACACATTCCCTCATGGTGCCCAACGTGGACCTCTACATATACATGCACATGATGAAGGAGGCGAATTCCTCAAGCCGCATTGAGGGAACTCGCACAGAAATGGATGAGGCGCTCCGAGATATCGCCTTCGTTGACGAAGAAAAACGTAACGATGTGCGAGAGGTACAGAATTACATTATCGCGATGAACAGCTCCATTAAGAATCTGAAGACCCTGCCCCTCTCCAACAGACTCTTGCGTGACGCCCACGCGATGCTCCTCGCAGGTGCGCGCGGGGACCGCAAAACTCCCGGAGAATTCCGCTTGTCTCAAAACTGGATCGGCGGCTCTTCCCTTGCTGATGCAGTATTCATCCCGCCGCACCACGAGGATCTGCCAGAGCTGTTAAGCGACCTGGAGAAGTTTTGGCACAACGAGGCCATCAACGTTCCGCAATTGGTGCGCATCGCTATCAGCCACTATCAGTTCGAAACCATCCACCCCTTCCTCGACGGCAATGGCAGGATAGGCCGCCTGCTCATCACGCTGTACCTCTTGAGCAAAGGTTTGTTGGACAAGCCCTGCCTCTATCTTTCCGCGTTCTTGGAAAAGAATAAGGGACAGTATTACGACGCGCTGACCACGGTGCGTGAGTCGAACGACCTGGGCCACTGGATCCGCTTCTTCCTCGTGGCCGTCCGCGACACCTCGCGCAAAGGTGTGGATACCTTTCAGCAGATCATGAAGCTCCGTAGTGAGGTCCAGAATCGGGTCACGGCCTTCGGGGCGCGGGCGGCCAACGGCATGAAGCTTCTGGACAGACTCTATATGAACCCCGTTGTGACCGTGAAGGAGGCCGCGCAGGCTCTGGACGTGGCTCAGCCTACGGCTAGCACGCTCATCACCCTGTTCGTCGACCAGGGCATTCTGGTGGAAACCACAGGCAACCGTCGCAACCGGGAATTCTTTTTCCGCGATTATTACCGTTTGTTCTTAAGTTAAAATGCAGAGCATATTTTTCGAACCGAAATTCATATGAAAGAATTCATAGCAAAATTTTCATAAGCCTTTCGCGAAACAAAATTTCGCCCCAAAATTTTCACTGGCAGCTCGCCGAGGCCGAAGGCCCCTTCTTCCACCCTTCCCCCTGCGGTTGACTCCCCCCGCCCCTGTCGCATAAAGAGATGCAAGCCGTCGTGCCAGGGTCGCGGGAGAGTCTCCGCGCCCGGTGTGTTTTTTTTGCGGCAACGCGAGCCTGGAGGCCCAGCCACGGGCCAGAGGCTCATTCCTGGGCCAGCGGTTCACGCATGGGGGGAGACGAGCATGACCGAGACAAGCGCCGCCACATTGCTGGAAGGTGAACTGCCCGAAGGCGCCCTGCCTGAAGGTGTCGAGCGCCAGCGCATGGACGTGGACATCGCCTGCGTGGGCTTTGGACCGGCCATGGGCGGCTTCCTGCACACCCTGTCCCAGGGGCTGATGAACGAGGACGGCACGCCCATCGCCGAGAGCAAGGCCATGCCCGGCATGCCGCCCCAGGTCATCTGCTACGAGCGCGCCGACGACTTGGGCTTCGGCGTGTCCGGCATCGTCACCAAGGGCCGGGGCATCCGCGCCAGCTTCCCGGACCTCGACCTCTCGCAGATCCCGCTGGCCACCGAGGTCAAGCACGAGGAGGTCGTGTACCTGCTCGACCCCATCGGCGCCAGCCGCAGGCCTGCGCTTCTGCGCATCAAGGACAAGGCCATCCGGGCCTTCGGACTGGCCAAGGACCACGCCTACGAGCTGCCCTACGTGCCGAATTTCCTGCGCAAGGAGCCCGGCTTTCTCCTGTCCATGGGCCAGTTCAACCAGTGGGCCGGCGGGCAGATCATGGGCCAGGGCATGGCGCAGATCTGGCCCGGAACGCCCGTGGCCGAGCCGATCATGTTCGACCAGGTCGTGGTTGGCGTGCGCCTGCAAGACCAGGGCGTGGACAAGGCCGGCCGCCCCGAGGCCGGGTTCATGCCCGGCATGGACATAAGGAGCCAGCTCACCGTCGTGGCCGACGGACCCGTGGGCGCCGTGGGCCGCGCCCTGGACGAAAAGCTGGGCCTGCCCACCGGCAACCACGCCCGGGAATGGGCCGTGGGCATGAAGATGGTGGTGGACCTGCCCGAGGGCTGCGAGCTCAAAGAGGGCCTGGTGCTGCACACGCTCGGCTACCCCGAGCCCGAGATCTTCGGCTTCCTTTACGTCTACCCCTGCAACATCGCGAGCCTCGGCATCTTCGTGCCGTCCTGGTACAACTCGCCCGTGCGCACCGGCTACCGCTACCTCCAGCACTGGATGCAGCACCCGTATATATGGAAGCACCTGAAGGGCGGGCGCATGCGCTCCTGGGGTGCGAAGAGTTTGCAGGAATCCGGCCGCAAGGGCGAGCCGCACCTGGTGGGCGACGGCTTCGCGCGCATCGGCGAGGGCTCCGGCACCACCAACGTGCTCACCGGCTCGGGCTTTGACGAGGCCTGGACCTCCGGCGTGCTCCTGGGCGTCAGCGTGCTGGAGCTGCTCAAGGCCGACAAACCCTTCACCAAGGACAACCTGACGCGCTCCTACGTGCGCCGCCGCCGCGATTCCTGGCTGGAGCGCGAGGCCAAGATTGCGGAGAAGGCGCGCGACGGCTTCCAGGTGGGCATCCTCCAGGGGCTCATCGGCATGGCCCTGACCGGGCTCTCGAACGGCAAGGCCTTCTGGCCCGGCGCGAGCAAAAAGCCGCATGAGCGCATCCCGAGCCTGGAGGAGTTCTTCCGGGGCCGCATCCCGGCGGACGAGATCGCCCAGATCCGCCGCGACTGCACGCAGAAGGGCCTGCCGCTTCACGGCGCGCTCATGGACCGCATCGGCTGGCCCGCCATCCAGTTCGACGGACAGCTGCTCGTGTCGCACCAGGACGCGCTCTTGATGGGCGGCAAGGTCCAGGCCCCTGCAGGCTACCGCGACCACGTGACCTTCAAGAGCAAAAGCGTGTGCCAGGCCTGTGATGAAAAGGTCTGCATCGAGGCCTGCTCCGGCCAAGCCATCACCACCAACCCGGACGGCGGCGTGCCGCTGTTCGACCGGGAAAAATGCGTGCACTGCGGGGCCTGCATCTGGAATTGCAGCAAGCCCTCGCCCCAGGGCGGCGAGAGCGCCAACGTAGACTTCCAGGCAGGTGCTGGCGGCCTGCACTCAGCGGAGAACTAGCCAGAGCGGGCCACACTACATTCAAGGGGGGGCAGCATGCACGTACTGATTATTTTGTCGAACAAAGACTCAGAGATACAGTGGAATGCGGTGCGCTTCGGGAATTTCCTGTTGAACGAGGGCGAAGAGGTCTCCTTGTTCCTGAACGGCCCGG
>MGTN01000029.1:9399-12636 GCA_001799475.1 Desulfovibrionales bacterium GWA2_65_9 | reverse complement strand
GCCGCTGAAACAGCGCCATCTGCTGCGTTGCTGCGAAAAGCTCAAACCCTCGCGTATGAGAAATACGCGTCGGTCTTGAACTTTCCTTGCGCCTTGCAGCTGACGCTTTTTGAGCGGCCTGGAGCACGGAGTATGTCAGCAGTCTGGGGGCCGCGACTTACAGGCTGGCCGTGAGCCACTTGTCCATGCCGCACAGGCCGCACTCCGCGCAGCCGCCTTTGGGGCAGCCCGGGGTGGACAGCGCGCGCGCGGCCCGTGTCCATTCCCGCCACAGGCTTGCGCGTGACACGCCCATGTCGATGACCTCCCAGGGGAAGATCTCGTCCTGCCCGCGCTCGCGGTCCAGGATCGCGGCCGCCTGGTCGGCAAAGAGGCGCATGGCCTTTTTCCAGCCGCCATGTTCGGCGGCCAGCCGCACCAGCTCAAAGGCTTCCTCGCCCCCGCGCGCGAGCACGCCCTGAAGCCGGGCCTGGAACGGCGCGTCCACCTGCAGGGCCACGCCGCGCAGGGATTTCGTCATGTCGCGCAAACGCTTCTGGGCGGCGATGAGGGATTCTTCCGAGGCCATGGGCGCCCACTGCATGGGGGTCCAGGGCTTGGGCACCAGCGAGCTTGCGCCCAGGGTGATGCGCATGAACTCGCTGGTCTTCCTGCCGTGGCCCTGGTCGCGGGCGTCGATGATCCGGCCCAGGAAGACTTGCAGCTCGTCGTAATCCTCCGGCCCTTCCCAGGGCCAGCCCAGGATGAGGTACACGCGCAGGTGGTTGACCCCGAGCCGCGCGGCGCGCTCCACAGCGGCCAGGAAGACCTCGGCGTCGAGCTTCTTGTTGGCCGCCTGGCGCAGGCGTTCGCTTGCGCCTTCCAGGGCCAGGGTCACGGTGCGGATGCCGCACTCGCGCAGGAAGCCGAGCAGCTCTTCGGTCAGGCCGTCGGCCCGCAGTGAGGACAGGGAAAATTTGGTCTTGCGGGCGGCCAGCCAGCGCAGGAAGGGCAGGAGGTCCGGCCAGTCCGTGAGGGCCGTGCCCACCAGCCCGACCTTGGGCGGCTGGGCCTCCTCGACGATGGCCTGGAGGGAGGCGATGCTGGCGTGGCGCGGCGGGCGGTACACGAACCCGGCGGCGCAGAAGCGGCAGGCATGGGGGCAGCCCCGGTTCACCTCCAGGAGCAGCGAGTCCGGGAAGGCGGCTTGCGGCCCGGTGAAGCAGGACCAAGCCGGGGTGCCGAGCAGCCCGCAGTCGCCGGGGCTCATGGCCACGACCCGGCGCACCGGGGTCTTGGACAGCCCTGGCACGTAGATGCCGGGCATGTCCTTGGCAGAGGCCAGGAAGTCCTGCTTGCTCACGCCGTCGAACACGGCGCGCTTGAGGGCCAGGCAGAAGTCCACGAGCCCGGCCTCGGCCTCGCCCACGAAGAAGGCGTCGGCCAGGGGGGCCAGCGGGGCCGGATTAAGAAAGGCGATGGGGCCTCCCACGAGCACCAGCGGATAGTCCGGGCGTTCCGTCCGGGTGGACGGAACGCCCGCTGCGGCGAGCGCCCTGAGGAAGGGGAGGAAGTCCTCCTCAAAAGAGACGCTCGCCGCCATCAAGGGGAAGAGTCCGAGATCTCTCTGACTGTCCGCTGAGACGGGCGCATCGAAGCCCTTGCCGAGGAAGAAGCGTTCCACGGCTATCTCTGGCCTGGCCGCCAGCAGGCGGTAAACCGCCTGCCAGCCCAGGGCCGAGAGGCCCATGCCCTCATCGCCGGTGATCACCAGGGCCGCAGGGAGTCGGCCACCGTGGTCCGGGGGCGCAGGCATGGACTTTCCGGGACGGACGGTGGGTCCGCGCCTGCGCTGGCGCTTCTCCTCCGCCCCGGAAGGGCGTCCCATGAGCGCTCCTAGTCCGCGTTCTTGCGGATGTAAGCCGGGGTATCCAGCTCATCATCCTCGTACAGGAAGTCTTCTTCACCGGGCGCGCCCATGGCTCTCAGGGCCGCGCGCGGGTGCTGGGCCTGGCCGTCGGCCGGGGCTGCCGCTCCAAAGCGCATGAAGGCCGGGACCTCGCGGTTGTTGCCGGCGATGACGCTGGAGATGGTGTTGCGGCGGCCCGGACGCGGGGTGATGCCCTGCACCGGGGTCAGGATGGGCCGCAGGCCGAGGGGCTCCGGCTTCACGGCGTCGCGTTGCTCGATGCTGGTGGCGATGACCGTGACGCAGAGCTCGTCGCCCAGGCTGTCGTCGGCCACCACGCCGAAGACGATGTTGGCCTGGTCGTGGGCCTCCTTGGCGATGAGGTCGGAGACCTCCTGGATCTCGTCGGTGCCCAGGTCGGCTCCGGCGGTGATGTTGTAGAGCACGCCGCGCGCCCCGGCGATGGACACGTCTTCCAGCAGCGGGCTGGTGATGGCCTTGAGCGCGGCCTCGCGGGCGCGGTTCTCGCCGGAGGCGATGCCCGTGCCCATGAGCGCCATGCCCGAGCCGGTCATGATGGCCTTGACGTCCGCAAAGTCCAGGTTGATCAGGCCGTGCACGGTGATCAGGTCGGAGATGCCTTTGACGGCGTAGAACAGGACCTCGTCGGCCTTTTTCAGCATGTCCGCGAACCCGGCCTTCTTGGCCGCCATCTGCAGCAGGCGGTCATTGGGGATGGTGATGATGGAGTCCACCACCTGCTTGAGCTCGGCGATGCCTTTCTCGGCCTGCTCCATGCGGCGCTTGCCCTCGAAGTAGAAGGGCTTGGTGACCACGGCCACGGTGAGCGAACCGGCCTCGCGGGCGGCCTGGGCGATGACCGGCGCAGCGCCGGTGCCCGTGCCGCCGCCCATGCCTGCGGTGATGAAGACCATGTCGGTGTTCTGGAGCACTTCGCGGATCTGGTCGATGCTTTCCAGCGCGGCGTTGCGGCCCACCTCGGGGTTGGCGCCGGCGCCAAGGCCCTTGGTCAGCTTGCCGCCCAGCTGGATGGTGTGGTCGGCCAGCGACTTCTCGATGTCCTGGGCGTCGGTGTTGGCAGCGATGAAGCTGACGCCGGTAAGCTGAGACTTGATCATGTTGTTGATGGCGTTGCCGCCGCCGCCGCCGCAGCCGATGACCTTGATTTTCGCGCTCATGTCGCTGTCGATCTCAAAATGTGCCATGACTTCCTCCTCCCTGATCAGTGCTGGATGCTTGGACTTTCCCCAATGGAACACACCGCTCTCAGGCGATGTCCACGAACCATTTCTTCATCCGTCCGAGAATGCGGTTGAACACATTGTCGT
>MGTN01000029.1:0-9277 GCA_001799475.1 Desulfovibrionales bacterium GWA2_65_9 | reverse complement strand
CAGGGCCAGAATCTCCTCGCAGCGGGGCTCGCAGATTTCGGCCAGGACGCGCTTGCTCATGGCGCGGGAGTCGCGGCCGCCCACGGATGGCACCTCGATGCCCTCGTCCACCTTGACCAGCTCGGCCAGGGCGCAGCCGTGGTCGATCTTGATCTTCTCGGCGGCGGTCATGGGCGTGCGCAGGCCAAAGGCGATGTCGTTGGTCAGGTTGTTTCCGCCCAGGGCCAGCACAGCGGTGTGCTTGATGGAGTCCTTGGAGAAGATGGCGATGTCCGTGGTGCCGCCGCCCAGATCCACCAGGCACACGCCGATCTCGCGCTCCTCTGCGGAGAGGACGGCTTTGCTGGAGGCCAGGGACTCGAGCACGATGTCGGCCACGTCGAGGCCCGAGCGGTGGCACGAGCGCACGATGTTCTGGGCCGAGGTCACAGCACCGGTGACGATGTGCACCTTCACCTCCAGGCGCACGCCGGCCATGCCCAGCGGATCGGCGATGCCGCGCTGGTCGTCGACGATGAACTCCTGGGGCAGGGTGTGGATGACCTCGCGGTCAAGCGGGATGGCCACGGCCTTGGCGGCTTCGATGACGCGGTCCACATCCTTCTGGGTGACCTCGCCGCCCTTGACGGCGATGACCCCGTGGCTGTTGAAGCCCTTGATGTGGCTGCCCGCGATGCCCGCGTAGACCGAATGGATCTCGCATCCGGCCATCAGTTCGGCCTCTTCCAGGGCCTTTTTGATGGACTGCACTGTCTGTTCGATGTTCACCACCACGCCCCGGCGCAGACCCGTGGACGGGCTTGTGCCGATGCCGATGATGTCCACCACTCCGTCGTCCTTGGCCTCGCCCACCACGGCGCAAATCTTCGTGGTGCCGATGTCCAGGCCGACGATGATGTCGCTCTTGGCCATGTTTTCCTCCCTTGTTAGACTCGCCAAAGGGCCGGGCCTTCCCTATTCTTCCCCGTCAGGAAGCCCCGTGCTTCTGCCTCTTCTCCACCCAAACCTTGCCGCCGCTGGCCTCAATGGCCGCAACCTGCCCGGACTCGCCGCGCAGCTTGAGGTCACGCCAGACAGTCTCAATGCGGCTGAACTGCGTTTCCCAGTCGGAAATGTCGGCCCGCACGCGGATGCGCAGGGCGTCCAGGTACAACTCCACCTGGCCGGATTCCGTAAACTTCACCCAGGCCATCTGGCCCAGGGCAAAGGGCAGGTTCTGCTGATTCATGCGCGCCACCATGGCCTCCAGGATCTGCTGCTTTTCCGCCAGCTCCGGCGCGATCTCCAGCAGCGGCAGCGAGGCCGAGTCGCCGGGGCTGAGCTGCGTGATGGTGGCGCCCTTGGCGTCGGCGAAGTAGAGTGCGCCGTCCTGGCGCACCCAGAATGAGGGCTGGCGCTCGACCATGGTGATGAAGAGCTTGTCCGGCAGCTCGCGGCGCACGGTGACGAACTCCACCCAGGGGTTGCGCGAAAGCGCGGCCTCAACCTGGCTCACGTTGACGCCCAGGCTGTTCTGGCCCAGGCGCAGGCCCGCGATTTCCAGCACCTGCCCATAGGCCAGGCGCATGTTGCCGCTGATGGTGATCTCGGTCAGCCCCAGGGCCGGGGTGGTGGTCACGTAGCGGTAGCCGAAGATCAGGCCGGCCCCCAGGCTGCCCAGCACGAGCAGGGCGGCGAAGAAGAGCAGGGCGTTTTTCACGGCCACGGCCGTGTCCATGACTACGCCGCCGCCCGAGTCCTTGCGCGCCCTGTTCAGGCGCACAGCCGACTTGCGCGGCTCGCGCGGCTTGCGCTGCATTCCGCCGGAACGCATCATCCGAGCACCACCACTTCGGTTTCAAGGTTCAGATTAAACCGGTCGAAGACCGTGGCCCGGCCGTACTCCAAAAGCTCCAGGGCCTGCGCGGCCGTGCCGCCACCCTTGTTGACCAGGAAATTCGCATGCACGGTGGAGAAGGCCATGCCGCCCAGACGCTTGCCCCTCAGTCCGGCTTCGTCGAGCAGGCGGCCTGCGCTGGTGCCAGGGGCGAGCCCCTCGGGGTTCTTGAACACGCAGCCCGCGCTTCTGGCCGTGACGGGCTGGCTGGCCTTCTTCCTGGCGTAGACGGTCTCCATGCGTTTGCGGATGGCAAAGGGCTGGTCCGCGTTCAGGGCGAACTCGGCCTCCCAGACCATCCAGAAGCCGCCACCCATGCGCGGGTCGAAATGCCGGTAACCAAAGGCGCAGTCCTGGGCCGCGCGCCAGATGAGCCCGCCTTCGGGGGTCCAGAGGCGCACCCGGGTCAGAAGCGCACCCAGTTCCACGCCGTAGGAGCCCGCGTTCATGGCCACGCTGCCGCCGATGCGGCCCGGCACGCCGGTGAGGCCCTCCAGCCCGGAAAGACCGGCGCGCTGGCAGAAGCCCAGGAGCCTGGGCAGGCGCAGGCCCGCGCCAGCGCGGACGATGAACGCACCGGGGGTGACGCCGTCAGCCTGCGTGGAAATCTGCGGGGCGGCGTTATTTGCAGCGCGCACCAGCACCAATGCGTGGGGACCGTCCGCAGCCAGGATGTTGCTGCCCGCGCCCAGGGCCAGGGCCTGTCCGCCCAGACCCGGCAGACCGCCCAGGCCGGGCAGGACGCGCGCCAGCTCGTCCAGGCCCGCCGCGCACGAGACCACGGCCTCGGCCAGGGCAGGGCCGCCCAGCCGGAGGGTGGTGCGCTCGCAAAGGAGCGTGTCGTGCGCGATGGTCAGGGGCATTGGTTCCTAGGCCTCGGCCGTGACGTGCACGGGCTCGTTCTCGGGTTCGTTCAGCCAGAATTCGCCGATCTTCCAGATGCTCCCGGCCCCCAGGGTCAGGAACAGATCGCCGGGCTTCAAAATATCTTTCAGCTGGCGCTCGATGCCCGCGAAGTCCGGGAAGAAGCGCACCTTGGTCTTGCTGACCTGCTTGATGCCCTGAGCCAGGGACATCCCGTTGACGCCCGGAATGGGGGCCTCGCTGGCCGGGTAGATCTCGGTCAGGAGCAGCAGGTCGGCCTGGGTGAACACGGTGCAGAATTCGCCGAACAGGGCCTGCGTGCGGGAAAAACGGTGCGGCTGGAAGGCCACCACGAGCCTGCGGTCGGGGTAGCAGGCGCGGGCGGTTTCCAGCGTGGCCTTGATCTCCGCCGGGTGGTGGCCGTAGTCGTCGACCACGAGCACGCCGCCGCGTTCGCCCTTGCGCTCGAACCTGCGGCCCACGCCGCCGAAATTGGCCAGGCCGCGCAGGATGGCCTCCTTGGGCAGCCCGGCCTCGATGGCTACGCCGATGGCGCCAAGGGAGTTCAGCACGTTGTGCAGGCCCGGATGGGCGAGTGTCACCTGAGCCCAGGGCTCGTTGTCCAGGGTCACCTCGAAGATGCTGCGCAGGCTGGTGGCCACGATCTGGCCGCGCAGGCGGTTCTTCTTGCCCAGGCCATAGGTCAGGCAGGGGCGTTTGATCTGCGGCAGCAGGCGCAGCACGCCGGGGTCGTCGCCGCAGACCACGTTGACCCCGTAGAAGGGGATGGAGTTCATGAAGGTGGTGAAGGAGCGGTCGATGGCCGCCATGTCCGGGTAGAAGTCCATGTGGTCCTTGTCCACATTGGTGACTACGGTCATGATGGGCGAGAGGCAGAGGAACGAGCCGTCGGACTCGTCGGCCTCGGCGATGAGGAATTCGCCCTCGCCCAGGCGCGCGTTGCTGCCGTAGGTGTTCAGCCGTCCGCCGATGATCACGGTGGGGTCGAGCCCCGCCTCTGTGAAGATGGTCGCCAGAAGCGAGGTCGTGGTGGTCTTGCCGTGGGTTCCGGCCACGGCGATGCCGGTGCGCATGCGCATGAGCTCGGCCAGCATCTCCGCGCGCGGGATGATGGGGATGGAGAGCTCGCGGGCGCGCACCAGCTCCGGGTTCAGGTCCTGGATGGCCGTGGACTTGACCACCACATCGGCCCGGCCCACGTTGTCGGCCCCGTGGCCGATGTACACCTGCGCGCCGAGCTTCTTCAGGCGGTGCACGGCGCTGCCTGCGGCCATGTCCGAGCCGGTGACGGTGAAGCCCATGTTCAGCAGCACCTCGGCGATGCCGCTCATGCCTGCGCCGCCGATGCCCACCATGTGCACGGTGGAGACGCGGCTGTACATGGCCGGGCTGGCGCTGCGGCCGGGGACTGCGATCTTGGTTGTCTCTGTCATCTTCCTGTCCTCTCTCTAAGCTGCCTGGCGGCAGAGCTCTTCCAGCCCGTCGACGATGCGCGCTGCGGCGTCCGGTTGGGCAAAGTCCTTGGCTGCGCGGCCCATGGAGCCGAGCCTCGCGCCGTCGCCCAGAAGCCCCAGGAGGATGTCCGCCAGGGCCGGCCCGCTCAGCAGGTCCTGGTCGGCCAGGATGGACGCGCCCAGGGACTCCAGGTGTTGGGCGTTGACGCGCTGGTGGTCGTGGGCGGCAAAGGGGAAGGGCACCAGCACTGAGGGGGTGCCTGTGGCGGCCAGTTCGAAAATCGTCGAGGCCCCGGCCCGGCACAGGGCCAGATCGGCCCAGGCGTAGGCCCCGGCCATGTCCTCCACAAAGCCCTGAACCTGGCTGTCGTCGGCACCGGCGGCGAGGTAGGCGCTCTTGATGCGCTCGACATCGGCCCGGCCAGCCTGGTGCAGGATGTGCACCCGCGCGGACAAAAGCTGCGGCAGGGCGGCCACCACGAGGTCGCTTAAGCCCTTGGCGCCTTGGCTGCCGCCCAGCACCAGCAGGTTGCGGTTCGCGCCGGGCGTGCGGTCCACCCTGGCGATCTCCGCGCGCACAGGGTTGCCGGTGCGCATGGTCTTGGCCGGGGAGAAATAGTTGTGGCGTTCCTCGAAGGACACGAACACGCGCTTGACCAGCTTGCCCAAGGTGCGGTTGGTGACGCCGGGCACGGAGTTCTGCTCGTGTACCGCCGTGGGGATGCCCAGAAGCGCTGCGGCCAGCACCGGGCAGAAGCCCGCGTACCCGCCAAAGCCGATAACCACCTGGGGCTTGAAGTGCCGGAGCGCGCGCGTGGCCAGGATAACGCCCTTGCCCACCCAGACCGTGGCCAGCAGCGCCTTGACGCCCTTGCCCAGCACGCCGCTGGCGGGCAGCGCCTCGAAGGAGAGCCCGGCCCTGTGCGCCAGTTCGCCCTCGGGACCGCTTCCGCCCAGGAAAAGCACGCGGGCTTCGGGGTCGCGGCGACGCACCTCGGCGGCCACGGCCAGCGCCGGGAAGATGTGCCCCCCGGTGCCTCCGGTGGTGACCACCAGACGGGAAATGTGCTGTGCTGCGCTCATGTCCGGTTCCTCGACAGGTTGAGGAGTATGCCGACGCAGATGAAGGACACGATGAGCGAGCTGCCACCGTAGCTGATGAAGGGCATGGGCACGCCCTTGGGCGGCACGGTGCCGAGCACCACGGCCAGGTTCATGCAGGCGCCCAGGACCAGCACGATGGTCATGCCGAAGGCCGTGAGGCGGTCCATGAGGTCTTCCTGGAGGAAGGCCACGCGGAAGGCCCGCAGGAACAAAAAGCCCATGAGCAGCAGCACCAGCGACAGGCCCAGGAAGCCCAGCTCCTCGCCCACCACGGCCATGATGAAGTCGTTGTGGGCCTCGGGCAGGAAGAGCAGCTTCTGTTTGCCCGCGCCCAGCCCTGCGCCGAAGAACTGGCCGGAGCCGAAGGCGTAGAGCGACTGCACCAGCTGATAGCCCGTGGTCTTGGCCGTGGCGAAGGGGTCCAGGAAGGCCGTCCAGCGCTTGAGCCGGTAGGGCGAGGAGGCGATGAGCAGCCAGCCGCCCCAGCCGCCCGCGAGGAACGCGCCCAGGAGGTAGATGACCCGCGTGCCGCCGGCCAGGCACATGAACATGAGCAGGATGGCCAGGAGCATGGCCCCGCCGAAGTCGGGCTGCAGCAGCAGCAGCAGGCTCATGACGCCCGTGGCCGCAAAGGGCGGGATGAAGCCCACGCTGAAGGTCTTGACCTGCATGATCTCCTGCTTGCGGGCGAAGAAATAGGCCAGGTAAAGCACCAGCGCAGGCTTGGCGAATTCCAGCGGCTGCAATGAGACAGGCCCCAGGCGGATCCAGCGCTTGGCGCCGCCCGCCGTGGTGCCGAAGACCAGGCACAAGGCCAGCAGCAGAATGGCCAAGAACATCCAGACGTAGGTCAGGTCGTAGAAGAACTTGCGGTTCACGCGCGCGCAGAAGATCATCACCGCAGTGCCGACCACGAAGAAGATCGCCTGCTTTTTGAAGAACAGGTACTTGTCCTGGTAGAAGCGCTCGGCCATCATGCCCGAACTGGAAAAGACCATGATCAGCCCGATGCCCGCCAGCAGGATGGCAGCGAACAGGAGCCAGTAGTCCATGGGATAGTACTGGGTGCCCCGGCGCTGGTTCATGGGCGCACCTCCGTGTTCGGCGCGCCCTGTTCGTCGGCCAGGGCCGCTGCAACGCGCGCGAAGTCGCGCCCGCGCTCGGTGTAGCCGGAATAGGCGTCGAAGCTGGCCGTGGCCGGGGAGAGCAGGATCGCGTCGCCGGGCTTGGCCTGGGCGAACTGGCGGCGCACGGCCTCTTCGAGGGTCTGGTCCCAACTCACAGGGAAGTGCGGGGCGAGAACGGGCTCGAAGACCTCGCGGCTGGCGCCGAACAGGCCCACGGAAACCACACGCTCCTTCAGGGCCGGCAGGATGTCCGCGACCACGCCGCCCTTGAACACCCCGCCCATGAGCAGGCGCACCGGGCGGTCAAGGCTCTTCACCGCCGCAGCCACGGAGTCCAGTGTGGTGGCCTTGGAGTCGTTGACGAAGAGCACCCCGGCAGCCACGCCCACGGGCTCGATGCGGTGCGGCAGTGCGCGGAAATTGGCAATGGCCGCGCGCGCCTGGGCCTCGGTGACGCCGAAGGGCCGCACCATGCGCCAGGCTGCGGCGATGTTCTCGCGGTTGTGCAGGCCGGGCAGGCCCGGGCAATCGAAATCGGTGTCCGCGGTGAAGTAGTCGCGCTGGGCCTTGGTGAAATTCCGGGCCTCCAACTCGGCGCGCATGCACTCCGGCGCGATGGCGTTAGCGCCGTGGTCCTGCCGGGCGAAAAGGTTCAGCTTGGCCGCCAGGTACTCCTCCATGTCCAGGTGGTAGTCCAGGTGGTTGGCCGAGAAGTTGAGCAGGGCCGCCACGCGTGGGGCGAAGGTCCGGCAGTTCTGGAGCTGGAAGCTGGAGATCTCGATGACCAGCACGTCGGCTGGCGTTTCGCCCATGAGGTACTCGCACAGCGGCGTGCCGATGTTGCCGCCGACAAAGGGCACGAGGCCAGCGTGCTGCAAGATGTGGCCGACCAACGTGGTGGTGGTGGTCTTGCCGTTGGTGCCGGTGATGGCGATGACCGGCTCGTCCAGGAACCAGGAGGCGAACTCCATCTCGGCCACCACGCGCCAGGGTTCGACGTTTGCCAGCACGGCCGCGAGCTTCTTCACCGGCACGCCGGGGGAGAGCACCACCAGGTGCGCATCGGCGAATTGGGCCGCCGTGTGCGGCCCGGCCTCAAGGGTCAGCCCGGCGGCAGAGGGGTTCTGCGTGACCTTCAGGAGCACGTCCTGGGACAGGTCCGCCTTGGCATCCACCAGACGCACGGTTGCCCCCAGGGTGAGCAGGAAGCGGCACGCGGCCAGGCCGGAAACGCCCGCGCCGACCACGACCACGAGGCGGTTCTCGAAAATCTTTAGACTTTTCAAGAGGTCACGTTTTCTGTTCATGCCCGCCACCTAGCGCAACTTCAGCGTGCTCAGGGCCATGAGGGCCATGAGAATGGAGAGGATCCAGAACCGGATGATGATCTTGGACTCGGGGATGCCCTTGAGCTCGAAGTGGTGGTGCAGCGGGGCCATGCGGAAGATGCGCTTGCCGCCGCTCATCTTGAAGTAGCCCACCTGGAGGATCACCGAGAGGGTTTCGAACACGAAGACGCCGCCGACCAGGGCCAGCACAAGCTCCTGCTTGGCCAGCACGGCGATGAAGCCGAGCGTGCCGCCGAGCGAGAGCGAGCCCACGTCGCCCATGAACACCTGGGCCGGGTAGGCGTTGAACCAGAGGAAGCCCAGGCCCGCGCCCACGAGAGCGCCGCAGAACACCGTCACCTCGCCCACGCCGGGCACGGGCGTGATGTTCAGGTACGCGGAGATGACCGCGTTGCCTGCGGCGTAGATGAAGATGGCGAAGCAGGCTGCGGAGACCACCAGCGGGCCGATGGCCAGGCCGTCCAGCCCGTCGGTCAGGTTCACGGCGTTTGATGCCCCCACCAGCACCAGCACGGCGAAGGGCAGGTAGAACAGGCCCAGGTCCGGGTGGATGTTCTTGAAGAAGGGCACCGCGAGTTGTGTGGAGTACGCGGGCTGGAAAATAAGCAGCGCGATGGCCGACCCGGCCACGAAGACCTGCCCGGCCAGCTTGGCGCGCGGGGAGATGCCCTTGTTCTGCTTCTTGACCACCTTGGTGTAGTCGTCCCAGAAGCCCACGGCCCCGAAGCCCACGAAGACGTAGAGCGTCAGCCAGATGTAGGCGTTGGTCAGGTCGCCCCAGAGCAGCACGCTCGAGATCAGCGACACGCCGATGAGCAGGCCGCCCATGGTCGGGGTGCCTTCCTTGGCCTGATGGCAGGCTACCTCTTCCAGGATGTGCTGGCGGCAGCGCAGGGCTTTGAGCCACTCGATGAGCTTCGGCCCGAGGAGGATGGAGATCACCAGCGCGGTCAACAGCGCATAGACGCTGCGGAAGGTGATGTAGCGCACGACGTTGAACAGCGTGAACTTGGCCGCAAGGGGGTAGAGGAGATGATAGATCATGGGCGGCCGCCTTTCGCGGAGTCGTTGTCCACGTTCTTGAGCCCGGCCAGGAGCGCCTGGGCGTAGAGCTCCATGCGGCAGGAGCGTGAGCCCTTGACCAGGACTACGCCGCGAGTTCCGTTCTTGGCGGCGTTCAGCTGCGCCAGCACGACAGCGGGCTCGGAAATTTTTGTGACTGCCACCGACCCGCCCGCACCGTGAGCCCCTCGCTCCACATCAGCGGCGAACTCGCCCTGGAAGAACACGGCCGTCGGCTTCAAGCCCGGCAGGGCCGCGCCCAGCTCCTCGTGGGCCTTGGCCGCACCAGCGCCCAGCTCCTTCATGTCGCCCAGGACCAGCACCAGGGGTGCGTCCCCGGCCAGGAGCCGGGCGGCTTCCAGGCTGCGGCGCATGGACAGCGGGTTGGCGTTGTAGGTGTCGTCGACCACGCACCAGCCA
>MGTN01000028.1:4137-9357 GCA_001799475.1 Desulfovibrionales bacterium GWA2_65_9 | reverse complement strand
CATATTAGAGTCACGCGACATCACCTAGTTACCCCGACACTCCTAGGTCATGCCGCCGAGCCTTGCCAACCCTCCCAGAAGCGCACACTATGGGCCTATCGCGATTACACATCATTCCAATATTACATGGGATTCTAAATCCTGAGCCCTCGATTTCCTCCATCGCACAGCACCGACACGTGAAAGGGCCGCCCGGATTCACTCCGAACGGCCCTTCATCTGAGGCAAAGAGTCTATGTTCTAGCTGGCAAACGTGGTTTTGCGAAGCTCCACAATCCGGGCCTCGATCATGCCGCGAGCCTTCGCGTACTGCGCCTTAGTGGCGGCTTCATTCCAGCCCAGCCGCTTGCCGATGAGGGTAATGCCAGAGTCCAGAAACCGTAGGCTCTTCTTCATCTCGGCTTTCGTCTCGGGATTGTTGATGCCGCCGTACAGGGAGTCGAGCATCCTGTGGGCGTTCACGATGCTGAGCCATGCGGCCTTGTTCATAATGGTTCGGGTCGCGGCGTCTTTATTGGGTGAACCGCCCAATTCCATGAACTGAGCGGCTTTGATGGTGAGCCCATGGTGGCCGGAGACCATGCCTTCGGCCAGGGTGAAGTCGATAGCGGCCTGTGTTGATTTCGGGCTGTCGAAAAGCTCTTGCGCGTGACCGGGAGTCGGGATGGAGGCGAGGGCAAGGGTCAGTACCAGGGCGATCACGGCTACCCCACCTGCCCGCAGAATTGTTTCGCGCGCGTGGCTCAGGAGCACGCCTATGATGTCTGAAATTTCGTGGCCGGACAAATTCCCTGATTCGACTTCGCCGTCACGATGGATTATCCGGTGGAAGCTCTCCAGCGGTGCAAGAGAATCATTTGCGAGACGCTCAAAGTCAATTCCGTTGCCAGCGGTGTGCGTCTCGCGTAAACTTTTGTCAGCCATGTTCCCCCCTATACGGGTCACTGGTTAGGCTCCGGCAGGATGCTGGTACCACCCTGCCGGAGCCGCTCTATTTAAAGCCCTGAGCACCACGCCCAGGGCCTCGCATCATTCTCCAGCAGTCACCCGGTGCAGCGGGATCACCTTGCCGTCAGCAGGCTTGAGGCGGCGCTCAAGGGTCGCCAGGGCAGCGCGCTGGGCGTCCTGGTCCTCATGGATGTACCGCGCTGCCATAGCCACGTGCCTCCAGCCCATGAAGGCCATGAGGCTGCGGATATCCAGCTCTTGGGCCAGCTCAGTGGCGACGGTGTGCCGCAAGCTGTGGAAGCTCACGCGATCCAGCGGTCCGCGCCCATCATTGAGACCAAGCTCTTGAATGGCGGTCAAAAACGCCGAGGGCACTGCGGTCCACGCCACGCCACGCTCATTCGCGAAAACGGGCGCATCGGCGGCAGGCTTTGTGCCCAACTCCGTCTGCATGGCCTTGAACATCTCCGTCAACGGACGCGCCAGTGGCACACAGCGGGAATCCTTGTTTTTGGTGTCCAGGAAGCGCACCACAGCCGCGTCGAGGTCCACGGCCCCCCAGCGCAACCCCCGCGCCTCGAACAGACGGCAGCCGGTCAGCAGGGCGAAGTGAACAAGCCGCCACGTGCGAATATCACGTACGGCAAGGTCGGCCAGAAGCTGTTCCTTCTCTGTTGGGGTCAACACGCGCTGGCGGCGATTATTCAAGGGGGCCGTGGCACCTATCTGCCGACCGCTGGGCACCTGGACGGGCAACTTCCGATCTTGTGCGTGGCGCAGGATGCGGCGCAGAGTTCCGGCAATATACTGGCGGCTGCGCTGAGAAAGACCGGCCTTGTGCAGGGTCTGCATGAGGGCATCCCACTGCTCAAGCCCGATGTCCACCAAGGAAACCTTGCCGAACTCTGGAGCCAGCCACCGACGGAAGTGCTGCTCTTCCTTGGCCCAGCTACATTCCTTTTTCGTCCGCTGGGCATGGGGGTAAAAATCCGAGGTCCAGTAGTCGGCCAGCGTCACCCCTTGGCGCGTCTTCGCCTCGTGGGCGGCCTTTTCGACCTTGACCTTGCCCTGCTCAGTCTCGCGCATCTCACGCAGAGACTGAGGCCCTGTGCCGGAGCGCCAGTTCTTCCGCAGGGACTCCATGAGGTCTTCGGCCTCGCCCTGGGCGTGGCCGTCGCTGGCCCAGCCGATGGCCTCGCTCGTGGTCTTCCCCTCGCGCTTGTAGGTGAGCATGTAGTAGCGGTCCGGGCGCTTGTTGTGTCGGCGGGTTTCATGCTCCAGGTAGCGGACGCCCTTTGAGCAGTTCTTCCACTTTGCCATGCCCCCTCCCCTTCTGTGCAACCCCTGTGCAACCTTTTTCGGTTACATGGGGTGGTTTTCCGTGACCGAACGTGAAGGATTATGGCTTACAAACTGTTGGTGGTCAAGACTTTTTGGAATAACATGTGAAGATGGGTGATAGCTGACTTTAGGGACTTAAAATCCCTCAACCTCGGGTTATGTCGGTTCAAGTCCGACCCTGGGCACCAATTATATCAACGGGTTAAGAGGACGGCTCGGCTTGGGTCGTCCTTTTCTCTTGCCATTTTGCTCCACTCACTCCAGGAAGTGGAGCAAGGAGGAGCCAGTGGCCACACTAAGGCCATTTCGAAACCCGGTTCTTAACATGATAAAACTACTGTGATTACCGGGCACAGGGTCCTGTAGATACTGGCGAGGCACAGCCAATTGTGGACGAGTCGGCTCGCGGAGAGATTGGCTGGGGGGATACAGTGGGAAAGCATTCACAATGTATAGGCCAGTGGTTCAATCCTCTCTTGTCTCCACCGAAGAAAAAACGGGTTACAGCGGAATGGCTGTAACCCGTTTTTCGTTTTCTTAACCTATTCCTAACGACGACAGGAACCAGGCTTCCGTATTTGCGCGCGCGTGAAGGTGTACCCTAGAAACCATTCTTCTTCATGATGGCCTGCAGAGTGCCGTCGGCCTTCATGGACTTCAGGCCCTGGTTGAAGGCCTCGCACAGAGCCTTGGAGCCCGGCTTGGACTTGGGGAAGCAGACATACAACTCCTTCTTTTCCAGCACCGGGCTCATGAATTCGATCTTCTCGGCATCACTGGGGATGACTTTCTTGGCAAGAAACAGGCCCACATACTTGTCGGCCACCATAAGGTCGATGCGGCCAGCGATGAGCTTCTTCAGATTCAGGGTGTCTTCGTCGACCTCATCCTTCTTCAAATCCTTGCGGGCGTCGAATTCGGCGGTATTCACATAGCCGCGCACCACGCCAATATTATAGGGCTTCAGGTCATCCAGGCTCTTCCAGGTGATGGCCTTGTTCTTGAGCTTGAAGAAACCCAGCGGCCCGGCAGGAAACGGATCGGAAAGCAGGAAGTCCTTTTCCAGCTCCTTGGCATAGTATTCGGGCAGGTACGCATCGACCTCGCCCTTTTTGGCCACTGCCACAACGCGCGCCCAGGGCATGAACTCAAATTTTGCGTCTTGGCCCTGGCGTTTGAAGGCCTCGCGCACCACTTCCGCCACGAAGCCGTTCCCCGGCATGGCATTGCTGATGTACGGCTCCCAATCCAGGGTGGCCAACTTCACGCTGCCCGCCCAGGCGGGAGTGGCCAGAGTCAAAGCCATCAGAAGAAGCAGAGTAGATAGCCAACACTTCATTTTGCGCCTCCTAGATCTAGCCTTGTTGAATGTGCAGACGATTTTCTGTCCCATTGCCACTCAGCCCCCTATATGCTGCGCAAACGCGGCCAAACATATTGGTCCTTTTGGCGGACTGTATAAGCTAAGCCAGGGAATAATCGCCTTATTGAACGCGGCACTACCTTCTGATGTTCCCGGTTTTCCCGGCTGGCCGGGCGGGTGTTTTCACGGACGCCAAGGGCTTGGGCGCATGCTGGGCCTTGGAGGTGGCCACGGGCCGACTCTTGCGCTCCATGCCGCCAGCTTCCTCCATCTGGTCGATGAGGTTGCGCAGGATTTGGGCCTGCTCGGCCATTTTGCTCACGGCCTCGGCTGATTGGCGCATGGCGTCTGCCGTCTCGATGGAGAGCCGGTTCACGTCTTCGACGGAATGCGAAATCTCTTCACTGGCTGCGGATTGCTCCTCCGACGCCGTGGCGATCAGGCGCACCTGGTCGGTCGTGGTATCCACCAAGGCCACAATCTCCTTGAGGGCCTCGCCGGACTTTGCGGCCATGCCGGTTGAGCTGGCTATCAGTGTCGCTGTGTCTTCGGCATTGGCAATGCTCTTGAGCGCACTGTCCTGGATACCGCGGATGGCGTCGCCCACTTCCTTGGTGGCCAGCATGGTCTTCTCCGCAAGCTTGCGCACCTCGTCGGCAACCACGGCAAAGCCACGCCCGGCATCTCCCGCGCGCGCAGCCTCAATGGCCGCGTTCAGGGCCAAGAGATTGGTCTGGTCGGCGATGTCGGAGATGACGTTCATGACCTGCCCGATGCCCTGGGCTTGCTGCCCCAGAGCGTTCATGTCCTCCTTGAGGGCGATGGCCTGCTTCTGCACCTCGCCAATGCCCTGGACCACTTGATCGACGATTTTGGCTCCGTCGATTGCCTTGTTCCTGGCCCGATCTGCAGTCTCGGCGGCCTGAGCGGCATTCTTGGCCACCTCGAGCACGGTTGTGCTCATTTCCGTTACGGCAGCAGCGGTGTCGCCGATACGATGCGATTGTTCTTCAGAGCCACGGCTGGATTCATCAATCTGCGCGGAAAGCTCCTCAGAAGCAGAGGTGACGATTCCCACCACACCTTCCAACTGCTGAGCAGCCTGGAGCATGCCCTCTTCCTTGGCCTTTTCGGCGCGCCTGAGAGCCTGTTCCGCCACCTCGCGGGCCTCGCCGGCTTGGCGGGCGCTCTCGGCGGCCTCCAGGCTCTTCTGACGCACGGCTTCCAGGTTGGCCGAGAGGTTGCGCACCATGGCTTCCAGATGGACCTTCAATGCACCGAGTTCGCCAAGGAAATAGCCTGTCATTTCCTGGCAAGCCAGGTTGCCTGCCCCCACCGACTGGGCGTAGCCCTGCATGGCGGCAAGAGGCCGGATGACGATCATGCTGATGACCAGGAAGAGAATGGCCACAACTGCGCCATCGACAATGAGGGTACCAATGGCTGAGGTCCAGAGCATCCGCTTCAGTTCTTCCTGCACGAATCTCCGGGTAAAGCTGACCTCAATAATGCCGATGGCTTGGCCCTGGCGGTCGATGGAGACCTTTACGGAAACCGCCTGGGCATCG
>MGTN01000028.1:3652-4121 GCA_001799475.1 Desulfovibrionales bacterium GWA2_65_9 | reverse complement strand
TGTCCACAGGGCTCCAGGAGGCATCGCGGCCCTTGGCGGCAAAGATTTTCACTCCGTCCGGTTCGCGGATGATCAGCGACTGCACCTGCTTCTCGCCCATTTCCGAAAGCAACGCCTCCTGGGCTTGTTTGGTGTCCATGCCCCAGATGGCCTGGACCGTGCTCTTGGCAAGGCGTGCCGCCACCCGTTGGGCATTGTCACTCAACTCTTTTGACGCCGTGACGGAACGTTCATGGTAATTGTAATACCCAAAGCCAAAGAGAATGATCGTGGTCACCAGCACCAGGGCCACCGTCAGAAAAGCGCCCACAGAGCGGGACGAAAAGGATCGGTGTTGGGACATGGGATTCTCCTCGGCTATCACATTGTGCGTTTGAATATACTGATCCTCGGTTGCCCGACCTGGGCGCAGCCCCCGTGACGCCGCGCCCAGGGCCATGGGCCCAGGGCATCGCCTGGGCGACAATAT
>MGTN01000028.1:0-3635 GCA_001799475.1 Desulfovibrionales bacterium GWA2_65_9 | reverse complement strand
CACTTGGCCAGGATAGCCTTATACGTGCCATCGGCCTTCATGTCGTTCATGGCCTTGTTCCACTTCTGGATCACAGCCGCAGGCACGTCCTTGGAAAAGGCCATGCACAGCTCCGTCTTTTGCACGACGAACAGCGACGTCAGGGCAGAGGGATCAATGCCCTGCTTCTTGACCATGGCCAAGTACTCATCCTTGTCGGTGAGCCACAGGTCGTTGCGGCCTGCGAGCATCTTCTTCAGGATGGTTTCCGGTTCATTGGCGCTGTCGAGGTTGGTGAAGCCCTGCTCCTTGAGAAACAGCTCCCGGGCGTCGTTCTTATAGCAGCCCACGGTGCCCACCTTCTTGGCGTCTGCCAGGCTGCTCACTTTTATCGGGGAGCCCTTCTTGGCTAGGAACACCCATTCATTGGTGCCCACCGGACCCACCCACTGGAACAGAGCCTCCCGCGCTGGGGTGCGGGTGGTGGAGAAGAGCATCACGTTGGGCCCACTCTGCACCATGCTGTATCCCCTGGCCCAGAGCATGACCTCGATGGATGCTTTGTCGCCGATGCGTTTTTGCACCTCGCGGACGACATCCACGGCCTGGCCAGTGAGCTTGCCCCTTTCCGTGCCGTCTTCGGTGTAGTTCAGCGGCGGGGAATTTCCGTTATGATGCGCAGTTCAGCGGCGTAGGTCAGGGATGCGGAGAACAGAAGCCCAATAAGCAGGAAGGAAAGTCGTTTCATCGTCTACCCCCGTGATTGTACGTTGGCTGTTTCTCATATCCTCAAGACACGCCCCCCTCACAAACGATGGGATTTCACCTAAATCCTATGCGCTTGCTGTCGGGAATGGGCAACCAATTTCTGTGTGCTGGCCTACGAAACCGATACGCATTTCTGAACGCATCGCGCTGCGCCTTGCCCAAAGAAGCGCTTGGGATACTGCCTCGGCGAGGATACTTACGGCCAGCCCTCCCCGCCTTAACGCTTGTGGGAGGCATAATCTATTCGGGATGGCGGCTCCGCCCCCGGTCAGCTCCGGGGCAGGCGCACCGTCACCGTTGTAGCGCCCTCTGCCACTTTCTCCCGGAGGTCGGCCCTGGCCCGGCTAGTCCTTCCACCGCTCGCGGATGGCCCAGATGTCCCCGGTATGGCGGAAGAAGGCCTCCACCACCTGCGAGTCAAACTGCGTGCCTGCGCCCTCGCGGATGATCTGGTGGCACTTCTCTTCCGGGAAGGCCCGCTTGTAGGGCCGGTCGCTTGAAAGCGCGTCGAACACGTCCACCACGGCCACCACGCGGGCCTCGATGGGGATGGCCTCGCCCGCCAGGCCGAAGGGGTAGCCTTTGCCATCCCAGCGCTCGTGGTGGAACAGGGCCAGGGCCCTGGACAGGCCCAACAATTCATTGTCGGATAATGTCAGGGCCTGGCGCGAATCAATGCAGATCTGGTGGGCTTCGTCCTTGCTGGTCAGCGGGCCCAGGATCTCGCAGCCGAACATGCAGTGCAACTGCATGACCTTCCACTCGGCCTCGGTGAACTTGCCCGGCTTGAGCAGGATATCGTCAGGGATGCCGATCTTGCCTACATCATGCAATGGTGCGCATTCGTGCAGCATCTCGCAATGGATCTCAGGCAGGCCCACGGCCCGGCCCAGCAGTGCGCTGATCTCGCCCACGCGGACCACGTGGCGGCCGGTCTCGTTGTCCTTGTATTCCGCCGCGCGGCTCAGGCGCTGCATGACCTGGCGGCGGGTGAGCTCCAGCTCGGCGGTGCGCTGGCGCACCAACTGCTCCAGGTTGGTCTGATAGGCCCTGTTCTCGCGGATCAGCCGGGCCTTCTCCAGCGCCTTGTCCAGGGTGTGATCGAGAATCTCGAAGCTGTGCAGCGGCTTGGTGATGAAGTCCCAGGCGCCCAGACGCACGGCCCGGAGCGCGTCCTCCACGATGCCCACGCCGGAGAGCACAATGAGCGGCAGCTCCCTGGTCCTTTGCACTGCCTCCTGGATGAAGGAGTAGCCGTCCATCACCGGCATGTTCAGGTCCACAATGACAGCCTCTATGCTCTGGACGTGCCTTTCCAGCATCTCCAGGCCCTCGCGCCCGTTGGCGGCCTCAAGCACGTCGAAATCGCGGTCCTCCAGATAAGCGCAGAGTGAGCGGCGCAGGCCGGCTTCGTCGTCGATGATCAGGATGGACATGGACTTAG
The DNA here is from genome assembly GCA_001799475.1 of Desulfovibrionales bacterium GWA2_65_9. Classification (GTDB taxonomy): domain Bacteria; phylum Desulfobacterota; class Desulfovibrionia; order Desulfovibrionales; family Desulfovibrionaceae; genus Humidesulfovibrio. Next base: position 1,444 of record MGTN01000028.1, on the reverse strand, counting down.
CCTCCTCTCTCTTCCTGGGACCGTGCGCCTTGGGCTCAACGTATTGGCTGCGTCCTGGGCTTAAAGATTACGTTCCTGCTTCGCAATGCCAATGTCCCGTATTGCGCAAGGGTTGGTGCAATCCACAGGGCCGCAACGCAGCGCCCAACGAGCCGGATCCGGCCTGCTCACGCAGCGGCCTGCTTGGCATCGCCCAGGGGCAAATGCACCGTCACCGTGGTCGCGCCCTCCTCAGTGGCGTCGAGCTCCACGCGACCACCCTGCGCCCGGGCAAACATGCTCGCCGAGTAGGTGCCCAGCCCGGTGCCGAACCTCTTGCCGCTGGTGACGTACTTCTCGAAGAAGCGGTCGCGGATCTCCACCGGAACCTCACCCCTGTTGCGGATGCTGACAAGAAATTCCGCGTTCTCGGACAGGGAGATGGTGATGCGCTCTCCCTCTGGTGAGGCTTCGACGGCATTGACGATGAGGTTCGACAGCATCTGGGCGCAGAGCCGCTCTTCGGCATGGACCACGAAGGTGGTGGCTGACGTTAGAGGTTCGCCCCGCGCAAGGATCTCAATGCGAAGCGCCTTGCTTTGCACGGCGCCCTGAATGTCGCCCACAATGCTCCGCACGACTTCCAGGAGGTTGAACGGGTGCCGACTACAGGGATACTGGCCGCGCTCAATCTTCATGATGCTCAGAGACATGTCGACCTGCCGCAGTATCTTCCAGCAACTCTTGGTGATGTCGTGCAGAGACTCGATCTGCTCGGGGGTCAAGTTCTTGTCATCAACCATGATCTGGGTGAAGCTGATGATGCCGTTCAGCGGGCTCTTCAGGTCGTGGCGGATGATGCTGTCGATGTCATTGCGCAGCATCTCCAGGTTCTTCTTGTCCGTGATGTCCTGAACACTGCCCGCGAGCACCCGCGCACTGCCGGAATCGACCCGCTGGCCCATGAAGCGTACCCAGCGCTGGGGGGTGCCAGGCTGTGCAAGGCGCAGTTCCACGTCAATGGGTTTGCCCAGTTCATCCGCCCTGCGCACAACGCTTGCGAACAGTGCCCGGTCCTCCGGCGCGAAGAGCGCGGCAATGTCATACAGGTCCAAGACCGACTCGCCGGTGTATCCGAGCACACAGTGCGTCTGCCTGGTCCAGTTGCGCTCCCTGGTGTCAAGGTTGATGCTCCAGCCCCCGATCTTGCCGATGGCCTGGGTCTGGTCCAGCAGTTCCTGAGAGCGTCTGTTCTCGCGGATCAGCCGCGCCTTCTCCAGGACCTTGCCCAGGGTGTGATCGAGAATCTCGAAGCTGTGCAGCGGCTTGGTGATGAAGTCCCAGGCGCCCAGACGCACGGCCCGGAGCGCGTCCTCCACGCTGCCCACGCCGGAGAGCACAATGAGCGGCAGCTCCCTGGTCCTTTGCACTGCCTCCTGGATGAAGGAGTAGCCGTCCAGCACCG
>MGTN01000027.1 GCA_001799475.1 Desulfovibrionales bacterium GWA2_65_9 | reverse complement strand
ACGTGCGCACCCTGCCGAACGTGCCGCACCAGCAGGGCGGCTGCATGGCCCCGGTGAACCACCTGGCGACCAACGGCGTCCAGGTGCTCATCGCCGGGGGCATGGGCATGCGCCCGCTCATGGGCTTCCAGCAGGTGGGCGTGCAGGTGTTCCACGGCTCGGACGCGCCCAGCGTGGGCCACGCGGTGCGGGCCTTCCTCATGGGCTCGCTGCCCGCCTTCAGCACCGAGTTCACCTGCGGCGGCGGCAAGTAGCCCCCCCCGCCGTCCAGGAGGAAGCGATGCACATCCTCATCGTCACCCGGCGCGCGTCTGAACTCTCTGACTTTGCCGATGCCCTGGCCAAGGGCACTGGGGCGCAGTTGCGCTTCACCAATGGCTGGGTCAATGCCAAGGCCACGCTGAAGACCATTCCCCCGGCCTTCGTGGTCTTGGACGAGGGCCTGAACGGCGGCCCGCCGCTGGAACTGGCGCGGGAACTTATCCAGGTCAACGCCATGGTCAACATCGCCGTGGTCAGCGCCCTTGGTGCGGAGGCCTTCCACGAGGCCAGCGAGGGGCTGGGCATCCTGGCCCCGGTGCCAGTGCAGCCCACGGCGGCGGATGGCGCGGCATTGGCGAAGGTGTTCCGGCGGTTCCTGTAGTTTCGGATCAACAGACAGACAAGACAGTTGGGCAGCCGGGGCAGTTGGGCAGCCGGGGCAGTTGGGCAGACAGGGCAGTTGGGCAGTCGGGCAGCCGGGGCAACGGCCTTGCCCCAGGCCTGCTTGGCGGGACCCGAGAGAGACGACGGCCGGTATTCCTATGGCGCCGGGCCACCCTGCCCCTCAGGCCAGGGCGCTCCCCTTGGGAACCACGTCTTGCGCCAAAGGACGAGCACAATGACTTACGCCCGCACAGCTCCATCGGCAACCAGACCCCGGTGGAGTTGGCTTCCGCCTCAGACGAGGCATGCCTGGTCTGAGGCGGAAAGCTGGAAAGTTCTCACTTCAAATGGTCCAACGTTGGGGGCAAGGCCACTGTGGCGGGGGGCGGGGGCGGAGCCCCTGCCTCTCACTCCTGCCTAGGCCTGCCAGCGCGCGAAGATGGAGCGCGGCAGGAGGCGCGCCTCGGCCCCGGCTGCCGTGTGCGGCACGGCCAGCTCGCCCACCTGGATGCTGCCGGGCATGCCGCGCAGCACGTCCTGCATGAGGTTGCCGAGCATCAGCGCCGAGGCCTCGATGTTGTACATGGTGAGCAGCAGCAGGCGCGCGTCATCGGCCAGCAGGGTCCGGCAGTCCACGAGCAGGTCGCGGACCATGCCCTCGACCTTCCAGACCTCGCGGTTGGGGCCGCGGCCAAAGGACGGCGGGTCCAGCAGGATGGCCTGGTAGCGGTTGCCGCGCCGCACCTCGCGCTGCACGAACTTGACCACGTCGTCGAGCAGGAAGCGCACCGGGTGCCCTTTCATGTCAGGATTGCTCAGGCCCGACAGCTCCTGGTTGCGCTTGGCCCAGGCAATGGCCGGCTTTGATGCGTCCACGTGGGTGGCGGCGAAGCCGCTGGCCTGAGCGGCCAGGCTGGCGGCCCCGGTGTAGCCGAAGAGGTTCAGGAGTTTTGGGGCCTCACCCTTCTTGGGGAATTGCCCGGCGATTTCGGCCAAGAGCCGCCAGTGCGGGGCCTGCTCCGGGAACAGGCCGATGTGCCGGGAGGTCTCGGACAGCCGCGCTTCCAGGGTGATCTGCTTGCCGCCAGGGAGGTCCAGGCGCAGGGGCCAGGCCTTGGGCAACTTGCCCTGCCCATCCTGGCGGGTTGTAAGCCGCCCCTCGTCGTCCTGGCTGGCGTTGGCCTTGGCCCACTCGGCCTCGGGCAGGGCCGGATGCCACCAGGCCTTGGGCTCGTGGCGCACGATGAGGTATTTCCCGAAGCGTTCCAGCTTGCGGGAATCGCCGGAATCGATGAGTTCGTACTCCGGCCAGCCAGGGGTAATGATGGGGATGGTGATCATTATTTGAATATATCCCTGCCAAACAGCTCATTGAATTGAGAAGTGGCTTTCCCAGCAAATTTAATTAGTTCCGTTTGCATAGCTCGAAAACTTAGAGAATGAAACATTGGCTCATCTCCCAACAATTTTGACAACATGTCTTTAATGGCAGGAAGATTCTTCGTTCGCATGGATTCTTCCTTGAGTAGATAGCAAGGAAATATAAGGCTGGCGATTCCAATGCCGAACAAAGCGTAGCGCTCTGAAAGGTTATTGAATTGCTCCTTTGCTATCTGAGGGAGCTCTGCGACTAGTCGATCACGCCTACAATTGATTGGCTCAACATACTGAACGAAGCTGTCAAACGCTTTTCCTACTTCTGGTGCGAAGTATCTTCTCAACCAAACATCAAGATATCTAAGCTGAAAGTCATCGTAAGATAAGCAGATTATATTTGTATTTTTTGTGTAACCTGTCGCACCCTTTTGAAATCCTCTTGCCGAAACAATAAAGCCAATATTCCCACCTGACTCATGCATGACGGTTGTGAATGCGTGCACAATATTTTGAGATACTGGATTCTTCCAATTCTTGCACTCTACAATATACCTAATCTGATCCACGCTTCCATGATCAATAGCGTAAACGTCAATCTCAACTTCACCTCTTGGCGTAGTCAGCTTCTTATCGACGTCAGCAGTTAGGCCAATTTCATTAAATATCCGCGCCACACGAGATTGAAGATCCTGCCACGTATCTGGTGGCAAATCCTCAATCATTGAAAGGTCGACGCAGGAACAGGAATCCACGATTATTCCCCCCCGAAATCACTCTCATAAAACATTGTGCCCAGCACATGCGCGCTTTCGCCTGGGGTGTAGCCCGGCTCGTCGCCGCCGCCGTGGTGAAAGGCGCAGATGAAGCGCGGGCCATTCTCGTCGGCAGGCAGTTCAACCCAGCCGGAGTAGCCGAAGTCCGCCGGGCTGGCCTGGCGGTCGTTTTTGAGCTCCAGCACGCGGCGCTGGGTGTGCTCGTCGGGCAGAAGCCCGCTCTTGTGGTCCCAGGACCAGGCATAGTGGCGGCCTACGGTCGGCTCCTCGGTGGCCAGCGACATGTGCCGCCACACAGCCTCGCAGGCGTTGTCGGCCCGGCGCACCACGGCCCCCACCAGGATGGGCCGCGTCTCGCCGGACATGCGGTCCACCGGGTACTCTCCGCGCGCGTGGCCGTCAATGAACAGGCGGCACAGGCCGGGCTCGTACTCGATGCGCACGGTGTGGAAACGCCCCGGCTTCCAGGGGATGGGCAGGGCGTCGTCAATGTCCGGCACCAGGCAGTCCGGGTACAGCTTCCACCAGAGGCCCAGGCGGATGCCGCAGCCGTTCACGTCCGCAGCGACCACCTTGACCTCGGCCTCGAACACCGCCCGCGCCGAGGCCGGGTCCGTGAGCGGCCGCAGGGAGTAGCGCACCGGCGAACTGGTGGCCGAGGGCGGCCCGGACTCGTTCTTGATGACCAGGCCGTTCTTGGTCAGGCGCGGATTGCCCGGCACAGGGTGCAGGCCGTGGACCTCGAAGTCCGAACACAGATCGTCCAGCGAGCCCAGCCAGGCCTTGGTGCCGGGGTCCGGCCCGACATCGCGGTAGGTCACCAGCAGCCGCCCGCTGCTCGTCCAGCCCAGCGTGGGCCGGTGCCCGATGAGCGGTGTGGGCCTGGGCTCGCCCCAGGTGGCCCCGCCGTCCTCGCTGAGGCAGTAGTACATGGGCTCGCCGACAAAGGAGTTCTCACGCATGAGCGCCAGCAGGCGCGGCGGCCCGCCCACCAGCTCCTGGGGCAGGCGGATCACCGAGGCCTCGCAGAGCACCAGGCATTTCTCGCTGGCGATGACGGAAAACGGCTCCCAGCTGCGGCCCTGGTTGCGCGAGAGGTAGGCCATCTGCTCCGTGGGGGCCTGCCGGATGCGGGGCTGCGGCTGGCTGCCCCGGTGCTGGTGCCCGGTGGTGAAGAGCATCTGGCCGTCCAGCTCCAGGATGCGGTCCTGCAGGCCGTGCCCCAGGCCCGCGCCCGGCTGCTGCACCCAGTTGCGGCCCTGGTCGGCGCTGAAGTAGAGGAGCGGCCCGGCGTCGTCGACGATGATGAGCAGGCCGCCCTCTTCTCCGCTCGACAGGCGGCTGATGCGCGGGCAGTGCGACTCCGTGGAGCACAGGATGCGCGCAGGCCCCCAGGTGCGGCCCAGGTCCGCGCTCTCGCGCAGCATCAGCCTGCGCCGCGTGCCCACGTGGCGGTCGAACTCGTCGTAGACGCACAAGAGCCGCCCGTCGTCCGTCAGGCACAGGTCCGGGAAGCACAGGTAATGCCCCTGGCGGCGGTCGATGACCACGTGCCGGTCCGCTATGGTGTCAAGGCTCGGCATGGCATCCTCCTGGGGTTTAGATAAAGTCTAGAGACTTTCTAGTTTAGTCCTGCTCGCGTTCAGTCCTTCTCCCGCTCGTCCAGCACACGCTTGGTCTTGGCGAAGCTGCGCGGCAGGGTGCCGGGGGCCAGAATCTCCACCTTGGCGCTGACCAGGATATGGTTCTTGATGTCCTCGCCAATGGCCTTGGCCAGGGCGCCGGTCTCGGCCTCCGGGGTCTCGGCGCGGCGCTCAACGCGCACGACCATGTGGTCCAGGCCCTCGGAACGGGAGAGCGAAATCTGATACTCGCTCAGCATCTGCGGGTGCTTTTCCAGCACGGCCGCCACCTGGCCGGGGTAGATGTTCACGCCCCGGAAGATGATCATGTCGTCGCTGCGGCCCTGGATGCGCTCGTGCCGGGGCATGGCGCAGCCGCAGGGGCAGGTTCCGGGGATGAGCCGGGTCATGTCGCGGGTGCGGTAGCGGATGAGCGGGCTGGCCTCTTTTTTCAGGCTGGTGATGACCATCTCGCCCAGCTCGCCCGGGGCCACGGGCTGCAGCGTCTCCGGGTCGATGAGCTCCAGGATGTACATGTCGCCCCAGTAGTGGATGCCCTGGTGCGCCTCGCACTCGATGCCCGCGCCGGGGCCGTAGATCTCGGTCATGCCGGAGATGTCGAAACTGTGCTCCACGCCCAGCGCCTCCTCGAAACGCTGGCGCATGCGCAGGGTGTGCGCCTCGGCCCCGAAGATGGCACGTTTGAGCTTGATCTTGTCGCGCAGGTTCTGCTTCTCCACTTCCTCGCCCAGGAGCAGCGCCATGCTCGCCGTGGAGCACAGGCAGGTGGAGCCCAGGTCGGTGAGCATCTGCAGCTGGATGTCGAGCATGCCCGGTCCCACGGGCAGGGCCATGGCCCCGAAGCGCTCGCAGCCGAGCTGGAAGCCGACTCCGGCGGTCCACAGGCCATACCCGACACAAATCTGCACGCGGTCGAGCGGGGTCAGGCCCGCCAGCTCGTAGCAGCGGGCGAACATGTTGGCCCAGTCGTCGATGTCCTTTTGCGTGTAGCTGAGGATTTTCCGCTTGCCCGTGGTCCCGCTGGAGCCGTGGATGCGCACCACCTGCTCCTCCGGCACGCTGAGCAGCGGCAGGGGATATTCGGCCTGCAGGTCGTAGGCCGTGGTAAAGGGCAGCTTGGTCAGGTCGGACAGGTGCTTGATGTCACCGGGATGGATGCCCGCCTCGTTCAGGCGGCGCTTGTAGAAGGGGCTGCCCTGGTAGGCGTGGTGCACGGTCCATTTCAGGCCATCCTGCTGGGCAGCGGCGAGTTCATCGGCGCTCATGTCCGGGATGAAGCGGGCGGATTGGATCATGGGTCGGTTCTCCTCACGTGGGGGCGCTTGTGGGGCCGGGAGAAATGCGGTAGCTCCGCCCAGAGGCAGCGAAAACGGCGCAGGTCGCACGGCTTGCGGCATCATGCAGCAGTTTGCCCTGATCTTCAAGCGTAGACCGTGGTTGTAAGGGAGATCAAACTCTGTGGATTTCATCCTGTTCCAGATCCTGGCCGCCGTGCTCGGCCTGGTCCTCGGCAGCTTCGCCAGCTGCGCCGCCTACCGCCTGGCTTTGGGCGGCAGCGTGACCAGCCCGGCGCGGTCCTTTTGCCCGGCCTGCGGCCACACCCTGTCCTGGCGCGAGAACATCCCGCTCCTGGGCTATCTGCTCCAGGGCGGGCGCTGCCGCTTCTGCGAAGCAAAAATTCCGCTGCGCTACCCGCTCACCGAGCTCGCCAGCGCGGGCTTCGCCCTGGCCGCAGCCTCCGTGTTCGGCCCGACCTGGCACTGGCTCGTGGCCGTGGGCTTCGGCACGCTGCTCCTGGTGCTCTCGCTCATCGACCTGGAGACCTTCCTTTTGCCCGATGTGCTGACCCTGCCGGGCGCGGCTCTGGCCCTGCTCGCCTCCACGCTTTTGCCGCGCGCGCACACCCTGGGCATCGGCTGGCGGGCGGCGCTTTGGGGTGCGCTGGCGGGCGGCGGCGGGCTGTGGCTCCTGGCCTGGACCTACCGCCGCATCCGGGGCGAGGACGGCCTGGGCCTGGGCGACGCCAAGCTCATGCTCCTGGTGGGCGCGCTGCTCGGCCCGCTCGCCGTGCCGCTGACGCTCTTCGCCGGGGCGGTGCTGGCCCTGCCCGTGGGGCTCGTTGCCGCCAGACGCTCAGCACAGCAGGGGAGCGACGACGGCCTGCGCACGGCCCTGCCCTTTGGCCCATTCCTCTGTGCCGGGGCCGTGGCCTTTCTCCTGGCCGGACCGCAGTTCCTGCGCTGGTGGCTCGGCGCCGCCCTGCCCTGAGGACCTTTTCAGACGTTGACGCCCTGCGTTGACAGGGCCCGATCGATTACGTAGGTGTTGGAACATGGAGGAAGAGCCATGCCCCAACACCCCCTGCGTACCATCCTCGGCGTCCTTGCCCTGACAGCCTTCTTGTCCGTTCCCGCTGCTTCTGCGCTGGCCGCTGAAGCCGACAATATTGCCGGGAGTGTGAAATCCATCACCGGCCAGGCCCAGGTGGCCCGCGTTGGGGCCGCGCCCGCGCCCCTGAAACCCGGCGAGCGCATTTTCGAAAAAGACGTGCTGACCACGGATGCGGCTGGCAGCCTGGGGCTCATCATGCGCGACAACTCCACCGTGTCGATGGGACCGGGAAGCAGACTCGTGGTGGAGCGCTTCCTGTTCGCGCCGGAAAAGGGCGCTCTGGCCTCAATCCTGCGTGTGGGCAAGGGCTCCGCCGCCTGCATCACCGGGGAGATCGCCAAGCTCTCGCCGGACGCCGTGCAGGTCCTGACCCCCACGGCCACCATCGGCATCCGGGGCACGCACTTCCTGGTGAATGTTGAAGACACTCCCGAAACACCAGGAGGACACTGAGATGCGCGCCGCCCGTCTCATTTCCCTCGTGGTGGTGGTGCTGCTGTCCGTCCTGATGCTCAGCGCCTGCGGCAAGAACAAAAACGTGGTGCTGCTGCTGCCCGACCCGGACGGGCATGTGGGCTCCGTGGTCGTTTCCAACGAGCAGGGCAGCCAAACCCTGACCCAGGCCGGCACAGCCACGCGCGTTGCCCCAAAGGCCGCGCCCAGCCCGCCGGAGATCCTCTCCGCAACGGAGCAGGAACAACTCTTTGGCCCGGCCCTGCGCGCCATGCCGACCAAGCCGGTGCGCTACATCCTGTACTTCATGAGCGACGGCGTGCAGCTCACGCCGGAGTCCAAGGACCTGTTGCCCAAGGTGCGGGGCACGGCCAAGGAGCGCCAGTCCCTCGACATCGCCGTGGTCGGCCACGCCAGCAAGGCCGGAGACGAAGCCTACAACATCGACCTTTCGCGCAGGCGGGCCGAGGCCGTGCGCAAGATCCTGGTCAAGGACGGCCTGCCGTCCGAGGCCTTTGAGGTCACCTCCCACGGCTCGGCCAACCCGCTGGTCGAAAGCCAAAACCCGCACGAGCCCAAGAACCGCCGCGTGGAGGTCACCATCCGCTGACCAAGCGGCGTGGCCGCTCTTCTGACATGACAGCTTTGCCGCCCTTCGCATAGGTGGCTATGCCGCTCATCGCATAGACGGCTTTGCCGCCCTTCTGAAAAGGCAGCCTGCCCGCGCCTCGACAACGGCCCCGGTTTGCCCTAGATTGCCGCCTCGCGGGCGCTTGCGTGCGTCCGGCATTCCCCCTACGCAATCAAGGAGGCCCAATGATCCTGCTCGACGGCAAAGCCACCGCCCAGTCCATCCGCACGGAGCTCAAGGTCGAGGTGGCGGAAATCGCCGCAGCACAAGGCCGCGCGCCAGGCTTGGCCGTTATCCTGGTGGGCCAGGACCCGGCCTCTCAGGTCTACGTGCGCAACAAGGAACGCGCCTGCGCCGAGGTCGGCATCGCCTCGTTCCCGCACATGCTTCCCGCCAGCACCACCCAGGCCGAGCTCGAGGCCCTCGTCGCGCAACTCAACGCCGACGTGCTCGTGGACGGCATCCTGCTGCAACTGCCGGTGCCGGGCGGCCTCGACAGCCGCGCCTTGCTTGAGCGCATCGCCCCGGACAAGGACGTGGACGGCTTCCACCCGCAGAACATGGGCAGGCTGGCCCAGGGCCTGCCGGGTTTTGCGCCGTGCACCCCGGCCGGGGTCATCGAGCTCTTGCGGCGCTACGACCTGCCCACCCAGGGCAAGCACGCCGTGGTGGTGGGCCGCAGCAACATCGTGGGCCGCCCGCTGTCCATCATGCTCTCCCAGCCGGGCCGCTTCGGCGACGCCACGGTGACGCTGTGCCACTCGCGCACTCCGGACCTGCCCGAGCAGTGCCGACGCGCGGACTTCGTGTTCGCGGCCATCGGCAAGCCCAAGTTCGTCACCTGCGACATGGTCAAGCCCGGGGCCGTTGTGGTGGATGTGGGCATCAACCGCGTGGAGGACGGCCTGGTGGGCGACTGCGACTTCGAGTATCTCTGCGCCACGGCCAGCGCCATGACGCCCGTGCCCGGCGGCATCGGCCCCATGACCATCGCCATGCTGCTGAAGAATACGGTGCAGGCCTACAAGGAGCACACCGCCGCCTAGCCCCTGCACGCTGGGTTCTGCAAGAACGTCCAAGACAAGACGCGCCTCTCCCTGGCAATCAGGCGGCACAAACCCGCCTGAACCCAAGGAGAACAGCGATGAACGCAGACACGAGCAGATTTGTGGGGGCCGGCCGCTTGGCACGGCCCGACGGCGACAGCGATCTTTCCACCCGGCCCTGGAACCCGCACCCGCGCTTTGCCGGAGTGGCCCTCAGGCACCTCCTCACAGCAGCGGACACGGACGGAGCCTTGAGCGCGCATCTGGTGCGCATCGACGCCGGGGCCGAGCTTTCGTCCCACACCCACGACGGCAGCCTGGAACTGCACGAGGTGGTGCAGGGCTCGGGCGTGTGCACCCTGGACGGCCGCGAGGCCATCTACCAGCCCGGCGTCTGCGGGCTCATCCCGGCGGGCGTGGCGCACAGCGTGCGGGCCAATGCCAAACAAGACGGGCACGATGGAGAAGCACTCTACATCCTTGCCAAATTCGCGCCCGCACTGCTCTAGGCGGTTTCCTGGCCGGAACATCCGGCTCGTCTGCCCGGCCGAACTGCCCGGCGTGACCCTGGCCCTGGCCAGTTCCTCGCACGCCAGCCAACCGCGCCACGCCCACGACTCCCTGGTCCTGGGCGTGGTCACGGCCGGGACGCGGCGCATCGAGACAGCTGGCAAGCCGACCCTGGTGCCCCAGGGCGCGGTCTTCGTCCTCGCACCGGGCCAGGCCCACGCCTGCTCGCCAGTCGAACCCGACGCCAATTCCGACGCCAAAGCCAACGCCAAGTTCAACGACAACTCCGACGACAAACCGGGCAGCAAGCCCGTCGGCAAAGCCAGACCAGACGCCGGTTCAGCCCCCCAGGGGCAGGCCCCTTCCGACGACAAGTTCAACGACGAATCCGACGACAAGTCCGACGCCGAATCAAGCCCGCACACCCCCGCCTGCTCCTACCTGGCCCTGAGCATCACCGCCGAGGTCCTGCCGCCCGAACTGTCGAGCTGGCGCCAGGCCTCGCCGCGCCTGGACGACCCGGCCCTGGCCAAGGCTTTGGTCCGCTTGGCCGAGGCCCTGAGCGCGCCAACGGGCCTCCTGGAGCGGCAGTCGCTCCTGGCGGAATGCCTTGAGCGCCTGGCCGGGCACTGCTGCGCCCCGTCTCGCCAGGAACCGCAGGACGCGGGCCTGACCGGGACGGCCAAGGTGTCCGAGATGGCCAAGGTTTCAAAGGTGGTCGGCCAGGCGCGGCGGCTGATCGAGGAAAACCTTGAGGCCGGTGTGGACCTGGCCGGGCTGGCCGCAGCCTGCGGGGTGGGCATGTTCGCCCTGCACCGGGCCTTCACCCGCGTCATCGGCCTGCCGCCCCACGCCTTCCAGACGCACCTGCGCCTGCGCCGGGCCAAGGAGCTGTTGCGCGGCGGGGCCAGCCTCATTGAGGCGGCGCTTCAGTCCGGCTTCTGCGACCAGGCCCACATGACCCGGCACTTCGCACGCGCAGTCGGGCTCAGCCCGGCCCAGTACGCCCAGGCGCACAGGCAGAAGAACAGCTAGCTCCTGCGGTCCGCTTGGCCGCCCACCTGGCGCAGAATGCGCTCAAGCTCCGCCAGCGACACCGGCTTGGGCATGTGCCCGTCCAGGCCGGCGGCCATGAACCTCTCGCGGTCCCCGCTCATTGAGTAGGCCGTGAGCGCAAAGATGGGGATGTGCGCCTTGTGCGTAAGCTCCGGCAAGGTGCGGATAAGCTTCGTGGCCTGCACCCCGTCCATCTCCGGCATCTGGATGTCCATGAGGATGCAGTCGAAGTCGCCAGCCTTGAGGGCCTCCACGGCCATGCTCCCCGTCTCCACCACGACCACCTCATGCCCCAAGCGCTTCAGCATGACCCGCATGGCCAGCTGGCTGGTGGCGTCGTCCTCGGCCAGGAGGATGCGCAGGGGCCGCGCCGTCTCGGCCGACACGTCCTTGACGCCGGCTGGCTGCGCCTGGGCCGAAGCCTGCGGAGTATCAAGGAGCACGTGCAGGTTCATGGTCGTCCCTCGGCCCACCTCGCTGTCCACGGAGATGCCGCCCTGCATGAGGGTTACGATGCGCTTCACGATGGCCAGGCCCAGGCCAGCGCCCTCGTACTCGCGCGTGAAGGTGCCGTCGCCCTGGGTGAACCGGTGGAACACATGGCTGATCTTGTCATCCGGGATGCCGATGCCGGTGTCCGCCACGGTCAGGTACAGCCGCACCTTGCCTGGCCCGAACTTCTCGCTGGGCCTGGCCCAGGCCTCGACACGCACCTGGCCGGAATTGGTGAACTTGACCGCGTTGCCCACGAGGTTGAAGAGGATCTGCCTTAGGCGCGCCTCATCGCCAAGAAGCGTTTCGGGCACGTCCGGGTGCACCAGAAAGGACAGTTGCAACTTTTTGGCCGCGCAAGCCACGTGGAAGATTGCCGCCACGGAGTCGAAGAGCCTGGACATGCTGAAGGGCTCGACCCGAAGCTGGACCTGCCCGCTGTTCATCTTGGAGAAGTCGAGCACGTCGGTGAGCAGGGAAAGCAGCCTGTGGCCGGCGTTCACGGCCATTTTAACGTAGCTGCTCTGTTCCGTGTCAGCGCTGTCGGCCTGCATGAGCTGGAGCATGCCGAGCATGCCGTTCAGGGGCGTGCGGATCTCGTGGCTCATGTTGGCCAGAAACTCGCTCTTGGCTTTGTCGGCGGCCTCGGCGCGGGTGCAGGCCTGGACGAGCTCCTGCTCCATCTGCTTGCGCTCGGAGATGTCCGTGAACAGGCCAACGGCGCCGATGCAGGCTCCGTCGTCGGCCAGAAGCGGCGTGCCATTCATGATGACCCAGCACTGCGTGCCGTCCGGCCGGGTCAGCTGCACATCGCGCGGTGGCCTGCGACCATCCTCGGGCAGGGGGCACACGGGGTTCAGAGTCGACGGGATGCCGAATTCCGCCGGATTGCGGCCCAGGATCATCTCCTGCGGCACTCCCAAGAGCTGGCACATGCGCGCGTTGACAAAGGAGACCAACCCGTCCGCGCCCACGATCCAGACGCCCTCGGAGGCGGTCTCCACCAGCATCCGCAAACGGTTTTCCCCGGCCCGGCGCGCCTGTTCGGCGGCGCGCAGTTCGGTGATGTCCTTGGTGGAGGAATAGAGCAGCTCGCGCCCGCCGATGGTCAGCCGCCGCCCGGAAAGCAGGCAGTGCCGCTGGGTTCCGTCCTTGCGCTGCACGGTCAGGGCATAGTTGTGGACGGCCCCGTGCGCGGCCATCAGATCACGCATCTCGTTGCGATGGGCCAGATCGGTCCACAGGCCAAGCTGTGTCGCGTTCTTGCCGATGATCTCCTCGCGGGAATAGCCTGTCAGCTCCACAAAGGCGTCATTGACCTC
>MGTN01000026.1:13271-13413 GCA_001799475.1 Desulfovibrionales bacterium GWA2_65_9 | reverse complement strand
CCGTGAATGCCTCCCGAATAAAATTCGCGCGTTATCGCCCCTTGGAGCCAGCCGTCGCGTCACCCCTGATAGCCGGGGTTCTGCCCGGAGGCAAGGGCCACGTGCAGAGGCGAGTGAATGCCCGCCTTGACAAATGCCCAAC
>MGTN01000026.1:13143-13261 GCA_001799475.1 Desulfovibrionales bacterium GWA2_65_9 | reverse complement strand
GCACTCACAATCCAAAAGTAAGGATTGCTCCCGTGCGTCTGGCCTGGGCTGGCGCAATTGGTGGTTCAGCGCGCGCTGAGGACCTGTCGGAGCAGCGCTCCCCAGAGGCGCTAGCGGC
>MGTN01000026.1:5030-13133 GCA_001799475.1 Desulfovibrionales bacterium GWA2_65_9 | reverse complement strand
TGCCGTTTGCGCCAGGGCGCACACCGGAAATTCAGGACCAGGCGCCTGCGCCCGTCCAGCATAAGAAGGAGACACGCCGTGGAAACCAGAATCAACCTGCCCCAGTCCGAGATGCCCAAACAGTGGTACAATGCCCTGCCCGACCTGCCGACCCCGCTGGCTCCGCCGCTGGACCCGGTCACCAAGCAGCCCCTGACCCCGGAGTCCCTGGAGCCCATCTTCGCCAAGGCCCTCATTGAGCAGGAGATGAGCCCGGAGCGCTGGATCTCCATCCCCGAGCCCGTGCTCGACGTGTACCGCCTGTACCGGCCCACGCCCCTGGTGCGCGCCAAGCGCCTGGAAGAGGCCATCGGCTCCAAGTGCCGCATCTATTATAAGAACGAGTCCGTGTCGCCCGCCGGGTCGCACAAGCCCAACACCTCCATCCCGCAGGTGTACTACAACAAGCGTGAGGGCGTGCGCCGCCTGTCCACCGAGACCGGCGCGGGCCAGTGGGGCACGGCGCTCAGCTTTGCCTGCAGCCAGTTCGACATGATCTGCACCGTGTACATGGTCAAGGTCAGCTACGAGCAGAAGCCCTACCGCAAGATTCTCATCAACGCCTACGGCGGCGAGATCTTCGCCTCGCCCTCGGAGCAGACCAACACCGGCCGCGCCATGTTGGCCAAGGACCCGAACTGCAAGGGCAGCCTGGGCCTGGCCATCTCCGAGGCCGTGGAGGACGCCGCCACCCACCAGGACACCAACTACACGCTCGGCAGCGTGCTGAACCACGTGCTGCTGCACCAGAGCATCGTGGGCCTGGAGACCGAGCAGCAGCTCAAGATGATCGGCGAGAAGCCGGACTATCTGGTGGCCTGCGTGGGCGGCGGGTCGAACTTCGGCGGCCTGGTGCTGCCGTTCCTGCCGCGCAAGCTTTCGGGCGAGAACATCACCTTTGTGGCCGCCGAGCCCAAGGCCTGCCCGACGCTGACGCGCGGGGCCTACCGCTACGACTACGGCGACATGGCCCGGCTGACCCCGCTGATGAAGATGCACACCCTCGGCCACGCCTTCATGCCTGCGCCCATCCACGCGGGCGGCCTGCGCTACCACGGCGACGCGCCCATCGTCTGCAACCTCATGGCCGAGGGGTTGGTCGATGCCCGCGCCTACTACCAGAAGGAATGCTTCGAGGCGGCCCAGCTGTTCCTCAAGACCGAGGGCTTCCTGCCCGCGCCGGAAACCAGCCACGCCATCAGGAGCGCCATCGACGTGGCCAAGACGGCCAAGCCCGGCTCCACGGTGGTCTTCCTGTACTCCGGCCACGGCATGCTCGACCTGGGCTCGTACGACGCCTTCCTGCGCGGCGATTTGACCAACTTCGACCTGCCCCAGAGCGACATCGACCGGGCCTTGTGCGACTGCCCGGTGATCGAGTCCTAACGAGCGGCGCGAACAGCAAAAGCGAAGGGGGCCCTTGGGCCCCCTTTTTTGTTGCCGCGTGTTTTGTTGTCGTGTGCTGGGCCGCAGGCCTCAGCCCCCCAGCCGCGCCGCCAAAGCCAAAGCCTCCTGCGCGGTTTCGCGTAAGGAGTGGTAGAATGAATAGAAGTGCATGACCTCGTCCAGGTCGTAGCCGGCGATGACCCGCTCCCCGCGCAGTTCCAGCAGCTTCTCGCCCGTGGCGGCCAGGGCGCTGTCCAGCCGGGCCAGGGCTCCGGTCAGGGCGGCGTTTGTCCGGGGCGTCCTGGGTGTTCTGGACGACCGGGGTTCGGCTGCGGCGTTGGAAAGAACCAGCAGGACCGCCTGGACGCTGGCGCCCAGCTCGGACAGCTCGCCCGGCAGGTGGCGGTGGAAGCCCTCGGGCGGCGCGTTCTCGATGGCGTGGTCCATGCCCAGCATGTGCTCGGCCATGCGCTCCAGGGTCTGCAGCAGGTCGGCCAGGGTTTCGGCCTCGCCCGAGGGGCCGGGCTCGCGCCGGGCCGCCGCCAGGAGCTGGCGGTTTTTGAGCGACAGGCGCAGGGCCAGGTCCTTCTGGTGGAAGACGCGCTGGCGGTCGTACTGGCCGGACATGCGGCTGTCCATGAGCGCGGCCAGGAACCCGGCCAGGCCCTCCAGGCCCTCCAGGCCCTTGGCCGCGCCGAAGCGCAGGAGCACCCGCGCCCGCGACGGCCAGGCCAGGGACACGCAGAGCGCCACCACGATCCCTAAGCCCACCTCCAGGAACCGGCTGGCCCCAAGGGTGAAGGCGTTGCCCCCGGCCTCGTGCAGGCAGATGACGATGGCCGCCGTGACCCCGGCCAGGCGGAAGTTCTCGCTCTGCCCGGCCAGGACGGCGCAGAGGAAGATGGCCGCGAACATGGCCAGGGTCAGGGCGCTTACGCCCGGTCCGAGCAGCATCTCGGCCAGGGTTGCGGCCAGCGCGCCCAGGGCCGCGCCCGCTGCGGTGCCGAGCAGCCGCGACCAGCTGGCCTGGATGGAGCTGCCGAAATCGGCCTGCATGACCAGGATGGCCGAGAACACGGCCCAGTACCCCTGCTCCAGATTGAAGAGCCGCGTCAGCCCCGCCGTGAGCGTGGCGGCCAGGGCCGTGCGCAGGGCGTGCAGCAAGAGGGCCGGGGCAAATAACTCAGTGATTCTCAATCTATGTGTGGCCCTCTGATGACTGTTTTTCGTGTGCGTATACCGTGGGCGATGCAGCATGGAGCCACATATTTAAAGCTCGAACGTTTTGGATGACGGTATCGGACGGTCTGAAAAAACTTCCTGGCCATCGATATACACGGATCCGGTGCGTCCGGATTCGACGCCGCCGAATGTGGCCTCGCCGTACTCGTCGGTCAAGATTTCTTCAGTAAAACCCATCGAGAACCCCAAGCAGACGCGAGAACCCTGAACCGGTTTTCCGGACGGATAGACAACGGTGATTGTGATCATGGTGGATAACTCCTTGTTTTGTCCTGTCCTTTGGTGTGCCATGTAAGAGTTACTGACCCACGCATTGTCAACGAGCGCTCCAGGCTTGAGTCTTAGATTAAACGTCGCGAATTTTTGACTCGGCGGCCTCTTGGGCTTTGCGCACCTCCTGCCAAGAGAGGCGTTCTTGACAATCCTCGACAATCCAGGAGGCATCTTGCATGCCGTTCGCAAGCGCCCCAATCCCCCAAACCAGCGCGCGTTGGTAGCTTTGTTTAACATAATCGTTGCCGTACCAGTACATCTGGGCGAGTTCGTACTGGGCCGGAGGATACTTCTTTTCCGCAGCGTTCTTGAACAGATGGAACGCTTCTTCAATGTCACCTTCTCCGGCTAGCAATAGCGCCATGTAATAGCAGGATGGCGGGAATTTCGCATCTAAGCCTGCCTCTAGATAGTTGAAGAATCTTATACGAATGTCGCCGCGTATATTGTTATTGAAATTGTCTAGGAGTTTCCGCGCGAGCATTACCCCTGCCGGATATGAGCCGCACTTTTCAGCATCATGTATCCACGACCAACCGTCCATATCATCAACAGATCCATTAGTCTTTAACAGCGCGCATCCTAGGACATACATCGCGCCTCCGCTCTTTTTCCGAGCAAGCGGTGTGGCAAGTTCAATGGCTTTTTGATGAAAGCCATTTTTCAGATGCTGTAAAGCTTCACTCCAAGGCTTTTCAGTCATGATGTTATCTCCATAATTTGGAAGCTCAGCAATATGCGCTACGCTATCGTGTTGGCGCTGTTGTCGTCAAGAAAGCCTTAGATCGCCAGAGTCCTCATCTGTCTTCCCTCCTACTCCGCCTTCTGCCACTTCTCCACCTCGGCCCAGAGTTCCGGGGTGGGGCAGACCTGGAAGCGGTCGCCCAGCTTCATGGTGCACACGGCCTCGGCCAGGTGCAGGTCCATGAGCACCGGCACCGGGCCGGGATGGCCGGCCAGCACGGCCTTCAGCGCCTCCAGGCGCTCCGGCTCGCAGTGCTCCTCGCGCGCGGGGATGCGCACCGGCTCAAAGCTCGCGGCTGCGGCGTCGGTCAAGAGCACCACCTTTTCGGCCAGCATCTTGGACTCGCGCGGGCCTTCGTCCTCGCCGGGGCGGCTGCGCGCGTCCACCTTGCCCTCGAAGACCAGGGGCTGGTCGTTGTTCACCAGTTCCTTGCACAGGGCATAGGTGTCGGCGAAGAGCGTGCACTCGCCCGTGCCGGTCAGGTCCTCCAGTTGCAGGAAGGCCATCTTGTCGCCCTTCTTGTTGATGTATTCGCGCACGTTGGTGACGATGCCCGCCACGCGCACCAGGTGCCCGCCGGCCAGCTCCTTCAGCTCGTCCAGGGGCACGAGCCCCAGGCGGCGCAGCTCGTGGCGATAGCGCAACAGCGGGTGGCAGGACAGAAAGAAGCCGAGCGCCTCCTTTTCCAGGCGCATCTTCTCCTCGTCGCCCCACTCGGGCAGGGCGTCCTCCAGGGCGGAGCCGGGCCGGGCATCGGAGGTTTTGGCGTCGCCCTTGGACCCGGTGTTCAGCAGGTCCAGCATGTTGATCATGCCCTGGGCCTTTTCCTTGGCCTTTTTCTGGCCCAGGGCCACGGCGCGCTCCAGCAGGGCCATGTGCCCGGCGCGGGTCTTGCCCAGGCTGTCCAGCGCGCCGGCCTTGATGAGCGATTCCAGCGTGCGCTTGGTGATCTTGCGCAGGTTCACGCGCTCGCAGAGGTCGTAGATGTCCAGGAACGGGCCGTTGGCCACGCGCTCGCTGACGATGTCGTCCACGGCGTCCTCGCCCACGCCCTTGACCCCGGCCATGCCGAAGATGACCTGCTCGTCCTGGACCGAGAAGCGGGCCAAAGACAGGTTCACGTCCGGCGGCACGACCTTGATGCCCATCTCGCGGCAGGCGTTGATGTACTTGAAGACCTTGTCGGTGTTGCTCAATTCCGAGCTGATGAGCGCGGCCATGAACTCGCTGGGGAAGTGGGCCTTGAGGAAGGCCGTATAGTAGGAGATCAGCGCGTAGGCCGCGGAGTGCGACTTGTTGAAGCCGTACTCGGCGAATTTCTCCATGAGGTCGAAGATTTCCGCCGAGGTGGACTCGGCGATCTTGTTCTCGCGCGCGCCTTCCATGAAGCGCTGGCGCTGTTTGGCCATCTCCTCGGGCTTCTTCTTGCCCATGGCCCGGCGCAAGAGGTCGCCCTCGCCCAGCGAGTAGTTGCCCACGACCCGGGCCGTGCTCATGACCTGTTCCTGGTAGACGATGACCCCATAGGTGGGCTTCAGTGTCTCCTCGAGCGACGGGTGCGGGTAGCTGACCTTGATCTGGCCGTGCTTGCGCTTGATGAACTCGTCGACCATGCCCGAACCCAGCGGGCCTGGGCGGTACAGCGCGAGCATGGCGATGATGTCCTCGAAGCAGGTGGGCTTGAGCATCCGCAGGTATTTGCGCATGCCGCTCGATTCCACCTGGAAGATGCCGTCGGTGTCGCCGGAGCAGAAGATCTCGTAGGTCTTGGGGTCGGTCAGCTCCAGGCGGTCCAGGTCCGGGGCCTCTTTGCCCTGGCCGCGGATGATGTCCAGCGCGTCCTCGACCACGGTCATGGTGCGCAGGCCCAGAAAGTCGAACTTGATCAGGCCGACCTTCTCCACCCGCTTCATGTCGTACTGGGTGACGATTTCGCCCTCTTTCCCCTTGTACAGCGGCAGGTAGTCGAGCATGGGCCGGTCGGAGATGACGATGCCCGCGGCGTGGGTCGAGGCGTGGCGCGACAGGCCCTCCAGGCGCTTGGAGATGTCGATGAGCTTCTCCACCTGGGGGTTGCCCACGACCATGGCCATGAGCTCGGGTTCCTTCTCCAGCGCCTTGGCCAGGGTCATCTTCATCTCGTCGGGGATGAGCTTGGCGATGCGGTCGGTCTCGGCGAAGCTCATGCCCAGGGCCCGGCCCACGTCGCGCACGGCGGCCTTGGCCTTCATGGTGCCAAAGGTGGTGATCTGGGCCACGCGGTCCTGGCCGTACTTCTCGGCCACGTAGCGCACCACCTCCAGGCGGCGGCGTTCGCAGAAGTCCACGTCGATATCCGGCAGGCTGACGCGCTCGGTGTTCAGGAAGCGCTCGAACAAGAGGTCATAGGGCAGGGGGTCGATGTTGGTGATCTTGAGCGCCCAGGCCACAAGTGAGCCTGCGGCCGAGCCGCGCCCCGGACCCACGGGGATGCGGTTGCGCTTGGCCCAGTTGATGAAGTCCTGCACGATGAGGAAATAGGCCGGAAAGCCCATGCCCTTGATGACCTTCAGCTCGTACTCCAGGCGGTCCCAGTAGGCCTTCGCGTCCACCGCGTAGGTGATCTGGGCCAGGCGCCTGGTCAGGCCCTCGCGGGCCAGGCGCTCGAACTCCTCGTCGATGCTCACGCCCTCCGGCAAATCGTAGACCGGGAAGTGCGACTGGCCGAGCTCCAGCTCGACATTACACTGCTCGGCGATCTTGACCGTGTTGCTGATGGCCTCCGGGCAGTAGGCAAAGGCCGCCTCCATCTCCTCCATGGACTTGAAGTAGAGGTCCGTGGTGCCCATGCGCATGCGGTCCTTATCCAGAACCGTGCGCTGGGTGCCGATGCAGAGCAGGATGTCGTGGGCCTCGGAGTCGTCCTTGGTCAGGTAGTGGCAGTCGTTGGTGGCGACCAGGGGCAGTCCGGTCTCCTTGGCGACCTGCAAGAGCATCTCGTTGGCCCGGGTCTGGTCCGGGATGCCGTTCTCCTGGAGTTCCAGGTAGAAGCGGCCCGGGAAGATGGCCGCGTACTCCCTGGCCATGGCGATGCCGGAGTCCAGGCCCTGGCCGAGCAGGGTGCGGTTGACCTCGCCGCCCAGGCAGGCCGACAAGGCGATGAGGCCCTCGGAATAGAGGGCCAGGATCTCCTTGTCCACGCGGGGCTTGTAGTGGAAGCCTTCCAGGTAGCCTGCGGTGACGAGCTTGATGAGGTTCTGGTAGCCCGTGCGGTTCTGGGCCAGGAGCACCAGATGGTAGGCCGCCGTGCGCGAACTGGTGGCCTTCTTGTCGGTGCGCGCGCCCGGCGCCACGTAGACCTCGCAGCCGATGATGGGCTTGATGCCGATGTCCAGGGCCGTCTGGCGGAAGACCAGCGCCCCGTGCATGTTGCCGTGGTCGGTCAGGGCCACGGCGGGCATGCCGAGGTCCTTGGCCCTGGTGCAGAGATCCTTGACGCGGATGGCGCCGTCGAGCAAGCTATATTCACTGTGGCAATGCAGGTGGACGAAGTCGGGCATTAAACTCTCTCCCTTGTTTCGCGCGGGCGCGCTTTTCATATATCCGAACTGCCCTGCTTTGGAAATCCTTTGCCGACTGTCCAACCTGCGCGGGAATTTCTGAGGTGCGACCGCGCGAACAGCCTGCAACAAGGAGCAGCACAATGGAAATCGGGAAAGTGACCAGCTCAGAAGGTGCGCGAACTCTGGCCCTTGCGGCGCTATCGCTTGTTGTGCTTCTTTGTGCCTATGCCATTCTATTTCCCAAATGGGAGTACACGTCGCTCAAGCTGTTTCCCGAAAAAGAAGCCGAAAGGGTGGACAAGGGCGCATTTGCCTTCACCACCATCCGCTTGGAGTCTGAGCATATGGCCAAGCTGGGCGCTCAGGGCTGGGAACTCGTTTCGTCCTCCCTGGAGCATGAGACAGCGTATCCCAACTTTGGAAGATCGGAGTACGTGACGGGCTTGCAGCCGAACGTCCGGCCTCAGGCGATGCTGCTTGTATTCAAAAGGCAAAAGTTCCCCTGGCGCTAAAGCGGTTTTCCGGGCGCGCTTGCTCTTGCCACAGGGCTTGGGGACGGGCATAGTTGCCATACATTATGGTGCACCTCTCGTCACGACTCCAACACAAGCTGCAACGCCTCTCCGCCGTGCTGCCCGTGCTGCTTGGCGCGCTGGTGGTCACCGGGCTGCTGGCCCTGGCGGCCTGGCTGGCGCGGCCCTACCTGCCCCGGCCCTTTGTGGACTTCGTGGCCGAGCTGGCGCACGACGACTTCACGGCCCAGCGGCTGGCCATCAAGGCCTGGTTCGACGGCTGGGGCACGGTGGCGGTCTGGATGTTTCTGGGCGTGCAGTTTCTGCAGGTGGTGGTGGCGCCCATCCCCGGCCAGTTGGTCGG
>MGTN01000026.1:4085-4981 GCA_001799475.1 Desulfovibrionales bacterium GWA2_65_9 | reverse complement strand
GTCGCGGGCAACGCCATCGGTTCGCTCACGGCCATGCTGCTGACGCGCTTCTTTGGCGAGCAGGTCATGCGGCCCTTCGTGCCCCGGCGCATCCAGGAACGCTTCGACGCGGCCATGCACCGGGGCGGCCTGGGCAATTTCTTCATGCTCTTCCTGCTGCCGGGCATGCCCAAGGACAGCATCTGCTTCATGGCCGGGCTGACGCGCTTCCCGGTCTGGAAGCTTTTGCTGGTCAACACCCTCGGGCGGCTGCCGGGCCTGATGGTACTGACCTTTACCGGCGCGGCCATCGACGGCAATCTGCTGGCGGTGAAGCTGGTCTTCGGCGCAGGGCTTCTGCTGGCACTGGGGGCCTGGCTCTTCGACGAGGAGATCAAGGAACGCCTGGCCCAGCTCACCGGCTAGGGCCTGTTTCTAAAAGCGTCTTTTGCCCCCTGGGCGCTGCCTGGGCATCAGAGCGAGCCGATTTTGGTCCAGGGCTGTACCGCATGAGTACACCCCCCTGGCCCCCAAATGGACTCTCTCCTTGCCAGGGAACAAAATCCATCAGTTGGAAACAGACCCTAGGCTCCCCCCTGCCAAGCCCACCTTCTGGCTGTTGCGCTCCGGCACGGCCCTGGTGTATCTTCCAGCTTCACGGCCCGCCAACTGCGGCGCGGCACCCTTCAGGCACAAGGAGTCCTTCATGCGCAGAATGGTTTTCGTGGTCCTCACCCTTGCGGCACTGTTGACCGGCTGCTACGGCGCGCACAACGCCCCCCCTCCTGAGAATGCGCACTACGAGCAGGGTCTGGTGGACAAGGCCGCCCTGGTGGTGCGCGGCATGCGCCAAGACCCCAAGTTCAAGCACATCGAGGTCTACCTGAAGAACGCCAAGGGCGTGCTGGTGCTGCCGA
>MGTN01000026.1:0-3924 GCA_001799475.1 Desulfovibrionales bacterium GWA2_65_9 | reverse complement strand
TCAAGGACGTGTACTATTTCGCCGACGTGGGCGGCCTGTTCGCGGGCCTGTCCCTGGAGGGCGGGGTGATCCACGAGCGCGACGGTCTGAACAAGGCCTATTACGGCCAGATCTACACCCCCCGGCAGATCGTGCTGGAGCACAAGGTCGAGGCCCCGGGCGCGGTCATGCTCAAGGAAGCGCTCACGGTCCCGGTCAAGGGCAAGTAAGTGCGGCAGCGGTTCGCAGCCGGGGCGCGGATTCCGGTTCCAGGACGGGCGCGGCGGGCGCTTCCGGCGGGAATGCTGCTGGCCCTGGCCTTGGCCCTGATCTTGGGGATGGGCGGCTGTGCGCCCATGCCCCGGCCCCAGGCCCCGGTGCGCCCGCCTGTTGCCGTGGTCGCGAGGCCCGAGGCCGAGCCCCAGGACCTGCGCGACATCCCCCAGGACGTCACGGCCCTGCTGGCCCAGTCCGCTGCCACGGCCGATCTCGACGCGCCGCTGCTGACGCCCCAGGCCCAGGCCGGGTTCCTGGAGCGCTTCCGCGCTGCGCACTTCGCCCCCTGGAGCCAGGCCAACGCCACCTTTGGCCCGGCCAACGCCCTGTGGGGCCTGGGCAAGCTCTCGGCCAACGGTCATTTCGGCGAGAACCTGCGCCCCCTGGGGCCGGGCTTCAAGGCTGAGATGGAGGCCCTGTGCCAGGCCTGGGCCTATCCCTCCCTGGTGCGTCCGGCCATCGCCACGGCCAACACCGCGCTGCGCGTGCTGCCCACCATCCGGCCCGGCTTCCTCAAGCCCACCCGGCCGGGCGAGGGCTTCCCCTTTGACTACTGGCAGAATTCCGGGGTCTGGGCGGGCACGCCGCTTGTGGTTACGCACCTCTCCGCCGACGGGGCCTGGGCCTTGGTCGAAGCGCGCAACGCCGGGGGCTGGGTCCGCGTGGCCGACATCGCCTACGTGGATGACGTCTTCATGTTCCGCTGGGCGTCGCTGCCGCTTCTGGCCGTGACCCGCGAGCACACGCCCGTGTCCACACAGGTCATGGGCCAGACCGCCAAACAGATTGTCGGGCAGACCACCCAGCAGAACAACGGCCAGAGCATTGGCCAGAACAACGACCAGAACAACGGCCAGAACAACGGCTTGAATGTGGGCCAGAACAGCGGGGGGAGCGGGACCTTCCTGTTCCACGGGCGCATCGGCACCGTGCTGCCGCTGGTGTCCGAGGACGAGTCCGGCTACACCGCCCTGGCCCCGGCGCGCGGGGCGGGCGGCCTGGCCGAGACCGTCACTGTGCGCATCTCCAAGGGCGCCGCCGCCGCCATGCCCCTTGCCCCCACGCCGCGCAACCTGGGCCGCTTGGCCGACCAGACGCTCGGCCAGCCCTACGGCTGGGGCGGCTACTTTGACAACCGCGACTGCTCGGCCTTGATGCTGGATCTCCTGGCGCCCTTGGGCATCTTCCTGCCGCGCAACTCCAGCCAGCAGGCCAAGTCCGGCGAGTACGTGAGCTTCGAGGGCCTGACCGGGCCGCAGAAGGAGGCGCTGGTGCTTGCGCGCGGCGTGCCGCTCCTGACGCTTCTGTACAAGCGCGGGCACATCATGCTCTATCTGGGCCAGCACCAGGGCCGGGCGGTCATGCTGCACGCCATCTGGGGCCTCAAGACCCTTGACGAGAGCAAGGTGGAGGGCCGCGTGGTCATCGGCCGCACGGTGGTCACCACCCTGGAGCCGGGCCGCGAGCTGCCCGACGTGGCCCGCGCGGGCACGCTGCTTGAACTCATGTCCGGCATGACCCTGCTGGCCCCTGGCGGGAACCCGCCCGCGACATCGGACAGGACCCGCTAACGCGGGAGGACCGGACCCGTTGGTGTTGCGTCCTCGAAGAAAGTGTCCGCACCTGTTGCCTGCTCGTTCCTGAAGCTTGGGACATGTCCGCTGGAGAGGGGCGCAAAGTGCTTGGGTTTACAACAGCAGGCTTTCGCCGGGCAGCGAAGGCGTCAATCGCATGATGAGTCAATCGCATGATGAGTCAGGCGGCATGAGGTCAAGCGCTTCTCTTGGCCGCGCACCGGGTAAGCGACGCTGAGGCAGAGATGAACTCATTTCAAGGACGCGACGCTCGGCGCACATCGTCCTATTATAAGGAGGCGTCATGCCCCAGCCCTCAAGCACCCCTATGAACTTCGCCTTTGCCGGGCCAGGTCCGGCCCGGCCCAATGGCCGCAGCGTGGCCATCATCGGCGCGGGGCCTTCAGGCCTGGCTGCGGCCGGGTTCCTGGCCTGCCTGGGCTACCGCGTGGACGTCTACGACAAGCTGCCCAAGCCCGGCGGGCTCATGGTCTTCGGCATCCCGGCCGAGCGCATCCCGGCTGAGCGCATCGCCGAGGGCGTGGCCACCCTCAGCAGCCATTACGGCGTGACCTTCCACCCCTGCACCAAGGTCTGCGACCGCAGGCAGGTGGACGACACCGGCGACGAGTTCTCCACCCGCTGCATCGACCTGGACGAGCTGGTGCGCGGGCACGACGCCGTGATGCTCTGCACCGGCTCCTGGAAGCCCAGGAAGTTGAACGTGCCCGGCGAGGACCTGCCGGGCGTATACACCGGCCTGGCCTTCCTGTTCCCCATCCGCGCGGCCCAGTACGACAAGAGCCGCATGTCCAGCATCGAGGTGGCGGGCAAGAACGTGGTGGTCATCGGCGCGGGCTTCTCGGCCATCGATGTGGCCCACGGGGCGCTAGGCCAGGGCGCGGCGCGGGTCAGCATGCTCTATCGCCGGACGCGGCGGGAGGCCCCCTGCGGCAGCCATGAGGTCGAACAGTTCGAGGCCGCGGGCGGGCACTGGCTGGAGCTGGTCACGCCCGTGCGCGTGCTGGGCGAGCAGGACAAGGTCGCAGGCCTGGAGTGCATCCAGTGCCACCTGGGTGAGCCGGACGAGGATGGCCGGCGCCGCGCCGTGCCCGACTCCTGCGCCAAGATGGTGCTGCCGGCGGACATCGTTGTGGCGGCCATCGGCGAGACGGCCGCGCCGCCCTTTGCCGAGCGCCTGGGGCTGGAGTCCGTGCGCAAGAACGAGATCCACTGGCTGCAGATGACCCGCATGGACGGCGTGTTCGTGGCCGGAGACGCGCTCTCTGGCCCCAGCAAGATCGGCAAGGCCGTGTACAGCGGCCTGCGCGCGGCCCAGTCCCTGTCGCGCTGGCTCACGCTGAAGAGCATGAACCGCGAGCTCGAATACCGCGAAGAGCCGCCCATCACCCGGGAAGACCTGCGCTAGCGCGCCGGAGGGGCCATGTCACCCGACCAGAAGAACCAGTCCGCCGACGAGATGATCCTGTTCATCGACTATTCCCGGTGCATCGGCTGCGAGTCCTGCGAGGCCGCCTGCCGCTTCGTGCACGAGCGCCCGCGCATCAACATGACCCGCACGGTGGGCGGCATCATGGCCCCGGTGTACTGCCGCCACTGCGAATCCGCAGCCTGCATCAAGGCCTGCCCGCGCGGGGCCCTGCAAAAGGGCAAGGACGGCACGGTGCTGCTGAACCCCGTGCTCTGCGCCGGGTGCGAGACCAAGAACTGCATCCTGGCCTGCCCCTTTGGGGGCATCTTCTGCACCGGCCTGGACGACGCCGTGGCCAAGTGCGACCTTTGCCAGCGCCGCCGGGCCGTGGGCATGGCTCCGGCCTGCGTGGAGATGTGCCCCAGCGGGGCCATCCATCTGGTGACGCGCGGCGAGGCGCTGGCCCTGGCCACGGAGGAATATGAGGTGGCCCACAGGAAGGTCATGGAGCATGTGCGGCCGGTCATCGCGCCTTTGCCGCGCCGCGACACGGAATAGGGCGCTTTTGTTGTACCAGCATCCATCTGAAATGTAAGGTCAATAAGTTAGTTTTTGCAAAAGGCGAAAAACAGGTTGACCTTGGCCGCTGGTTTCCCTAGAACC
>MGTN01000025.1:15371-15747 GCA_001799475.1 Desulfovibrionales bacterium GWA2_65_9 | reverse complement strand
CCGAGACCTACGCCAAGGAGACCAGGCCCGAGCTGGTCTACTGCGGCCCGCACCGGGTCGGCGACCCCCTGCCCGGCGACCCGGCCTTCACCGTCGGCGCCGCGGTGCTGTCGCCCACCCGCACCTACCTCCCGCTGATCAAGGCCCTGCTGAGCGAGCTGCCGCGTCAGGACCTCCACGGCCTGATCCACTGCTCGGGCGGCGGTCAGGCGAAGATCGTCAAGTTCGGCGCCGCCGGCAACCGCTACGTCAAGGACGCCCCCTTCCCGGTGCCGCCGCTGTTCGCCGCGATCAAGGCCGCCACCGGCATGTCATGGGCCGAGATGTACGGCACCTACAACCTGGGCTGGCGCCTGGAGGCGGCGGTGTCCACCGC
>MGTN01000025.1:14832-15095 GCA_001799475.1 Desulfovibrionales bacterium GWA2_65_9 | reverse complement strand
CCATGGCCATGAACGTGGAGGACAACCGCATCCTTTTGGAGGTGCGCTCCGCGCGCGGCTACTACCAGCTTTTGTCGAGCTACCTGGAGCGCCACGACCCGGACCTTTCCAACAACTACGAGCTGCTTGGCGCTGGCGGCCCGCCCCCGGCGCTCGGCCTGTACCGCGACGGCGAACGGCTCGTGTCCCTGCCGCGCCAGGAGGCCGTCGATACCGGCTACCTGAACGCCGCCCTGGACTCCCTGCCCTACGTGCTGCGCCCA
>MGTN01000025.1:9699-14792 GCA_001799475.1 Desulfovibrionales bacterium GWA2_65_9 | reverse complement strand
GCGGGGCCGAGGCCGTTGCCGAGGCCGGGGCCAACGCCAGTGACAATTCCGCTGCCGCCGCCGCCGAAGCTTCCCGTGACGCCACCGCCCCGGCAGACGCCCCGGCCAGGCCGATGAAATACCCGCCGCCCACGCGCAGGCTCCTGGCCCCGCCAGCGGCCTTTGCCGCCGGGCACGACGCCCCCAGGGGCACGGCCACGCCCCCGCGCCTGGGCTCGGCCCTGGTGCTGGCGGCCCAGGCCGAGGAGCCCTACAGCCTCATCGACGTGTCCCCGGAGTTTCTGGACCAGGGCCAGGCCAACAAGTACCTGCTCACCGCTGAGGGCATCGCCCGGCTTTTCAAGGCCCTGTCTGCGGACGGGCTGATTTCCGTGCCCATGGGCATCGGCGAGCTGCCGGTCTATGCGCTCAAAGCCGTGGCCACGGTGCGCGAGGGCTTGCTGCTCGCTGGCGCGACCAATCCGGCCGCGCACATCCTGGTGGTGCGCAGCTCCTTCACCGCGCGCATTCTCCTTTCGCGCCGGGCCTTCGACGCCCAGGACATCGCCAAGGCCCGGACCTTTGCCGCCGAGCGCAGCTTCGACACGCCCTACTTCCCCGGCATCGACCCGGCCACGGTGGAGGTTTACAACGACCTGCCGCCCGTGTCCTTTGAGAACGCCACCACGGAAGCGGCCAGGCCGGACGTGGCAAGCAAGGCGGCCGGGATAACCGGAGCGGACAGGACCGGCAGGCCGGACAAGGCGGCCGGGCAGCCCGTCAGCCCCGAGGGCGTTCCCGCGGGAGCCCCGGAGGGCCTCCAGGAAGGCATCTCTGACGACGGTGGGGGCATGGGCGAAGATATTGGCGGTGGCCTGCGCGCGCGCGACGCCCTCATGGACGATCTGGTGGCCTTCCTGCGCGACGGCACAGCCGAGGCCTCCAGCTTCCGCTTCTTCAACCTCGCGCCCAGCACCCAGGACCGGCCCTTCTTTCACGAGATCATCCGGCTTTCGCGCATCCCGGAAGCGCTGGCGCGCATCGAGCTCTTGCCGCGCCAGGAGATCGGCTACCTGGTCAACGTGGCCGTGCTGGCCCAGGCCGCCGCGTTCGCTCTCATCGTGTTCCTGCTGCCCATGCTCCGGCGGCGCGGCATGGGCGACATCAGCCACGCGGAGGTGCTCTGCGGCTTCGGCTACTTCCTGTGCCTGGGCCTGGGCTTCCTGTTCGTGGAGATCGTGCTCATCGAGCGCTTCACCTTCTTCCTCAACGACCCGACCCTGGCCTTTGCCCTGGTGCTCTCGGCCATGCTCATCGCCTCAGGGCTCGGCAGCGCCTTCTCCAGCCGTTTCGTGCCCCGGCCACGCGCGGGCATCCGCCTGGCCTGCGGCATTGCCGCCACGCTCGCAGCCTTCTCCGGGCTGCTGCTGCCGCGCCTGCTGGACCTGGCGCTCTCCTGGCCCGACCCGGCCAAGCTGGCCCTGGCCGTGGCCATCGCTGCACCGCTGGGCTTCTTCATGGGCATGCCCTTCCCCCTGGCCCTGTCCACCTATCGCGGCAGCAAGAGCGCCTTCATCCCCTGGGCCTGGAGCGTCAACGGCGCGCTGTCCGTGGTCGCCACGCCGCTGGCCAACATCCTGGCCGTGAGCTACGGCTACTCCTGGGTCTTCCTGGCCTCGCTTGGCCTCTACGCCCTGGCCGGTGCCCTGGCGCCCACACGCCGGGAGCCTGGCACGGATGTGGTGGGAGAGGCGGGAGTGGCCTCCGGCGGCCAAAGGGCCTGAGGCCCTCTGGACTCCCCATAGGGCCTGGGCCGGGGTGGCCTAGGCAAAAGCATCGGCTTGGCTGGCCGCAACCAATGCGCGCGGTTGGCCCCCCTCGGGGGCTTCAAGGGGGGCGAGCCCAAGTCGAACCCTTGTGCCGCGGCCTCTTGCACCCCCTTATGACTCACTAATGACCCACACAAGCCGAAAGGGCTGGATCAGGTTCCTCCTGATCCAGCCCTTTCGGCGCAATGGGGAGTCCAGAGGGCATGCATGCCCTTTGGCGGGGTCCAGGGGCAGCGGCCCTGGCCGCCAGGGGCTTCCCTGCCGTGGGGAGCCGTGCTATGGCTTGCCATCTCTTGACTCCGAGGAGCCGAAGCCCCATGCGCACCATGAAAAGAATGAATATTTTCACAGGGCTGACCGTTAGTCTGGCCGCAGTTCTGATGTTGTTTCTGGCCCTGTGCCTCTGCCCGGCCCCGGCCCAGGCCGCAGGCGAGGCCCTGGCCGCGCCCGTTCCCGTTGCCACGGCCGGGGCCTGGACGCCCGGAGCGCCCTGGGACTACAAGACCTTCCGCGAGGCCATGCGCCAGTCCGGCCGGGCAAGCGATCTGCCGGAGAAGGACTTCAACGAGCTGCAGGCGCGCAAGGGCGTGGCTGTGCAGGCCATTGAGAAGTACCTGGTGCGCCGCTTCGGCAAGGCCGACCCGAGCGTGCTGCGCGCCTTCCGCGAGCTGCCGCGCGAGTATTACCACTACGACTACCAGCAGAAGCGGGCCTTCGCCAGCAACACCTACGAGCCCGCGCCCAAGCCCTGGGCCATCGGCTACGGCTCGGCCCTGTCGGACTACCTGGGCCAGGCCTACATGACCCAGCTCTCCCGGCCCAGGCCGGGCGACACGGTGCTTGAGATCGGCACCGGCTCCGGCTTCCAGAGCTCACTGCTGTCGCGCATCGTCAAGGACGTCTACTCCGTGGAGATCATCAAGCCGCTGGGCACGGACGTGGCCCGGATCTACAAGCCGCTGGGCCTGGAGAACGTGCGAACCCGCGTGGGCGACGGCTATTTCGGCTGGCCCGAGGTCAAGGGCGGCTTTGACATCATCATGGTCACGTGCGTGGCCCGCTATGTCTCCCCGGAGCTCTTGAAGCAGCTCAAGCCCGAGGGCCGGCTCATCGTGCCCATCGGCCAGCCCTTCAAGCGCGGCCAGGTGCTCTACGTGTTCACCAAGGACAAGGCCGGCAAGGTCCACTCGCGCAAGGACGTGGGCGTGTACTTCATCCCCATGACCGGCAAGATCATGGAAGGCAAGTCCTAGGCGCGTCCATGCACGCGAACCCGCGCCTGCACAGGCGGCCCCTTGCGGCCTCGGTCCTTGCGCTGGCCGGGCCGCTGGTGTTGTCCCTGGTGGCATCCCTGGTTCTGTCGCTGGCGTGTGCCCTGGCCGTGCCCGCTGTTGCCCAGGCCGCCGAGGCCGACAGCACCAGAAAGACCATGGGCGACATCCTGGACTCCCTGACCCACGCACCAAAGCCGCAGCAGGGCCAGACAGCCACGGGCTTTCCCGGCACGCCCGTCAAGTCCGGGCAATTCCCATCCAGCCCAGGCCAGTCACCCCCAAGCCAGTCAATTCCAAGACAAGGCCCCACCGCCCCCACGCAGCCCAAGGCCCCGGTGGTCAAGACCCTGCCGTCCCAGCCTGCGGGCGCGCCGCTGCCCGGCTCACCGCTGTCCACCGCGCCGCTGCCCGGCTCGGCCTTTTCCGATGCCCCGGCCTCACCCGGCCAACCCGCCACTCCCCCGAGCACTCGGCCCGCAACCCAGGCCGCGCCCCGCCAGCGCCCGGAATCACCGTCCCAGAATCTCTACAAAGAGGACACCCTGCGGCTCGTGCACGACGGCCTGGAGCGCCTGGCCCTGGTGCGCCTGCCCAAGGCCAAGGCCCTGAAGAAAGGCCAGACCGCAGCCCAGTTGCCTGCGCAGAAGCTGCCCCTGGTGATCTTCCTGCATGGCGCGGGCGGGTCGGCCCGGCAGGCCATGCAGCAGACCGGCCTGGCCGAGCTGGGCGCGCGCGCGGGCTTCATCGCCGTGTTCCCCGAGGGCCTGGCCGCCCCGCCCGGTTTTTCAGGACCAGGGGGCCAGGAATACGTGGGCATCCAGACCTGGAACGCCTGGAGCTGCTGCGGCTTTGCCCGCGACCAGAAGATAGACGACGTGGGCTTTCTCGCCGCGCTCATAGGCCGCCTCAAGGCCGACTATCCCGTGGACCCCCGGCGCATCCACCTGGCCGGGTTCTCCAACGGGGCCATGCTCGCCAGCCGCTTCGCCCTGGAACGGCCCGGCGTGTTGGCCGCCATCGCCTCCGTGGCCGGGAGCCTGCCCTGCGACGTCCCAGCGCCAAAGGAGCCCCTGCCCGTGCTGGTCATCCACGGCAACCACGACCGCATGGCGCGTTTCGGTCCGGCTCCGGGCCAGCCGCGCACCGGGCGCTTCTGCGAGGACTTCCCGGCCAAGGCCCAGGTGGATTTCTGGGTGCGCTCCCTAAACCTCAAGGCCAAGCCGCAGCACGTGCAGGACGGCCAAAAAAGCCGCACGCGCACAGAGCGCTACGGGCCGGACACAAAGGCCGGACGCGCGCTGGTGGAGTACGTCATCGTCAAGGGCGGCGGCCACGCCTGGCCCGGCGGCGAACGCGTGCGCTACCGCTACTGCGACCTGCCCACCCCGGACCCGGACGCCACGGCCATGCTTTGGGACTTCTTCAAACGTCAGGCCAGGGGCTCCGCAACGGAAAAACAGGCCGCGACAGACAAACCGTCCGCGCTGAAAAAACCAGGGAAGAAGGTCGCCAAGGGCAAGGGCTAGTGCCCGGTAAAACAAGCTCTTGCATAATTGTGCATTTATGGTACGGCGTGAACACTTGGCGCACGGTATGCCCTGCTGCATGTCGCGGATGGGTACAGACGCGCCTGCCTACAAAGCGCTTTTGGAAAAGCCAATGCGCGAAAAACATGGGAAAGGAGTGGCATATGAAAATGGCACGGAGCGCAAGATTCCTTGGTTTCGTCCTGGCGTCTGTTCTTTCTCTGGCTGTATGCGCTGTTTCCTTTGCTGGCGGCAAGGCGGCTGGCCAGCTGGAAAAAGTGGCTGGAGGGAAGATAAGCGATCAACCGATCCCTTTGGTCAGTCCCCCAATGGAAGTGTCCCCAAGCACCGGAACGGTGACGACAAGCACCACGACGTTTACCACAAGCACCCCTGCGGTTAGCACAAGCACCCCGACGGTTACTGGCACCCCTGCGGGTGGTGGGAAAACTCAGTCCAAGACAACCACGCAAGGCACAGTAATA
>MGTN01000025.1:0-9603 GCA_001799475.1 Desulfovibrionales bacterium GWA2_65_9 | reverse complement strand
CCCCCCTGTCTGTAAGCGCATCACCGCCGATCCAGCGCTGACGCAAAAAGTCTGTACAGCGAAACGAAAAATCGCCGCCGACCAAGAGGCGATCCGGCAAATGTCGTTTCTAGCCGAAAGGGAATCATTTGAGCGGTTTGAACAGGTCGCGACAGCACAGAGAACAGAGTTGAAGGGCAAGCTGCTCTCCGCTTTTGTCGACCAGGGTCTTCAAGCGGGGCGCATGACCGCCGACAAGGTGCTGTCACTCAAGCTGGACAATGTGCACAAGGAGGTCGTGAAACTGAAGGATCTCGGACTGCATGACCAGCGCTTCGTTGATGCTCTGTACAAGATGGCTCAAGACACAGACCTGCGCCGAAGGGTAAAGTCTTATCGCAGCTTTATCGATGACATAGCTGCCGCCAAAAAGGTCTACGGCGCTGGAAGCGGCATGGTCAATGACCCGGACCATGCACCACTTCGGTTTTTCCTTGGAGCCCTCAGGATAGCACAGAGCAATCCAGAACTCGGACTCCTGGTGACCACGGTCGATGTTGTGGAGAACCTTGCCTATCTCGCCTATCTGCCAGGGCAGATTGATGGTCTCAGCACATTGACCGACGAGAAGATGGGCGCCTTGAACCAGATGGTTGGCAGAATGAAGCAGGACATGAGCGCATTCAAGGCTGCGCGGAAGAAGTGGCAAGAAGCAGGGGGGAGCGGAGAACCGAAGTGCGGTCCTTAAGCGCCCTGGGGCAGAGTGACCTGGCAGGCTCCAAAAGCGTCTAGTTGCGAGAGCGAAAGAGCAAGGGGGCGGGAGGGTGAAGTGCAAGGACGCCCTCCCGTGCCTTCCTCTACCCGCACAAGCCGAAAGGGCTGTTTCAGGTTCTCCTGAAACAGCCCTTTCGGCGCAATGGGGGGGCTGGGGGGCGATGAAGCCCCGAAGGGGGCACCAGCCTGCGGAGCATGTTCTCTCTCTTACCCGCCGTCCTCGTCTTGTTTCTGGGCATCGTCGGGCGCGGGTGCGGTGCAGCAGGCTTCGGGCATGGTGATGGAGATGGCGGTGCGTGCGCTGGCGTTGGGCAGGTAGGGCACGTCCTGGCTGTCCAGGGCTTCGGCCGGTTCGCTGGTTGGGGTGGCGCGGTTCATCTCGATGGTGCCGTTGACGATGGCGCCCTCGTCCATGCCCAGGGCCGGGGTGACGAGCAGCCCGTCGACCACGGCGTTTTCGTGCAGGTGCACATGCCGCGTGGCGTGCACGGTGCCGATGATCGAGCCATTGACGTTGAGGCTGGACACGTCGATCTCGCCCTTGATCACGGCCTCGCGGCCCAGGATCAGGGTCCCCGTGGAGGCGATGGTGCCCTGGAAGATGCCGTCGATGCGCACCGAGCCTTCAAAATTCAGATGCCCGGTGAACCGCGTGCCGGCTCCCAGGAATGCGTTGAGCTCTCCGGAGGAATTATCTGCGGAGGAATCGGAAAATAATTTGGAAAACCACTTCATCACAGGCCTCGCTGGACGCGTTTTGGCACAGCGTCAGCGGAACTTTAAACGCAGAATTTGCAAAAATCCAGCGTTATTTGGGGTCTGCGCTTGGCCGGGGTCTGCGCGCTATTTCCGGGTCATGTCGCTCCAGGCCCAGACCACCCGGCCTGCGATGGCGTGGGACAGTTCGCCGCCGTAATCGCGGTTCAGGCGGTACACCGAGGGCGGGAACTCGCGCGAGTTGTCGGAGTAGAACACCAACTCCATGTCGCCGTCCACGGGCCTGGTGCTGACGCGCTTCACCGCGCAGCCGCCTTCGGGTCCGGGCTCGCACACGAGCATGATCTTGCCGGCCGGGTCGGGCGAGCGTTCGGCGCGGTCCACGAGCACGATGTCGCCTGGGTGCAGGGTGGGCGTCATGGACAGCTGGTTCTTGCCGATCTCCACGGCCACAAGGTCGGTGCGGAAGCGCACGGACTCGTGGTGCCGCCAAACGAGCACCCAGCCGCGGATCTGGTCCTCGGGCACGCGGCCCGGTCCGGCGGCCACGGGTTCGCTGGCCAGGGGCACGGCGAAGTAGTCCTCGGCTGCGGGCGGGGTGGCCTCGCGGCTGGCGCCGGTGGTTCGCGGGCTGACAAAACAGACTTCGCGCGCGCCCTCGGCCTCCAGAGCGTTCGGCAGCACGATGCGCGCCGAGAGGCCATCGAGGATGCGTCCCAGGGACTCGACGGACAGGCCGCGCTCGCCGTCCATGAAGCGGTTCAGCTGCGAGGGGTCGATGTCCAGGGCGTCGGCCATGCGCTTGCGGTTGGCGTAGGCGCGGTTCTCGCCCACCTGTCCCCAGAGCATCTCTCTCAGATTGCTGGTGAAGTCCATCGCATTCCCCCCTGTTTGACGCGCCTGGGAGGCGCGTTGTTGGTCGTATGGCACAATTGTACCAGACATTTTGCCCATGTCCACATTTTTCTGCTCGTAACGTGTTGACAAATGATTATACATTTGACAAAATATTTACATGGGCAACGGCTATTTTCTCCTCTGGCGAAAGTCCCTCGACGCCCTGGTTTGGCAAGACGTCAAGCTCTGGCGGTTGTGGTCGGGGTGCTCACTGCGGGCCTCCTGGAAGGAGCGCGCCGTGCTTTTGGGCCGCAGTCCGATTTTCTTGCGCCCCGGTGACATGGCCGTAGCCCTGGCCGAGATCAGCGCAGGCACCGGGCTGTCCCGGAAGGAGGTGCGCAGCTGTCTGGCCCTGGGCAAAAAGACCGGCTGCATGGAGGTGCGCGGCACGGCCAGAGGCAGGCTCATTGGCATTGTCAACTGGCAATACGATCAGCGGCTTGACGCGGCGGCAGGCGTCCATCCGGACCTGTCACCCGACAAGATCAGGGGCAAGCTGCCGGGCAACTGGCAGGCACACCAAAGACAACCCACCCGGCACTATCCGGGCGGGATGCGGGCACGCCCTCTCTGGAAGGAGGAGAGAAGGGAAACAGGGAAGGCCTGAGGCAAGGCGCGGGTGCGGCTTCGCCCCTGCTGCGCACCGGGGACCGTGAGCGTTCCTGGCGGACTTCGCCTCCCGCTGCGGCCACTGCCGACAGAACCCCTGCCTGAGCCTGCCCCTGGTCACCCGCGACGAGTTGCCCGGCCTGGGGTTCGTCCCCTGCGATTGAATCACAAGCAACACCACGGAGACGTGCATGGACATCTGCATCAAGGGCGCACGCGCCATCTGCGAAGCTGTGGGCGAGAACCCCAAGCAAATCAATTTCCTGGTGGACGAGCTGGGCCTGCCAGCCTGGCGGCGGGGCGGCACCGGTTCCTGGCGCGCGCTGCCCGAAGACCTCAAACGCTGGATTCTTGAGCAGCGCAACAGCCACCTGCCCGCCCAGGATCGCCCCGCCGCAGAGGCTTAACGCTTCAACGCCCGCATCAGCAGCGCGGGCACCTGCATGTCGGCCGCGTGGGCCAGGGCGTCCAGGATGGTGGCGTCCTTCCAGCCGTGGCCGCGCTGCTCGGCGATGTCCGCATCGGTGACGCTGCCGGGCTGGCGCAGGGCGCGCAGCACGAAGCCCAGCAGGGCGCGCTCGGCCTCGGTGAACGCGCCCCCGGCCTCGGGCAGGGTGGCGATCTCCGCGTCATCCAGGCCAGCGGCCCGCAGCAGCTTGGCGTTGAAGTCCACACAGGCCGGGGCGGAAAGCTGCTTTGCGGCCAGGTGGCGGATTGCCGCCAGCATCTCGAAACCCAGATCCGGGTGGCTGCGGGAATACTCGACGGCAGCGGCCTTCACCGCCAAGAGGCCGGGGCTGCCCGCGAGCAGGAGCAGGGGCTCGGGCACGCCGAGCTGGGGGGGGAACATGGCGAACAGTTCCGCCGCCTTGCCGGTGAGCTCTGCCTGCGGCGTGGTCTGAATCCGGAACATGTGAATCTCCTTGGCTAAACGTTTCGGCGAAGCGCGCCGCGCGCACTATACTAGACCGGTCTATTCAAAACATGAAAAGACGGAAATATTTTTTCGGGGGGGATGATTCCCCTCAGACCCCCTCGTTTGGCGTGGAATGCCGGGGCGGGTTCCGCCCCGGCATTCCACGCGAACAAATGGGGATTCCAAAGGGCCTCAGGCCCTTTGGCCGCCGGAGGCCACTCCCGTCGCAGCGCTGGGCGTCGGCTTCAGCGGGCGGTCATCATGGCCATGAGGAAGTCTCGCGCCCGCGCAAGGGGTGCCGGGCTGCCCTCGGCCTTCATGCGCAGCATGGCCCCCTGCCCACAGGCGGCGATGAAGCGCGCCAGCTCGTCCGGGTCCGCCCCGGAGCCGAGGTCGCCTGCGGCCTGGGCCTCGCGCAGCACACTGGCCAGGCCCCGCTCCAGCCGGCGCATGACCCCGTCCAGCCGTTGCCGGAAGGCCGGGTTGATGTGGGCCATCTCCTGCACCAGGTTGCCGATGGGGCAGCCGCAGGTTCCGAAGGGGTTGGCCGGGTCCTGCGTGCGCTCGATCGAGAGGTCGAAGAACTTGCGCACACGCTCCAGCGGCGCGATGGCGGCATCGCTGAAGAGCTGCCGGAGACGCTCGGCCATGAACGCCGCCTGGTGGTCCACCACCTGGAGGGCGAAGTCCTCCTTGCTCCGGAAGAAGTGGTAGAACGAGCCCTTGGGCACGCCGCAGGCGTCCAGCACCTCCTGGATGCCGGTGCCATTGTAGCCCTTGCGGTGCATGATTCCAGCCCCGGCCTCGATGAGGCGCTGGCGGGTGTCGTCTTTTTTCGTCGTGTCGCGCATGGAAATTCACTAGACCGGTCGTCTTGGAATGTCAACATGTCGGCATGAAAATTTCCCCGCCTTGACGGACTGTAAAGGAACCTGACACCTGGGCCTGGGAATACCCCCGGCAGTGATCGGCCACATAAATATTATATATGATATTCCAGATGGTTGGCTGCTGGTGCACGCTGGCACGGGTCTTGCCTTTACGCTTCTGCAACCGGGAGGCACGGGCATGGCAAGGGCAGCACGACCGCGGCTGGCGATTTTGGACAGGAATCCCCATGTGCGGGAGTTGCTGTGCCGGGAGTTCGAGGACCACGGTTTTACCGCCCTGGCCCTGCGCGACACGGCGGAACTCGCAGCCAGCATGGCCTCGCAGTCGCCGCCGGAGGTTGTGGTGCTGGACCCCGAGGCCTTTAACATGACTGGGGACCAGACCGGGCAATTGGCCAAACGGCTGGCCGAGTTGGCCGCGCGGGTGCCCCTGGTGCTGCATGTGTTCCCCGAGGCCGAGATCCCGGCCGGAGGCTATGGCGTAGCGGGCGCGCTGGTGGTGGAGAAGCAGGCGGACACGCGCGAGCTGGACCGGGCTGTCCGGGCCGCGCTCGCCAACTGGGGCGAAATGTTGGAGGGGGCATGAAGGTTCTTCTGGTGGACGACGAGCAGGACTTCCGCGAGACGCTGGCCAAGCGGCTCAACCGGCGCGGCATCGAGGCCTCGACAGCCGCCAGCGCGGTGGAGGCCCTGACCTGGATGAAGGCCCACCCAGAGCTCGACGCCGTGGTGCTGGACGTGAAGATGCCCGGCATGGACGGCATCGAGGCGCTGAAGCACATCGCGGCCACGCACCCCGGGGTGGCGGTGCTCATGCTCTCCGGCCACGCCCACGTGGAAACGGCCATGAAGGGCCTGGAGCTGGGCGCGTTCGACTATCTCATGAAGCCCGTGGACATCGAGGAGCTGGTGTTCAAGCTCCAGGATGCCTGCGAGCACAAGGCACTCAAGGGCAAGCCCGGCGCATAAGCGGGCGCGCTCATTTTTTTGGTGGGGCAATAATCCGGGGCTGTTTTCTGGCCGGGACGATGTTCTGGCCGGTTCCGGGATACTGAAACAAACTTTTTTACACGGAGGGGAGATTGATGGGCTTCGGTAGAGACGTCTTCGAATTCCTCAAGCAGGCGAGCGCCGCGCACGCCAAATGGGACATTGAAATGTCCCTGTCCATTGTCCGCAGCAGGAAAAAACTTGTCATCCTCGGCCTGATGGTGCTGCCCATCCTGCTGATCAACTTCGCCTTCGCGGCGGACATGATCGGCGGCAAGACGGCCTACGCACCGGCCTTCTACACCACCCAGATCTTCGTGGTGTCCATCTTCGTCGGCCTGGCCGCCGGGCTCATCACCGGCTGCATCGGCGCGGGCGGCGGCTTCATCATCACCCCGGCGCTCATGGCCGCTGGCGTCAAGGGCATCCTGGCCGTCGGCACCGACCTGTTCCACATCTTCGCCAAGGCCATCATGGGCACTGCGGTGCACAAGAAGCTCGGCAACGTCTCCACCAAGCTGGCCATCGCCTTCCTGGTGGGCTCCGGCGGCGGCACCGTTGTCGGCGGCTGGATCAACAAGACCCTGTACGACACCGACCCCCTGCTCTCCGAGATGTTCATCAGCTCCATCTACGCGGTGCTGCTGGGCTTCCTCGGCTTCTACGCCCTGTTCGACTTCCTCTCGGCCAGCAAGAAGGGCGAGACCGGCAGCGGCCATGACGCCCACGGCGGCTCCTCCGGCACCACGGGCCTGGCCACCGCCATCCAGAAGGTGAAGCTGGCCCCCATGATCACCTTTGACGAGGACTTCGTGCCCGGCGGCAAGCAGATCTCCGGCTGGATCGTGGCCTGCGGCGGCGTCGTGGTCGGCATCCTGGCGGCCATTATGGGCGTGGGCGGCGGCTTCATCACCTTCCCCATGTTCGTGTACATCTTCGGCGTGTCCAGCATGACCACGGTCGGCACCGATATCCTGCAGATCATCTTCACCGCCGGCTTTGCGGCCGTGGGCCAGTACGCCATCTACGGCTACGTGTTCTACACCCTGGCCATGGGCATGCTCATCGGCTCGCTCCTCGGCATCCAGGTTGGCGCGCTGACCACCAAGGTGGTCAAGGGCATCCACATCCGCGGCTTCTACGCCATCAGCATCATCGCCGGCTTCATCAACCGCATCTCCGTGCTGCCCAAGAAGCTGGTGGAGTTGGAGATGATCAAGCTGGACCTGGGGCTGTGCAACAGCATCGAGTTCGTGGGCAACATCGTCTTCTGGATCGTGGTGGCCGGCTTCGGCTTCTGGATCTTCAGCAAGTTCTTCAGCAACATCGGCAAGTTGCGCCAGGAGGCATAAGTCATGCTTATCAGAAACCAAAAGCTCTTCAACAAAGGCCTGATGCTCATGGCCTCGTTCCTGTGCATCTTCGTGTCGCTCTTCCTGCCCATCTGGGGCGGCGCCGGCAACGGCCTGGATGCGGCGGACAACATGTTCAACCGCCTGTCCAAGGGCTCCAGCTACTTCATTCCCGGCGTGCAGAAGCAGGTCCTGGAGATGAATGGCAAGCAGGTCACCGTCACCGCCAAGATCAAGGACGCCACGCTGGCCCCGCGTGCCGTGGAGAACCTGGTCAAGGCCGGGGCCACGGCCGAGTTCAAGGACGGCGCCATCACCTACTCCGGCGACCTGGGCAAGATCCTCGCCGCCGCGCTCACCGACGCCGACGACCTGTTCAATGACCGCGGCCCGGCCGTGGTCGCCCGTTACGGCGCGACCGAAAAAGACGCCGAAAAGACCATCGTCAAGGCCTGGTGGACCGTGCTTGATCCCTCCATCAAGGAGCTGCAGAAGCAGAAGATGATCAAGGAGGCCAAGGTTGTGAGCCAGGTCAACAAGCGTGGCCTTGAGCCCGGCTACAACTTCTACGGCATCAAGAGCGAAAAGGTGCTGGACAACGTCCTGCCCCTGGTCGGCCTGCTGGTGTTCTATGTCATCTACACCATGTGGTACGGCTACGCCATCTTCGACATGTTCGGCGGCATCGGCCTGGGCATGACCAAGTCGAAGGCCAAGTCCGAAGCCTAGCCAAGCGGACTCCCTGCGGCTATGAGCCTTTCCCTCATATCTCAGGAGACCTAGGCGAGCCTTCCCGGCCCTGCATTCCATCCGCTTCACAGCCCCCGGAGGAGACAACCTCCGGGGGCTGTTTGCTTTTTTGAGCCCGGCCCGCTAAGGGTGGCTGACTGGAGGTTCACGTGGCCGGACTTTTCGCCAAACTACGCGCTCTCCTCCTGCGGGAGGAGGCCAGCCCGGAGCTGACGCCTAGCCAGGCCGCCCTGGCCGCCGATGCGCTGGGCGCAGAGTTCCGGCGCAAGCAGACCAATTTCCGCCTGCTCCTGACCTCCGGCAAGCGCCTCCTGACCCTCCTGGCCGACATGGAGCGCGCCACCACCGACGGCCGCGTCTTCGGCATGGCCTTTTTGCGCGCCGGCACCACCAGCGCAGCGGTCGACGCCTTCCGCATGCTCTCGCACCTGAAGACCCTGGACGCAGTCGCTGCCGGGTGTCTGTCCGAACGCTTTTCGGTCATCCTGGCCGAGGTCGAGGAGGTGCTGGGGCGGCGCAAGGCCCCGGCCTGCGGCGATCTGGTCACGGACCTGGCGCGTGTCGACGCGGCCGCGGCCGATCTCGTGGGCGCGCGCCTGGCCGAGCTTGGCGAGGTCAAGAACCGCCTCGGCCTGCCCGTGCCCGAGGGTTTCGTCATCGGGGCCTGCGCTTACGAGGCCTTCGCCTCCCAGCCGGGCCTGCGCGAGGAGATCGCCCGGCGCACCCAGACGCTGTACGAACATGCCATCGGCCTGGACGAGACAGGTGACGCGGCCACGGCGCTCGCACCCGCCATCTACGGCCCGGACGCGCACACCCTGGCGGTCATGAGCCGCGAGATCCAGGCCCTGATCCTCGCCGCGCCCCTGCCCGAGGCGCTGGAGAAGGCCATCGGCGACGCCTGCGGGCACCTCGCGCAGGCCTGCGGCTGCACCCGCGTGAGCGTGCTGCCGTGCAGCATGGGCGAGCTCCAGGGCTTCACCGGCGTCTACCCGGCCCAGTACGGCGTGCGCTGCGAGGACGTGCTGACGGCCTACCGCCGCGCCCTGGCGGGCAAGTATTCCGTGCAGGCCATGCGCCGCAGGCTCATGCGCGGCATCCCGGACATCGACGTGGCCATCTGCGTGGGCGTGCTGGCCGTGCCCGGCGCGGTGGAGGACTGGCTGCCCGAGGACGAGGAGGGCGGCCTGCGCGGGGCCGAGGGCGAGTGCCTGCGCGGCGCCTGCCGCACCCCATCCTGTGAGTCCTCGGCCCGGAACGCGGGCCTGGGGCCGGAAGATGCGAAGCTTTTGGCCGCGCTGTCCCGGCGGCTGGAAGAGGGCCTGGGCGCACCGGCGCTGTTCGAGTGGATCAAGACCCCAGGCGACACCAAGGACGGCGACATGCAGGTGCTGCGCTGCGGCCCCCTGCCGCCGCCCGACGAGGACGAGGCCAACCCGCCGGACAAGGGCGAGACGCCCATAGTCGACCCGAAGGGCCCGCGCACGCACATGCAGGGCAGCCCGGTGCACCAGCGCCTGGTGGAGTTGCTCACGCTGCTCTCGCCGCTGACCCTGCCCGCGCCCGAGGACCCGGACTTCCGCGCCGCCAACTGCAAGACCGTGCGCGACGTGGCGCGGCTGGCGCACCAGCGGGCCGTGGACGCCATGGTCGAGTTTGGCCGCAGCCAGCAGAACTTTTCCGAGCGCCAGGCCAAGCAGCTCTGGGCGAATGGTGCGGCCATGCAGTG
>MGTN01000024.1:21391-22281 GCA_001799475.1 Desulfovibrionales bacterium GWA2_65_9 | reverse complement strand
GAAAAGGATGAAGGTCTCGCCTTCCTTGATGTGCAGGTCGATGCCGCGCAGCACCTCACGTTCGCCGATGCTGACGCGCAGATCCTCGATCTTGAGCATGGAAGCCTCGCCTGTGGCCGCCTGGTTTCGGTCCGGTAAAGGGCCGACGGTCGCGGGCTGTTTCCTACCGATTTTGGCGCGCGAAGTCCAGTTGCCGCAGCAGCAGACCCGCCACCCCATGCTTTGCTCCCCGAAGGCTTTGATGTACAAGGACGCCAACGAGGCACCCCATGGCGAAAAAGCTCACATCACTGGACGATCTGAAAGACTTGAAACTCCCAGGCGGCAAGACCAGCCCGCTGGACCTGGCCCGGGCCGCCATCAAGGGCGGCGCAGTGCCAGTCAAGCCAGGGCCGCAGGCCAAGTCAGCCCCAAAGACCGCGCGGCCCACTCCCGCAGAGGAAACCGCCGAGGAATCCCTTTTCTTCAGCGCCATGCAGGGCGTTGCGCCGGTTGCCGGAAGCGGCCGCCAGATCCAGCCGCCCGCGCCGCCCACGCCTGCAAGCGAACCCGAGGACGGCGATGATGCGGACGCGAAGCTCATGCGCCAGGCCGTGCAAGGCGCCATCGAGTTCGATCTGGAGCTCTCCGACGAATACATGCGTGGGTTCGTGCGCGGGCTGGATTCCAAGATCTTTCAGCAGCTCAAGGCCGGCAGCCTCTCGGTCGAGGGGCACCTGGACCTGCACGGCCAGAACGCGGACCAGGCGCGTGACGCCCTGATGTTCTTCATGCGCGAGAGCTATCTGGCAGGAAAGCGCGTGGTGCTGGTGATCCCTGGGCGGGGCAAGAACTCGCCGGGGGGCTTAAGCATCCTGCGCACGGAGATCCAGTCGTGGCTGACGCGCGAA
>MGTN01000024.1:19455-21322 GCA_001799475.1 Desulfovibrionales bacterium GWA2_65_9 | reverse complement strand
AACGGCATTAGCCCGCCTCATCAGTGCGGAGAGGTAGCGAAGCGGCCGTAACGCGCCCGACTCGAAATCGGGTTACGGACTAATAATCCGTACGTGGGTTCGAATCCCACCCTCTCCGCCATTACTCCTTCCAAGCAAGTCCTGGAACGTCCACAAAGCCCAGAAATTCAAGCAAAATGCATCACTTCCAGTCCGAGCACGTCCGTCTACGTTCGTTGACAACCGGACAACTGACCGGATAACATACCGGACAACAGGGCCGAACCGGACAACTTGCACCGGACAACTCTAAGAGCCCCGCCACCACTCGCTTCCCAGGGGGCCTATGCCATTGACCGACATTGCTGTCCGGAACATCAAACCGGACAACTCCAAGACACT
Source organism: Desulfovibrionales bacterium GWA2_65_9 (assembly GCA_001799475.1). Classification (GTDB taxonomy): domain Bacteria; phylum Desulfobacterota; class Desulfovibrionia; order Desulfovibrionales; family Desulfovibrionaceae; genus Humidesulfovibrio. Next base: position 20,941 of record MGTN01000024.1, on the reverse strand, counting down.
CAGGATCAAGGACGACAGAGGTCTCTACCTGGAAGTCTCCCCAGCGGGAGGCAAGTGGTGGCGTTTACGCTACTGGATAGCTGGCAAGGAGAATCGTCTTTCGCTCGGCGTGTACCCCGATGTGAGCCTCAAGGATGCACGCGAACGTCGGGATGAGGCCAGGCGTCTCATCGCCAATGGCATCGACCCTTCGCAAGTCCGGAAAGGGCAACACGCAGAGAGCCTAGCCGATCTGGAGACCTTCAAGCTCATTGCGGAAGAATGGTTCGAAAAGTTTCGGCACAAATGGACAGACAATACTGCCGAGACTGTCATTAGCCGGCTGCGCAAGGACATCTTCCCCTACATCGGCACCCGCGCCATTCGCGAGATCACAGCCCCAGAGTTACTCGCCGTCATTCGCCGGATTGAAAGCCGAGGAGCGGTTGAAACTGCCCGCCGTGATTTGCAGAAATGCGGCGAGGTATTCCGCTACGCCTTGGCAACCGGGCGGGCAGAACACGACATTGCCGCAGATCTCCGCGGAGCCATCGCCCCTCCCAAGAAACGCCATTTTGCCAGCATCCATGAGCCCAAGGAAGTTGGCGAACTCCTACGCGCCATCGAAGGCTACAGCGGCTCGTTCGTCACCCGTAGCGCCCTTAAGCTCGCACCCCTGACTTTTGTCCGCCCAGGCGAGTTGCGCCATGCGGAGTGGACTGAAGTAAACCTCGACAACGCCGAGTGGCGTATTCCAGCCGCCCGCATGAAAATGCGCGAGAAGCATATCGTCCCCCTATCCAGGCAGGCCGTCGAGGTCCTACGAGAGCTCCGGCCGCTTACAGGCACGGGGCACTACGTCTTCCCCGGCGAGCGTTCCTATGCCCGCCCGATGTCCGAAAACACGGTCCTCGGCGCCTTGCGCCGTCTTGGCTACGAGAAGGGTGAGATGACCGGTCACGGGTTCCGCAGCATGGCCAGCACAATCCTGCATGAGCAGGGCTGGGCCTCTGATGTCGTTGAGCGTCAACTCGCGCACGGAGACCGGAACAAGATCAGGGCCAGTTACAACTTCGCCCAACACCTGCCCGAGCGTCGACGGATGATGCAGGCCTGGGCGGACTACCTCGACGGGCTTAAGGACGGCGGGAAGGTTGTGCCGATTATTCAGGGCGCCCAGAAAGAATAGCAAACAATCACAGTCAAATACTCACGCCAGAGACAGTCCCTCCGCGCGAGAACTCTGAAAACAGAGCACTCCCGCGCATCAGTGCAATCATTGCACTGCCCTCCCTGCCATCTCCTTATGAACAGCAGCCGACCTCGTTAGGTTCGCCATGCTCTCCTCACTTGCTCAGACAGCCGCATGCAATCTCGTTTTGGATCTGCTAAATATCCAAACATGTCTTTGACCAATCTCTCGGCAGAACGATCGACCTTGAGAACCAGTCACTGAGAAACACGTGAGGGGCAGTTGGGAGCGAGCCACAAACCGGTAGTCCAAACC
>MGTN01000024.1:17191-19445 GCA_001799475.1 Desulfovibrionales bacterium GWA2_65_9 | reverse complement strand
AGGGGATCAAGGAAGGGCGGTACCCTTCCGCATTGCATCTTGCTCCGCGCACCTCGGCTTGGCGTGAATCGGACATTGATGCCTTGATCGAACGGCTTGAGCAGAGAGGGGCTGAACATGTCCAGTAGGCACCTCACAAAGCTGCGGGGAATAGTGGCACAGCCGCCATGATGACCGCATGCTGATTGGGAGAAAGGCACAGCGAAAACACGACAACATGTTCGGGAGGAAGAAGTGATGAGCCCGCCCCCGGTCAACAAGAAGCATTGCTGCTCGGCCTGCCGTAAAATTTTGGAGGCCGCAAGGCTTCACGACCAAGAACAAGAGAGAAGGGAAGAGTTGACAAACGCAGTGACCAGAGAAGAGCTCGACTCCACGATGAGACAGATCCGACTCACCAGAGAAAGCACGAATCCGACCCCAGGATTGCCGGACCTGAATGATATTATAGTCCCGACCAACGACGATAGACGGCTCAGACTCGACGAACCAACCATGAGCCATCATGATGTGGCTGAGCCGTCCCAGCTGGGCGTTCAGGCTGGATAGATATTTCCTGCAGACAGTGGGCCTCAGAAGCGATCCTGCGGCGTTCTAGCGCACATCATGTAAAGCCAAAATACGGAGTACCTGTGCAAGAGAGTGACCCACCCATCTCGAGTGCGAGGAGGAGTGCCAGGCTATTTCGGCTTGGCTAGGCACCCATGTGACTGCTCGGGAGTCGAACAAGTGGCTTGGACGGCTGCAATCGATTGCACTGTGGATTTGAAATCGAGTGAGAGACGGCTGTCCGAGTCCCTACAGCCGTCGCAACGTCACAGCAGGCTTGATCCCAGCCGTGAGCCGACCAAGCGCCCAGGCCGCCAGCACGCCGGACAGCACGGACAGGGCCATGGCGATGCCTGCCAGCCGCCAGGACACGGCCACGGGCAGGAGCATGGTCTGTGCCGCCTGGGTCTCAGCCTTGGCCATTGCTGGGAGGGGGTTCAGCTCCCAGGGGACGGTCATGGTGATGGACAGGTTGCCCAGCGCCAATGCTCCCAGGAAGCCCAACGTCACGCCAAGCAGGCCGCCCAGCAGGCACTGGACAAGAGCCTCCGCCAGGAGCTGGGTCCGCACGTCCCGCCCGGTCCAACCCACGGTTTTGAGCACGCCGATCTCCGCCGTGCGCTCCACCAGGCTTGCGGTCATGGACTTGATGATCAGCAGTACGGCAGCGGCGAAGGCCACGCAGGAGACGATGAGGGCGAAGCGGCTGGACACCAGCGACACCCCGCCCATGAGTTCAAGGAAAGAATCCGAACTGCCCACCACGGCCCCTGGCACTTCGCCCACGATGCGGGCCTTCACTTGGTCCTGCATGGCCGGGTCTATGAGACGCAACGCCATCTGGTTCACGGCGTCGGGCTGTGTATCAGCCAGCCCCCTGGCGTCCTCAAGGCTCAGGTAGAAGTTGGTCGATGCCACCTGCGCCCCCTGCTTGATCTCCACCAGCCCCACGAGGGTGAAGGGCTTGCCGCCAAGGTCGAGCGCCGATCCCAATCCGAGGTGGTTGAACTTGGCGTAGTGCTTCTCCACCAGGGCCTCGCCCGCCTTCTGGGGCAAACGCCCCGAGGACAGGCCACGCACCACCCTGCCCGGCCCGAGGTCCTGGCGGGTGAAGTCCAGGCCAAGCAAGGTGCGGAAGCCGCCGGGCGTGAATTCCCAGAGCAGGAGCGACCCGACAGTGGCGGCCACACCATCTAGGTGTTCCAACTTGGCCACATCCTGGGCCGGGATGAGCTGGTTCGAGAACGGGAGCTGCACCCCGCGCATGGAGATTGGGGCATGGCCCTGGTGGTTCTTCTCTGCGCGCTGGACGAGCAGGTCCGCGCCAAGGTTCTCGAAGGGGCGACTGGCGGCCTTGCGGTAGCCGTCAGACACCGCGTTGATGGCCACGAACAGGGCGATGCCCACGGCTATGCCCAGGACGTTGACCAAGGTGCGCTGCGGACGCCTCCGCAGCTCATTGACCACGTAGGACGTGTTCAGCATGGGCTACTTCCTGCCGGTGGCCTGGTTCAGGGCCTTGGCCAGCAGGTCCAGGTTCCACTTGCCCTGGAACATCGCCAGACCGGAGCCGCTGGGGAACCCGGTGAAGCTGACCTTCGTGCCCTCCACCTGGACCGTGTCCGCGTCGTTGATCCAAATCATGAGAGGCACGTGGTTCTTGATGCCCTTGGCCGCCATGAACTTCTCGCCCTCGGGACTCTCG
>MGTN01000024.1:9456-17179 GCA_001799475.1 Desulfovibrionales bacterium GWA2_65_9 | reverse complement strand
GCGGACGCGAAAAGGCCGAGGACCAGCAGGCAGACGAGTATGCGCTTCATGCGAGGAACTCCCCGTCCTGCATGCGCAGGACTCGGTTGGCGGATTTGGACAGCTCCAGATCGTGGGTGACCATGAGGATGGCGATGCCGTCCTCGGTGTTCAGGCGGCGCAGGATGTCCATGATCTCCTGCCCAGTCTGGACATCCAGGTTGCCTGTGGGTTCGTCTGCGAAGATGACCTTGGGACGGCCCACCAGGGCACGGGCGATGGCCACACGCTGCTTCTCGCCGCCGGACAGCTCACCTGGCAGGTGTTCCAGGCGGCTGCCCAGGCCCATCTGACCAAGCAGAGCTTCCGCACGTTCACGCCGCTCGGTTTCGGGCATCTTCACCGGGAACAGCGGCAGGGCCACGTTCTCCCAGGCCGTGAGCGTGGGGATGAGCTGGAAGGACTGGAAGATGAAGCCCACGGACCTGCGCCGCAGCAGGGCCAGCGCGTCCTCCGAGGCTGTCGTTATGTCCACGCCGTCCAGCAGCACCTGCCCGGCGTCCACCCGCTCCAGGCCGGAGAGCAGGGCCAGGAGCGTGGTCTTGCCACTGCCGGAGCGGCCCACGAGGCTGACGAATTCCCCCGGCTGCAGGTCCAGGGACACGCCCTTGACCACCGGCAGGTCGCCGTAGTTTTTTTTGAGGCCCAAGGCCTTCAGGATGGCTGTTTCACTCGTGGCGCCGGTATTACTCATGACGCCGGTATTACTCATGGCGCCGGTATTACTCATGACGAAGGACCTCCGAAGGCTTGATGCGGGCGATGCGCCGGGCCAGCAGGCCGCCGGTCAGGCCGCCGATGAGGACGCACAGGGACAGGGCGAAGGCTGCCAGGCTGGGGGCCAGCCGCATGGGCAGGGACAGCGTCTTGAACACCGGCTCCCCGCCGCCGGGCAGGAAGTGCGGGGTCGGGGCCATCTCCCAGGGGATGGGGATGCGCACCTCAAGGAAGCTTAAGGCCAGGCAGGCCAGCCAAGCCAGGGCCAGCCCCAGGACTCCGGCCAGCAGGCACTGGATGAGCGTCTCGGCCAGGAGCTGCCTGATGACGTCGGCGTTGGTCCAGCCCAGGCACTTGAGCACGCCGATCTCCCGCGCCCGTTCGTTGATGTTCCCGGCGGTGGTCTTGAGCACCAGCAGCGCCGCCGTGGCGATGGCGATGGCCGAGACGGCCAGGGCAAAGGTGTCGGACAGGGCGAAGAGGTTGCCCAGCTGCTTCAGGAAGGACTCCGGCGTGGAGATGCTGACCTTGTTGCCCAGGATGCCCTTGAGCGTGGCCGCCAGGCCGGGGACGCGCCGCTGGTCGGCGGTGAGGAACAGCAGGTTCACGTCGCCCGGAGCAAAGGGCGACACGGACTGGACCTGGGGTGAGGCCAGGGCCAGGGCCTGGGCCTCGGCCAGGGGCAGGTACACGCCAGCCACGGCGACCTTGGCCGCCTTGGAGGCATCCACCAGACCCACCACGGGGTAGCGCTTGCCTGCCACGCTGACGTTGTCGCCGACCGTCAGGTGCCGCTCCTGGGCGTAGTTCACCTCAAGCAGGGCTTCTGGTCCAGATTCAAGGAAACGCCCCTGGGTGATGAAATGGCGCAGCCTGCCCGGCCCAAGCGGGTTGTCCGGGTCCAGGCCCATGATGATGGTGAACTGGTCCGCGTCAAAGACCCAGAGCAGCACGCCGGTTGCCACGCCGGTGATGCCCGGCACCTGCCGCACGCGCTCCACCTCGTCCCCCCGCAGGGTCACGGCGGAACAGGGGAACACGGCACCGGCCAGCTCCTGCGGCACGTCACCGTTACGCTGGATGCTCAAGTCCGCGCCAATCTCGGCCAGGGGCGCGCGGGCGGCCTCGCCGAAGGCTGCGGACAGGGCGTTGACCACCACCAGCAGGGCGATGCCCACGGCCAGCCCGAGCATGGCGGTCAGGCTGCGTCTGCGGCGCAGGTACAATTCTCGAAACACGTAGGACAGTCGCATTCGGGTCGTTTCCTTCCGGGCCGTGGCCCGAGGGACTAACGGTTCATGAGCATGGTCTGCCGCATGAGCTGGAAGAACACCTTCTGCTGCGCAGGATCGAGGATGCGCTTCATCCCCAGGAGGTGACCCATCACGGCGTTCTGCATCCTGGCCTGGCGTGCCATCAGTTCGCTGTTGGCCTCCTTGATGGCCTGGACGTCCAACGCGGTCTGCTCCATGAGGCCCAGCAGGATGTCGCGCTGCTCTCCGGCAGAGGCCTGCAACCCGATCAACTCGGCATGGAAGCTGCCCGCCATGGGCTTGATGGCTTCGAGCTGTTCAGAGGTCAGGCCGAGGGTCTGGTAGAGGTGCTGATCGCTCCCGTTGAAGGGGCAGGTGTGCGGCGCAAGCGGCGGGGCCAGAAAGTGCTTGTAGGCCAGGGTGCCGAGGACGCCCGCGTTGAGCGCCAGGGACAGGACCAAGAGGTAGACCGGGAATTTGCTTTTCATGCTCTATTTTCCTTCCAGCGCGGCCAGTTGCAGGTAGCCGTGGGCCAGGGTCCCCTGCGGGGCGGGGGTGAAGACGTCCAGGGCCTGCAAGGTGCTCGTGGATTCCGCCAGCGCCTCCTGGCCCGGCAGCACGGCATGACCCAGAAAGCCTCCGGCAACCAGCCCCAGGAGCAGCATCGCCCCCAGGGCCGCAACCGAGGGCGCTAACCTGGGCAAGGGCCGCAGCACGTTCAGCCAGCGCGGACCAGCCTCGATGCGCTTCAGCACCTGTCCGGCGAGGGCCGATGGCGCGGACGGCGCGGGCAGCTCTCCCAGCGCTGCCCAGGCGGCCTCAAGGCGGCTGTATTCCGCGCGACAGGCCGGGCAGCACTCCAGGTGGGCCTCCAGCCGGAGCTGGTGATCCTTGGACAACGCCTTGTCCTGCAAGGCGCTGAAGCACTGGCGGGCCTGATGGCACCCAAGTTCTGCGGCGGGCGTGGACATGACGGCGACTCCTTCACCAGACAGCATTGCCGCCCGGTTGCTGTACAGTGAAACCCCGTGGGGACGAAAAACCAGCGGTCATTCTTGATGTTGGCGCAACTTTTCTTCCAGGCTGCGCTTGGCCCGGACCAGAAGGGACTCCACGGCAGGGACGCTGACGCCCAGGACCTCGGCGATCTCGGCGTAGGACAGGCCCTCGTAGCGCAGCAGGATGGTGGCCAGGCGCTGGGTCTTCGGCAGGGACCCAAGTGCGGTGGCAACCTGACGGGCGCGCTCGGCCCCCAAAGCCAAGTCCTCCGGCGAAGGCGAACGGCGTTGATCGGCAAGGTCGGCTTGGTCCTCCTCGTCGGCGGAGAGGGCCCCCAGGAGCAGCACCCCTGTGCGCCAGAACGAGCGCAGAGCGCTTTTACAGCGGTTGGCCGTGATGGCGTAGAGCCAGGTGGTGAAACGAGCGGAGGGCGTGTAGGATGGGGCAGCGCGCCAGACCCGCAGAAAGACCTCCTGGGCCAGGTCCTCGGCCTCCTGGCGGCTGCCCAGGAAGCGGAAGGCCACGGCCATGACCCGGTCCTGGTGGCGCGCCATGAGCGCGGCGAAGGCTTGGCTGTCGCCAAGGGCCACCCGCTGCATCAGCGCTTCGCTCGAACAGGAGCCGACAGGACACTTATCCATGGCACAGGAACCTTGCCCGCAGGAACAGGTGGAGCAGCCCGGAATACTGGCGAGAGGGCATCACGCCATCCAGCCGTAGGGACACGTACCCCACAGTGTTTCCCGGGGACAAGGACTTCTTGGGGGAAAGGCCGCCAGTTGTTGACGGACTCAGGAACACGGGAAAGACATCAACCAATGGGGGAACCGAACCACGGCTCCCATCGGGGAACAAAACAAGGCCCCCCTTGCTGCGTCGCCAGAAGTCGGTCCCAAGACGTTTTCGGTCACCTGCTGATCGTCAAGCAGTGATGCCAGCTAGGACTGTTGTACTGCGCGTCCGCGAATTCCTCCACCAGAAGATCATCTGACCAAGTGCCACCACGTCCACAACGTCCCGCAAAAGCGTGTGGTTTTGCTGCCGAGTGGCCCAATGCAGTCCAATGGCAGGCATTATCATCCTGGGGGCAGGGATGGGGGGGATCAAGGGCCCCTGTCCAGAACTGCTCGTGCCGAGTGAGGTAGCGGGGTCCAAATCTGAAGGGGGCGGCCACACGAACACTCCTGTGCTGCTCATTACCCCTTTCGTTCGCCCCCTCGCCTGCTAAACCCGAATGGAATTTTTGGGAACAAACCTGTGCGAGGGGTTTCGACGTCTGCAGCGCCCCGCTGTCACCCGCTGCCATGCCACCCGTTTCAGGAGCGCAATGCCCTCTCTGGGCACCAGGAAGGCCAAGGTCCTATGCGGGGTGGCCTTAAGGGTTCGCGGCGAGTGATTCTGCCCGTTGCGCCAGGAAGGCCGCGTACCCGCGCTCCAGGTGCAGGGTGGAGAAGAGATACACCGCGCCTGTGGACGTGGTGGTGAAGGTGATGTCCTGGTGCCTGGGATCTGTGGCCATGACCCGCAGGGCGCGCTCGATCTCCTCCGGAGTCAGCTCGAAGGGGGATGCTTCGAAGAGCTCCACCGGCACGGGCCGGGGATAGTCACGGGAGTTGGCCCGGACCTCCTCGGCCATGAGCAGCAGCGGTGAGCCCTTGCGGTCCAGGATGCGCGCATAGGTCCGGCTGAGCACGTCCGGGGCGTGGTAGACGGTCTGGCCCGACAGGCCCTCGAAAGAGGCCAGCTTCGGGTGCTCAGCCAGGATGCCGCTGAGCAGGGCCTTAAGCTCCTCGCTGGCCATTGGCTCCTGCTCCTCCTGGCCGACGCTAGCACTAGAGGGCTGTGCCTCCGCATCCGCTCCTGCATCCTCCTCGCAACAGGCCGGGCTGCCGGGAGTGGTTGCCATGACCGCTGCCAGCACGTCTTCCTGTGTGACCAGCCGCCCCTCCCCGCTGGCCTCGCGCACTGCCGCCAGAGCAGCTTCCGTGAGCCGGGTCTGCGCTTCAGGGATCATGCCGCGCCTCCGGGCAGGAGCTTTTGCGCCCTCAGGGACTGGCCCACCTCCGTGAGCCCCAGTCGTGCGTAGGCCTCCTGGGTGGGCGCGCCCGTGGTCTTGTCCCAGCCCATGACCTCGTAGAACAGGTCCATGGCGAGGGCGATGTCGGCCCGGTCCATGCAGATGGTGCCTTTGCTGAAGGGCTGCGCACCGGACAAATCCTTGAAGACCCAGGGGGGTACCTGGTCATGCTGCGTGCGCATGTCCAGTTGGCCCATGTCCCGCATGGTCAGGGCCCGGTGCAGGGTGAAGATGCGCTCCCCGATGCGGTCCAGCCCCTCGCGGTCGATCTTTCGGCCCGTGGCCAGGCTGTAGAACCGCGATTCCAGGCTGTCGTCGCCCCGGTAGCCCCGTTCCTTCAAGGGCGAGGCCACCCAGGGCCCCATCCAGTTGCACAGGCCCAGGCTGTCGTGCAGCTCCTTGCGCACCACGGACCATCTGGCCCGCCTGGCCTTGTGCGCGTTCATGGGGGTGTAGTTCCCCACGCCGTCCACGGCGTCCGGCGAGCCCCAGATCTCGGCGGCCAGCCTTTTCTGCACCGCAAGGGGCAGGCCGTTGCGCACGAAGTTCGAGTGGGAGTGGCACTGGGCGTCGCGGTTGTACTGGGTGTTGATGATCACCCCGCACTGGCCGTCGTCCTCGTTGGCGTGGTGCTTGGGGTGCCCCATCTTCCAGTAGAGCGTGCCGTTGTCCTGGGTCCAGGTTTCCTCGGGGATGGACCATTGGCTGAACAGCCCGGCCGTGCCCTGGCTGAGCACCTGGCCCAGCTCGCCCCGGCGTTCGGCGATGCGCGGCAGGATGTCGAAGAGGAACGCCGGGTCGCCGGCCTCGAATTTGTCCCAGGGGATGGAGGCGTACTCGGTCGAGCCGAGCCTGGTCTTGAGCAGCCCATCATAGTACAGCTTCTGGAGGTCGCGCTGCAACTGGCCGTAGTTGCACCAGACCCCCAGGTCGTCGGCCAGGTGCATGCCCACCATGCAGGCCTCCAGCGCGGCCTGGCCCCTCATGCCGCCAGGGAGCTTCTTGAAGAAGCTGCGGCCGAAGAGCAGGCCCACGCAGGTGTTCTGGGCCACTTCCCGGATGCCGTACTTGGCCGCCACCGCAGGCACCTTGACGATGGTGTGGCAGCGGATGGGGCAGGCTGTGCAGCCGTTGCCGCGCACCGTATGCTTCCAGGCGCCCTCGCCGAGGAAGAAGGCTGCGCTGTTGGTGCGGTAGGCGATGCGGTTCAGGTCGTAGATGTTGCCGCTGAGCTCAATGGGCGGCTCGGCCGCGCCCCAGCGCCTGCCTGGTTCGCCCACCCAGCGGGAGCCGGGGTTGTAGTACTCGGACTGCGGGGTGGGGAAGCTGGGCACCACGTGCTGGTTGTTCCCGCCCAGGATGGACAGGTGGAACTTGATGAGCTTTTCCCACTCGCCCTTGTCCCCGGCGATGCGCACTGCGCCGCTGCCCTGCACGCCGATGGCCTTGAGGTTCTTGGAGCCCATGACCCCGCCCACGCCGCCAGCGGAATGCGACAGGGAGTTGGCGACAATGGCCATGGGCGCAAGATTCTCCCCGGCCTGGCCGATGGCCGCCACCACGCAGTCCGCGCCCATCTCCTGGCTGATCTCCAGGCTGGCGCGCCGGATGCCCGTGCCCCACAGGTGCGCGGCGTCGCGCAGTTCCACCCGGCCGTCGCGGATGAACAGCCACACCGGCTTCTCGGCCCGGCCCTCTACGATGAGGGCATCAAAGCCCGCATACTTGAGCCTGGCCGCGAACTGGCCGCCCATGTGCCCGGAGCCCACCAGCGGTTTGGGCCAGCAGGTGGGGAAGATGGTGGTCACGGCGGTGCGGCCGTTGCAGGGCACGCCCGTGCCCGCCAGCACGCCCGTGGCGAAGACGAGCTTGTTGGCGGGGTCGAAGGGGCCGGTTCCGGCGGGCACCTCCTCCCAGAGGACCCGGTAGCCCAGGCCCGTGCCCCCGAGCACGTCGCCGTACTTTTCAACAGTGTCCTCGGTGCTGACCTTTCCTGTGGACAGATCCACGCGCAGCACCTTTCCGGCAAAGCCTCCATCGCTTCTGGTCATGTTGCGCTCCTTGAAGGCATGGTCTCAGCGGCGGGACGGCTTCTTGCCGGACGGCACGTGGCAGTCGACGCAGGCCTTGGCCTGGACCGCCGAAAGGGCGGTCAGCGTTGCCCCGCCCGGGCGCCCATCGCGGGTAAGGTCGCGCCAGGGCACGAAGCGCAGGGCCCCGGCCGGGCAAGCCTCCACGCACTTGGGCTGGCCGTGGCACAGGAAGCATTTGGAGGCCTTCTGGCGCTCTTCGTCGAAGGTGATCATGTTCCAGGGGCAGGCCCGCTGGCATAGGCGGCAGCCCACGCAGCGCTTGGCGTCCACCACCCTGGCCCCGGTCCTGGGATCGGCCTGGATGGCATTCTCCGGGCAGGCCGTGGCGCAGGGCACAGGGTGCGGGCACTGGCGGCACACGCTTTGAACCACCAGGCCATTGCCCCAGGTTCCCTGCATGGCTGGTCCGCCGGTGGGCCCGGCAGGGCCGAAATTCATGGCCCGGTCGATCCTGATGCGGGCCTGGGAGGGCTGGGCGCGGCCATCGTTGAACTCCGTGCAGGCCAGCTCGCAGCGTTGGCAGCCCACGCAGCGGGAGGGGTCGG
>MGTN01000024.1:5461-9437 GCA_001799475.1 Desulfovibrionales bacterium GWA2_65_9 | reverse complement strand
GTTGTCCAGGATCACCAGCGGGGCGCCTGCCCCAAGGGCTTCGCACAGCCCCAAGGCAGTGAGGCTGGACACGGCGCAGGCCGAGAGCATGAGGAAGCCCCGCCGCGAAAGGGTGGCCTCCATTCCTGCGGCGCTGGCCGCAAGCCTGATCAACTCCAAATGTCCTTCGCGCGTCATGTTTCCTCCCGTCCGGGTGGATCGCGCGGCACCTAATCCTCGCGCGTGAAACACCGCGACTCTAGGTGGAGCTTTCGACTGCGTCAATCTCCAGTCAGCAGCAGTGCCTGGCCGTTGGGGTCCATGCCGCCGCCATACCTTGCACCACGAGCCCCCACCGGAGCGCCTCACCGTCCACCCAGCAAAACAGAAAAAGCCCCGCCCTGCTTTCGCAGAACGGGGCTTCGTAAGGTGCTTCGTTTGATTAGTACTGACGGGGCGGACGGGACTCGCGTTCCTGGGCCTCGTTGACCTTCAGGGCACGGCCGCCAACTTCCTTGCCGTTCAGGGCCTGGACGGCCTCGCGGGCAGCGTTGTCGTCCATCTCCACGAAGCCGAAGCCGCGGAAACGGCCGGTCTCGCGGTCGCTGATGAACTTGACGGAGTTGACTTCGCCAAACTGGGAGAACAGGTTGCGGATGTCATCCTCGGAGGTGCTGAAAGCGATGTTGCCGACGTAAATAGACTTAGGCATGCGATAAACTCCTAAAAAAAACTGCTAAATTTTGTCGCCCATTTCGCCTGAGCAAAAAGCCTCCAGAACTCAAATCCAGATGTTGTTAAATAGGCCCACTTCCCACGCTTGTAAAGGCCTAATCTGCATATATCGAAATTTATTTTCACAGTCCGCAAAGCAGCATTCCATGCACTTTTCAATGCATCAGGATTACTGCAACCGCTACTTGCAGTAGCAGATGTCTTTATTCCCCGCCGCCGATATTGGCCTGCTTCCACTCCGCAAAGCTGTCGCGCGCGCGCTGGCCGTACAATTCCTTGCGAATCTTCTTGCCCGCGCGGCGGTTCAATTCCGGCATGAGCCCGAAGTGCGCGTTGGACGGCTGGAAGGTCTTGGCAGGCGGCGTGCGCAGGTGCCCGAGCAGTGCGCCCAACGCCGAAGTCACCGGCGGCGGCGGGAGCGATTCCCCCTTGAGCTTGGCCCCGAGCATCAGCCCCACCCAAAGCCCGCAAGCGGCGCTCTCCAGGTAGCCCTCGACCCCGGTGATCTGCCCGGCGAGGTAGAAGCCAGGCCGGGCCTTGAGCTCCAGTTCCTCGGTCAGCACCACGGGCGCGTCCACAAAGGTGTTGCGGTGGATGCTGCCCAGGCGCAGGAACTCGGCGTTCTCCAGGCCCGGAATCATGCGGAACACGCGCTCCTGCTCCGGGTACTTGAGCTTGGTCTGGAAGCCCACAAGGTTGAAGGCCGTCTTTTCCTTGTTTTCCGCGCGCAGCTGGACGACCGCGAAGGCCTCTTCGCCGGTGCGCGGATTGGGCAGGCCCACGGGCTTGAGCGGCCCGAAGGCCAGGGTCAGCCGCCCGCGTTCGGCCATCTCCTCCACCGGCAGGCAGCCCTCGAAGTGGATGTGCTTCTCGAACTCATGCGGGGCGACCTTTTCCCCGGCTATGAGCGCCTCGAGGAAGGCGTCGTACTGCGCCTCGGTCATGGGGCAGTTGAGGTAGTCGTCCTCCTCCGGGCGGTAGCGGCTGCCCCAGAAGGCGATGTCCATGTCCACGCTCGTGCGGCTGACGATGGGCGCGATGGCGTCGTAGAAATACAGGCGCTTGCCGCCGCCCTCCCCGGTGGTGGCTGCGGCCAGGCTGGCGGCCAGGCTTTCGCTGACCAGCGGCCCGGCGGCCACGACCACGGCGTCGAAGCCCTCTAGAAGCGGCGAGTCCAGGCTCTCGATCTCGGCGCGCACCACCTCGATGTTCGGGTCGTGCTCGATCAGCGCGGTGACGTACTCGGCAAAACGGTTGCGGTCCACGGCCAGCGCCTTGCCCGCCGGGATGCGCGTCTCGTCGGCCACCATCATGACCAGGCTGCCCAGCTCGCGCATTTCGGCTTTCAAAACGCCGATGGCCGTGGTCAGCTCCTCGGAGCGCAGGGAGTTGGAGCACACCAGCTCGGCCAGCTTGCCCGTTTCGTGGGCCGGGGACTTCTTGTCCGGGCGCATCTCGAACAGGCGCACGCCGATGCCCGCCCGGACCAGGGCCATGGCGCACTCGCACCCGGCCAGCCCGCCGCCGATGACGGCCACATGCGCTCCGGTCCGCGCGTGGGACTCGTGATCCTGGGACTTGTTGTGTATCAACTCGTTGTGTATCGACTCGTTGTGATCCGGCATGATTTCAGCTATCCTTGCGAAAGATTTGCAGTGGACAAAAACAGGCAAGGCCCATGAGCGACATCCTTCCCGACCCCCTTCCCGACACCCTTCTTGATATCAGGGGGCTCACCACGGCCTTTGCCGCGCACACAAGCGCGGGCGGGGCCATCGCCAAGGCAGTGGATACCGTGAGCCTGACCGTTCGGCAAGGCGAAACCCTGGCCGTGGTCGGGGAATCGGGCTGCGGCAAGACCGTGCTGGCGCTCTCGGTGCTGGGCCTGATCCCTGATCCCCCCGGCCGGGTCATCGCCGGGCAGGCCCTGTACCGGGGCCGCGACCTGGCGGCCATGGACGAGCGTGAGCTGGAGAGCGTGCGCGGCAACCACATCGCCATGATCTTCCAGGAGCCCATGACCTCGCTGAACCCCGTGTTCCGCGTGGGCGAGCAGATCGCCGAAGGCTACCGCCTGCACAAGAAGGCCAGCCGCGCAGACGCCGAAAATCGTGCTGTCGAAATGCTGCGGCTGGTGGGCATCCCCAACCCCGAGGAGCGCAGCCAGAGCTACCCCTTTGAGCTTTCCGGCGGCATGCGCCAGCGCGTGATGATCGCCATGGCGCTTGTCTGCGACCCGGACCTGCTCTTTGCCGACGAGCCGACCACGGCGCTGGACGTTACCATCCAGGCCCAGATTCTGGACCTCATGCGCGAGCTGCAACAGCGCCGGGGCTCGGGCATCCTGCTCATCACCCACGACCTGGGCGTGGTGGCCGAGACCGCGCACCGCGTGGCCGTGATGTACGCAGGCCAGGTGGTGGAACAGGCCCCGGTGGCCGAGCTGTATGCAACCCCGCAGCATCCGTACACGCAAGGCCTGCTGGCATCCGTGCCGCGCCTGGGCGTTCGGCGCACGCTGGCGCCCATCCCGGGCATGGTGCCGGGCATCTTCAACCTGCCCTTTGGCTGCCGCTTCCGGCCGCGCTGCGCCCAGGCCTTTGGCCGCTGCGAGGCCTGCCCGCCGCTGTTCGAGCTTGGGCCGGGGCACACGGCCCGCTGCTGGCTGCACGATGGCGCGCCCCTGGCCGAACCGGTGCACTGCGAGAATACCACCAGCGAGGCGCGGGCATGATTCCCCTGCTCGAACTCGAAGCCGTGGCCCGGCACTACCAGGTCCGGGGCGGCCTGCTGGGCCTGCAGCGCGGGCTGGTGCGCGCCGTGGACGGCGTCAGCCTGACCCTTCTGCCCGGCGAGAGCCTGGGCCTGGTGGGCGAGAGCGGCTGCGGCAAGTCCACGCTGGCGCGCTTGATCCTGGGCCTGGAGCCGCTCAACGCCGGGGTCATCCGCTTCCAGGGCCGGGACATCAATGACTGGCCGCAGACCGAGCTGCGCCGCCAGATGCAGATGGTCTTCCAGGACCCCTATTCTTCGCTCAACCCGCGCATGAGCGTGGGCTCGATCGTGGCCGAGCCCCTGGTGATCCACAGCATCGGCACGGCCTCGGAGCGCAAGACCAAGACCCTGGCGCTCCTGCGCACCGTCGGCCTGGACGCGGACATGGCCCGGCGCTACCCGCACCAGCTCTCCGGCGGCCAGCGCCAACGCGTGGCCGTGGCCCGCGCCCTGGCCCTGGGTCCGGCGCTCGTGGTCTGCGACGAGC
>MGTN01000024.1:3954-5432 GCA_001799475.1 Desulfovibrionales bacterium GWA2_65_9 | reverse complement strand
AGCTGGCCCAGGCCGAGGCGCTCATCCGCGAGCCCAAGCACCCGTACACCCGCGCCCTGCTCTCCGCCGTGCCCGTGCCCGACCCCGGCCACGCGCGCAGCCGCGAGCACCTGGTGGGCGAGCTGCCAAGCCCGCTTCGGCCCCCCGGCGGCTGCCCGTTCCACCCGCGCTGCCCGGAGGTCATGGACATCTGCCACCGCGAGTTCCCGCCCGCCTTTAAAACCGGCGAGTCACGCCTGGCCCATTGCTGGCTGCACGCGCCCACCCGGCAGGACAGGTAGCCGCAACCCCTCACAGAATGGAGCAACACGTGCGCGTTTCCGTCATCCTGGGCCACCCGGACCCCAAGAGCTTCAACCACGCCATCGCCCAAACCGCCGTGGACACGCTGCGCGCAATGGGAATCGACGTCCGCTTCCACGACCTCCAGGCCGAGGGCTTCGATCCCATCCTGCCCGCGGGCGAAGCCGCCCGGGACGCGGTGCTGCCGCCGCTCGTCGCGCTGCACTGCGCGGAGATCCGCCAGGCCGACGGGCTCGTGATCATACACCCCAACTGGTGGGGCCAGCCGCCTGCGGTCATGAAGGGCTGGGTGGACCGCGTGCTGCGGGTCGGCGTGGCCTATGAATTTCTGTCCGGCGATGGCGGCGAGGGCGTGCCCCTGGGGCTGCTCAGGCCCATGACGGCCCTGGTGCTGAACACCTCCAACACGCCCGCCGTCCGCGAACTGGCCGTGTTCGGCGATCCGCTGGAGCGCATCTGGGGGGACTGCATCCTCACCTTCTGCGGAGTCAAACGCGTGGTCCGGCGCATGTTCGGCGTGGTCTGCACCAGCACGGACGACCAGCGCGCGGCCTGGCTGGCCGAGGCCGCCGGGCTGGTGCGCCGGGAGTTCGCGGCCTGACGCAGCGCATCTGGCCGCCGCTGCCCAAAATTTCCGCAGCACAACCAAGGAGAACCACCCCATGCTGACCCGTGACGAAGCGTTCACCCTCTTGACCAAGCACGTGCCCGAGGCCCAGCTCATCACCCACAGCCTGGAATCCGAGGCCGTGCTCACCGCCCTGGCGCGCCGCCTGGGCAAGGACGAGACGCTCTGGGGCATCACCGGCCTGCTGCACGACCTGGACTACGCCACGACCAAGGACAAGGCCGAGCGCCACGGGCTCGATTCCGCCGACCTGCTGGCCGGAATGCTGCCCGAGGAGGCGCTGACGGCCATCCGCGCGCACAATGGTGAACGAACAGGTATTGCACCATCCACGGACCTGGACTTTGCCCTGCGCTGCGGCGAAACAGTGACCGGCCTCATCCACACCAACGCCCTGGTGCGCCCGGCGCGCCTGGAGGGCATGGACGCCAAGAGCTTGAAAAAGAAGATGAAGGACAAGGCCTTTGCCGCCAGCGTCTGCCGCGAGACCATCGGCGAATGCCAGAAGCTCGGCCTGGAGCAGGCGGAGTTCTTCACCATCGCCGTG
>MGTN01000024.1:2220-3946 GCA_001799475.1 Desulfovibrionales bacterium GWA2_65_9 | reverse complement strand
CACATGAAACGCCACATGAAACCGCTGACAACATACCTCGCCTGCCTGGCCTGCCTGGCGCTCTTCGCCGTGCCCGCCCTGGCCCAGGACAAGCTCTACGTGGCCTCCGAGGGGGCCAAGCTCAAGGCCGACAAGAGCGCCTCGTCCGACACCGTGGCCGAGCTGGCCGTGGGCATGGAGCTCAAGGTCGCGGGCCAGGAGGAGAGCTGGTACAAGGTCACGGCTGGCGGAAAATCCGGCTGGATCTATCGCGGCAAGGTGGCCGCCACTGCGCCCGAGCCCTCCAAGCAGGGCGGCGGCGACCTGTTCGGCGGCGCAGGCTCCAGCAACATCATGGTCAGCGAGGCCGACAGCGCGCGCAGCATGCGCGGCCTGAACGAGAGCGAGCAGCAGGCGGCCAAAGCCGCTGGCCGTGCGCCGCGCCCCCTGTCGGACTACAAGCAGGCCCTGGACAAGATCCTGGCCGAAAAGGTGGACAAGAAGGAGATTGAGAACTTCCTCAAGGCTGGCCGCATCGGCGAGTATGCGAAATAGGAGTCTGACATGAACGCCAAACGCATCCTCACCATTCTCGTCCTTTGTGTCCTTGTGGCCCTGCCCGCACTGGCCGCCGCCGGATTCCTGGACAACCTCCTGGACCCCGAATCCAAAGAGCGCAAGATCCTCGCCGGCGCGCAGAACGTGCTCGGCAGCTCCCAGCAGATGGACTACAAGACCGAGCGCGCCATCGGCGAGCGCCTGGCCGTGGAAGGCCTGCGCCGCTACGGCATGCCCACCACGAACCAGAAGATGCAGCACTACGTGAACCTGGTTGGCATGTCCGTGGCCATGAACTCCCCCCGGCCCGACATCCCCTACCGCTTCGTGGTGGTGGACAGCCCCGTGCAGAACGCCTTTGCCTGCCCTGGCGGCATCATCTTCGTCACCTCCACGCTCCTGCAGACCATCCAGTCCGAGGCCCAGCTGGCGGGCATCCTGGCCCACGAGGTCGGGCACGTAGCCCTGCGCCATGCGCTCAAAAGCATCCAGCGCGCGCAATTCTTCTCCGGCGTCGGACAGATCACCGCCGCCACCATGAAGGGCGACAAGGGCGCACAGTTCGAGAACATGATCGGCGACCTGCAGAACGTGCTCTTCGACAAGGGCCTGGACCAGAACATGGAGTACGAGGCCGATGCCTCGGCCCTGGAGACCGCCTACCGCACGGGCTACGACCCGGCGGGCCTCATGGAGGTGCTGCAGTCCCTGAAGATGATCGAAGCCAGCTCGCCCGACAAGAAGGGCTCGTGGTTCTCCACGCACCCGCCGCTCGCCTCGCGCATCGCCAAGAACCAAGCGCAGATGAGGAAGTACCCGGACGCGGCCAAACTGGCCGTCCTGGCCGACCGCTTCAAGTCCCAAGCCCGCTAGACATCACACTTTCCGTACGCGAAAGGCGGGGGCTGACAAGCCTCCGCCTTTTTTCGTGCGCCCGCTGGCGCAGGCCAAAACCCGCAGCAGCCCTAAAGATAGCGCCTCCCTGGGCCGATAAGAGGGGTATCAACGACAACAACGTCATATGGAGATCCCCATGTCGAAGAAACTGCTCCACGCTACGGGATTCGGCAGGATCCACCAGCTTATCACCGAGGGCCGGGACGACGAGGCCAGGGAACTGCTCAAGGCCTTGCAGGACGAATATATTGGCCTGGTTGAAGAAAACGAGGCCCTGAAGAACCAGATCATC
>MGTN01000024.1:1386-2122 GCA_001799475.1 Desulfovibrionales bacterium GWA2_65_9 | reverse complement strand
GTTTCTCGAACTGCGTCTCCCATGTCTTGCCCCCGTCGCTGGTATGGAGAATTAAGGCATTTAAAATTGTATAGCCAAATGAGGGGTTGTGCTCCCATTGCCATCCGACGGCCCAGCCTGTAGTGGGGTTTATGAAAAAGAATCTGAGGCTGATAGGGGTTTCAAATTCTTTCTGAACTTTCCAAGTATCTCCTCCGTCATCCGTCCGGGCGATACCGACAATGCTTTTTCTTTCAAGATCGTCGTAACGCCCTTTAAGGGCCCAGCCTGTCTTTGCATTGAAAAAGTAAATTGTCTCCGTCATGGGGTTTCTGTTTTTTATCTTCCAGTTCTTGCCGCTATTCTCGGTCTTTAATATCTGTCCGTCATTTCCGACAGCCCATCCTTCTGACTGCCCGGCAAAATCGAGGCCCCAGACAGAGATCGTAAAACCATCTCTAAATTCATTTTCCCTTGATTTAATTCCTAATCGTTCATTCCATGTCTTGCCGCCGTCCTCTGTGCAGAGAATGCTCGAACCTGCCGCGCAGCCTCTTTTGGCATCGATGAAGGAGATGTGGTTCAAACCATAGGAGAGGCCGGGAGGAAGCTGGTTTGTCCATGTCTTTCCACCATCCTCGGTATGGAAAATAAACCAGAGGCCGACCACGGCCCACCCATTCTTATCGTCCGCAAAGTAAAGCTCTCCTCTCCACCAGTCTGCGGGAACTTCATCGCTCCTTGCGGGACTGAACCT
>MGTN01000024.1:1101-1297 GCA_001799475.1 Desulfovibrionales bacterium GWA2_65_9 | reverse complement strand
CTGCCAATAGCCAGCCGATATCGGAGTTTATGAAATATACACTCGCAATGTTGCGCTTGGTTCCAATGTCCTGTTTTGTCCATTTCTTTCCGCCGTCTTTCGTGAACAGAGCCAATCCCTGGTCGCCTGCAACCCAGCCTTCTTTCTCATTTAAGAAGTAAACATTATGAAGGTTTGCTCTTGTATTTCCTTGGGA
>MGTN01000024.1:0-1043 GCA_001799475.1 Desulfovibrionales bacterium GWA2_65_9 | reverse complement strand
TTTATGATTTCTTTGCAAATACCGAAAACATTGCTCCAAAAACAAAAAAATTAACAAAGACTAAAGTGCTGATCACAAGCAGTCGCCTGTTTCTGTCATCGTCTTGAGAAGAAGATTCAGCAGATGACATTTTAGCTTTTGAATCTTGAGTTTCTCCTTTTACTGAATTGCCGTCAATTGACTGGTCTAACTCAAGCGGGTAGAAGCTGGATTTTTTTATTGATGCCATATTCTTCCCGCACTCCTCAACCTTAAGCGTTGCTGCCGCCGTATCATAAAGGTTATCGCCAGAATAAAGGCTTGCAGTTATAGGATACTCCTTATTCTCAACATTCTCGCTAATTTTGAAGCTGGCAGTTTTAGCAAATAAATTGTCTTCTGCTCCTGAGTTAATTAAAATGCCACTTTCCATTAAATCCAGATTTAAGTCGCTGTTTTTTATTTCTACAGCGGCATTTTTTTCATCTTCTTGGCCTAAGTTTATTATACCATAGTTTATATTAGCTGTTTTGCTGCACTTCATAACTGATGGGCTTAATTCAAGAGTTAAAAATCGCAAATCATGACTTTTTTTCTCAACTTCAAGCTTTGTCAAAAAAACTTGTTTGTGCAGTGTGCCATTTTCATCTCTTCCTTCAGCATCTATACTGACATCAAAAGTGTCCTCCTCAGCATCTAGCGGAACTATGAATTTTAATCTTACTGTCTTGGAGGCCTGCGCCTTAAGGCTAAATTCTCCTGATTCATCCTCTAAGTCGTTATCATTATCAATGCCCTCAATTTTTGCTGTTACACTAATATCCTCTATCTTTATATCTTCATCTTTTGAGAAATCATTTTTGATATTAATTTTTAACTCTACATTAGAGCCAGGCTTTGCTTCTTTGCCTATCTTTTCATTGCTGCTCAAGATGCTTTTTTTATCATCAATTTTTATTTCCACTTCAGTAATTTTTAATGGCATACGCTGCATTACAGTAAGAGTGTATGATTGGTTTGTTATATCCCTGCCATCTGTTACGCTGATATTAACATTAAAAACT
>MGTN01000023.1 GCA_001799475.1 Desulfovibrionales bacterium GWA2_65_9 | reverse complement strand
GCCTTCTCATGACCCGGCTCTGCACCTTCGCCCTCTGCCTTGCCTTCGCCACCACAGCCCTGGCGGCCGACCCGCCCCAGGACCAGCGCAAGCACACAAAACTCGGCATGTACGCCACGGCCGTGGAAGCCTATGAGATGTGGCGCACAGCGCCCGCCTCGGTCTTCATCGTGGACGTGCGCACGCCCGAGGAATACGAATTCCTGGGCCACCCGACCATGGCTCCCAACGTCCCGGTCCAGCTCTGGGCAGGCAACTTCGACGCCCAGAAGAAGGCCTTCCCCCTGGCGGACAACCCGAAGTTCGTGGAGGCCATGAAGCAGCGCTTCAAGCCCGCTGACACGCTGGTGCTCCTGTGCCGTTCCGGCCACCGCAGCGTCAGCGCCACCCACAAGCCCGCCGAGGCGGGCTTCACCAACGTCTACAGCATGGTCGATGGGTTCGAGGGCGACAAGGTGGCGGACAAGGCCAGCCCCGACTTCGGCAAGCGCACCAAGGACGGCTGGCGCAACTCCAAGGCCCCCTGAACCACGAACCTGAACGAGAAACTGGTGTACCTGCCGGCGAACTAGGCCGGAGCGCGCCTCCGGCGGCCAAAGGCCCCCTTCGGGGTTCATTGCCCTTTGGAATCCCCGTTGGGGAGAGAGAGAAAAGCAACAGGGCCAGCGGAAATGATCCGCTGGCCCTTCTTGTTTTTGACCCGTCAGGCTTGCTGGGCAGAAGCCCTCAAGGCTTCACTGCGCGGCCTCGAAGAGCATGCGTGTCACGACCTTGGCGTCGCCCACGTTGCTGCTGATGGAACTGCGCTCATCCGGCTGGTGCCAGGTGGCTGTGCTCTTCATCCAGACAGCGCAGGGCAGCCCGCGCGCCCGCAGGTCCGAGGCGAAGGTGCGCGCGCCCATGCCGCGCGCCAGCGGCTCCACGCCGTACTCGGCGCGGATGGCCCGGAACAGCCGCCGCACCACCTCGGCCTCCACCGGGGTCTCCGGTGCGCCCACGGAGTCGGACTCCACCTCCACCTGCACCGTTACGCCCCGGGCGCGCTCCACGGCATCGGCATGCTGCCGCACGCGCCCGCGCACCGCCGCGACGTCCGCTGTGGGCAAGAGCCGCATGTCCATGTAAAAAACCGTCTGGCCCGGCACCATGTTCACGCTCGGCACACCCGCCGCGACCTTGGTGGCCTCAAAGGTGGAGGAAGGCGGGTCGAACTTGGGGTCCTGCTCGGGAAACTCACTGTAGAGGCCACGCAGACGCACAATGAGGTCCGCCGCCGCAGTGAGGGAGTTCACAGCCTTGCCCGGCTCCGAGCCGTGGCCCTGCTTGCCGAGGACAGTGAGCTTGAGCCAGAGCAGCTTCTTTTCCGAGAGGAGCACCGTGCGCCCGTCCGGCGTGCCTCCGTCCGGGATGAGGATGAGGTCCGTGGGCCGCAGCAGGTCGGGCCGGACCTTGAACACGTGGTTGATGCCCGTGTCGTCCACCTCCTCGTCGGAGACGAAGAGCAGGCCGAGGTTCAGCGGCGGGACAACCCGCGCACGCTTGAGCGCCCCGGCGGCCAGCAGGCCCGTGACGATGCCCTGGTGGTCGTCCTCCGCGCCCCGGCCGAACATGAGGTCGCCCTCCACGCGCAGGGTGTACGGATCGCCGGTCCAGGCCTGGAGGTCGCCCGGCGGCACGGTGTCCAGGTGCGAGATGATCCACAGGGTACGGCCAGTGTCGCGGCCGGGCAGCACCACTGCGAAGTTGGGGCGCTGGCCCGAGGGCACGCGCTTGTCCGGCAGGTCGATGCGCTGGACGTCGCGCAGGCCCTGGCTCTTAAGCCAGGCCAGGACCGCCTCGGCCTTTTTGGCCTCGCCCGCGCCGCCGCTCTCCGGCCCGTTGGACGGGATGGCCGTGAGCGTGCGGTGCAGCGCCAGCACCTGCTCACGCCCGTCCGCGTCCAGAACAGCCAGCACGCGGCCTTCGGCGTCGGCCTGGGTGCCGGCCTGGGGGTCGGCCTGTGCAAGGACCGCCCGGGCCGGGCACAGAACGCACAGCAGCAGGAGCAGCAGCGCAGGGGGGAAAGAACGGCGGGACAGGGCCATGGGAACCTCCTGGTTCAAGCAGTGTCAATCGGTCCCGGCTACCTCATTCTGCGCCTCCGCGTCCACCCATAATGGCCGGACAGGGTCCGTCAGCGGGCCCGGCGTGGCCTGAAGCCGCCACCCGGCTGCCCCGGGCGGCAAAACCACGGCCAAGCGCCACAATCACACTTTTCTAGAAATGTTCAACCACCGCCAGCGGCAGCGCAACAGGGCAGTCATGGCCGCGCCGCGCACCTGCCGGGCAAATGCCCCCAGTGGAATTGCCGATGCCCCCAGGGTGCCGAGGCTGTGTCTGCGGCCAGGGCGGCAAAGCGAACACCTCAAAGCATACCGCACAACTACGCGGCTCTTGAGAAAGCCTTGACAATTTATGGACCTAATCGTGGTCCGCTTTTGCCGATACCCGCCCCATCCCCGCTGCCTGGCTGCTGCTGGAGCGGGAGCTCCCTGAGCCTGCGCGTCTACTTGGGAACCTCGAACCAGATCTTGTCCCCCGCGTGCAACACCTTGAGGCACTCCATGCGGTACGACCCGCCCTTCTTGTCCTTCAGGGTGACGTAGAGGGTCAGCCCGGCCGGGCCTGCGCCCACGGCCTCGATGTCGCGCGCGCCCGCAGTGGGCCGGAAGGCCAGGGAAGAACCCGTGTCGCCGACCATGCCGCCGGTGACGGCCTGGCCCCCGGAGAACACGTCCACCTGGTACGCCGAGCCCGGCTTGAACTGCACCTCCTGGCGGGCGCCCGGATACAGCCCCCAGCGCGGCGAGGGGTCCAGGCTGACCCAGGTCACGTCCACGCGCTCGACGCTGGGCTGGCTGGAGCAGGCGCCGAGCAGCAAAGCGCCAAGGAGCACGGCGCTCAGGGTCAGGGTGATCCGAATGGGGTGCATCGTCAGGCCTCCTTGGCAAACAGGCAATGTGCGAACCGGCAATGGACGGCTTTTGCGTATACCCTAGCAGCCTTGGCGCAGCTTGAACAGTCCCTGCACAGGCCGCCCAGGTGTTTCAAACACCAGGAATCCTTGACAGCGCGGCAATGCGCGGGCACAGCTCGACAATGCTCGCCCGCTTCCGCTTCTCACGCACCCTGGCCTGTGCGGCCCTCCTGGTTTTGGCCCTGGCCTGGCCGGCCCTGGCAGCCGAGGCCAAGCCCGATGCCAGCGCGGCAGCCAACCCGGCAGCCAACCCGGCAGAAAGTCCGGCGGCCAGAACAGCCTCCACCCTCATCCTCACCGAGGAGAACGACTTCTTCGCCGGGACCGACGAGCAGTACACCAACGGCATGAAGCTTACCTGGATCTCCGGCGACCTCAAGAAATACGCCGAGGACGAGCGCCTGCCGGACGTTGTCCTGCCCTACCTGCGCGCCCTGCCCTTTGTGAACGAGCCCGGCCAGCAGTACAACGTGGCCCTGTCGCTGGGCCAGAACATGTACGTTCCGCGCAACACCCAGACCGAGGCCCCGCAGCCCGACGACCGCCCGTACGCGGGCTGGACGTACGTTTCCCTGGCCCTGCACGCCAAGACCCCCAACCAGCTCGACAGCTTCGAGACCAGCCTCGGCATCATCGGGCCCTCGGCCAAGGCGGGCGAGACCCAGAACAACTACCACACCCTCATGGGCTTCAAGCGCGTCGAGGGCTGGCGCAACCAGATCCACGACGAGCCGGGCCTCATGCTCTCCTGGCAGCGGACACTCCGTGCGAAGCGGGTGGATCTGGGCCGCGACGTGGCCTGGGACGTGCTGCCGCATGCCCGCGTCACCGTGGGCAACGTGCAGACCCACGCCGCAGCCGGGTTCGAGACGCGCGTCGGCTACCGGCTGCCCTGGGACTTCGGCACCTCGCTCATCCAGCCCGGCGGAGGCGTCAGCGCGCCCGCAGACCCGGACGACCCGCGCCTGAGGCGGGACACGTCCTTTGGCCTGCACCTCTTCGCCGGGGCCGAGGGCCGCGCCGTGGCGCGCAACGTCTTCCTGGATGGCAACACCTGGGAGCACAGCCCGCACGTGTCGAAAAAGCTGCTGGTGGCAGACCTCATGGCGGGCGTCGGGCTGGTGCTCGGCAAGGCCAAGCTGACCTACACCCATGTCTACAGGACAGAAGAGTTCGGCGGGCAGAAAGGCCCGCAGATGTTCGGTTCCGTCAGCCTGTCGGTGACGTTCTAGGCAGGGGGACCGCCGCGCCCGGCAAGCCCCGGCGGCAAGGGGAAGGCTTAGGCCTGGGGCTCTACAGGAGCAACCGGAGCAGACTCGGGCTGACCGGCTTCGGCCTGGCCGGGCTCGACGGGATTGCCGAACTCGTCCACATCTCCGCCACGGTGGCCGGTTTCCTGCTTGCGACGCAGCTTCTCTTCCTTCTTCTTCTTCTTGGCCAGCTCCTTGGAGCGCTTCTCGTACTGATAGTTTGGCTTTGCCACGGGCCTTCCTTTACAATGGGTTCACGGGTTATCGGGGTCGCGTTTGGCGACTCGGGAAAAGATGTTACCCTTTCCCGCCGACCCTGGCAACGACTTTGCGCCGGGGCAGGACAGCGGCGGACAGGAGTCCTCCGGCGGCCTGAGCCAATAGCCTCCGGCGGCCGTCTCTCCCTCACCCCCGCGCCCTATTCACGCTGCGCGCCTGGCGCGGGCCGTCCGGCTGGTCTGGCTGGAGCAGCCTGCGGCCTTCGCCTGCGCCGAGCAGGAGGTACTGCGCGGCCTCGCAGACGTGCGAGAAGCGGTTCTTGTCCGGCGTGTCGATGAACCGGGCCTCGCCTGCGATTTGCAGGCGGCGGTAGTGCCAGGCCCCGGCCATGCCCTTGCGCAGGGTCACGCAGCGCGGCGAGAGCACCAGGCCCGGCAACCCGTCGATGTCGCGCGAGAGCGCGGCGGCTACGGCCTCGCGCCGGAGCAGCGGGTCGTTGCTGGGCGCGGGCCGCGCAGGCAGTCCGTTGGCGCGCAGGATGTCAAAGGGCGTGCGCTCGTCGGTCTGGGCCCGGGCCATGCCCGCCGGGTCGCCCCAGATCTCCACCTTGTGGTCGCCGTAGTGGTTTCGCAGGAGTTCGCCGAGCAACCCGGCGAAGCGCACCATGCCCATGTCGCGGCTGACCAGCTCGTCCAGAAAGAGCCACTGGCCCGAGGCCAGACGCTGGCCGATGACGGCCGCCGGGGTCAGGCCGAAGTCCAGGCCGACGAAGAGCGGCAGGCCCTCGACTGGCGCGAGTTCGATTGCCGAGGCGTGCCGGGCGTCGTTAAACTCGGGGTACACAGGCATTCCGTCCTGCACAAAGCCGTACTGGGCGCAGTAGTAGACGCGCACATGGGCCGGGGTCTTGCCGCTCTGGCGGCGCTGGTAGAAGTCCGGCGGCAGGTGCTCCAGGTTTTCGGCGCGGGGGTTGGGCACAAACGATCCGCCCTGCTCGACCAACCCGCCGGGCTGGCGGAAGAAGGCCCAGCCCTGGGGCCTGGTCTCCTCGGCCAGGCGGTACCACCAATGGTCGCTGTCCGGCGGATTGGTGTCCATGATGACCCCGGCCCAGGCGCAGCCGCCGTCACGCGCGGCCGGGAAGCGCTCCACGCGGTCGCCCAGGGCCTCGACGATGGACAGCGGCATCTCGCGCGCCTCGTTGATCCAGGCCCCGGTGAGTTCCAGCGACAGCAGCTTCTTCACGTCCTGGGGCCGGTCCAGCGCGCGGAAGAGCACATCCAGCTCGACGCGGCTGCCGTCGGTGAGGGGCAGGCGCACGCTGTGGCAGAGGTCCGTGAGGCCAAACGGCCCGAAGGCGTCCTCCGGGAACCAGGACAGCCAGGTGCGCACGGTGGTGTCCTTGAGCTCGCGGTAGGTGTTGCGCACCACGGCCAGGCGCGAACGGCGCACGTTGTCCGGTCCAGGGGCCTGGGCACAGGCGCGGGCCATGAGCTCCATGCAGCAGCCCGAGGACTTGCCCGAGCCCACCGGGCCCAGCAGGCCCCGGTAGAGCGCGGGGCAGGCCATGAACCGGGCGATGGTGGGCGGGGCCTTGTAGCGCAGAAGCATTGTGTCGGCGGGTGTGTTTTTCATCGGCGGGAGTATAGCACGGGGTTTTGGGCCTGGACAAAAATGGCATGGTTTTGGCCGCTAAAAGGACAAAAATTCCCGGTTGACAGGGGGGTGCACAGAGGTGCGGAAGGCGGGGGTACAGGGGGGGTGCGCACAGGGCTGCGCAAAGCTCCGGCGTGCCCCCTTCTGCGCGCCCTCCTGCGCATTGGCTGGCCGGACCGGGCGGACCGTGTTTCGGATGACCGGGCAGCGGCTGACTGTGCGTCGGACGAGCCGGGCGGCTTGGGGGCGCGGCAGACAGGCTGACAATACGCCCGGTGTGGGGTATGCTCCGCACATGAAACCCCAGGCCGAAGCCCTCCTGCGCGCGGCGCTCAAGCGTCTGGCCCAGCGCATCCAGCCCTCGCTGCGCGGGCGCGTGTTCGCCCTGCTCGTGGGGCTGACGCTCTGCGCCTGCGCCGGGGCCGGGGCCACCTACTGGCTGGCCCCGCACTACCTGGACGCCACGGACATCCTGCGCCAGGTGAACTTGAGCCAGCAGGTCAGCGCGCTGTCCCTCTCGGAGCAGATGATCAGCCTGGAGGCCGACGCCCTGGCCGCGCGCCAGAACCCGGAACGGCTGCAGGACTTCCAGGTCCGCCAGCAGACCGTGGCCCGGACCCTGCTCAAGGTGCGCGCCAGCGAGCCCCTGGAGGCCGGGCGCGAGCTCATCACGCGCATGGACGCCGCCACCCAGGCCCAGGCCCTGGCCCTGCGCGAGCTGGTCGAGAGCCAGCCGGGCCAGGGCGCGGAGATCATGATCCGGGCCGTGCGCCAGCGCGAGGCGGCCCAGAATGCGGCCAGCGAACTCTTCGCCCTGCACGGCCGCGACGCCGACCTGGGCGTGTCGGCCATGCGCTCCCTGGCCCGGGCGGCCACCACGGCCTCGCTGTTCGTCATCCCGGCGGGCGCGGTACTGGGCCTTTTGCTCGGCTGGGTGCTGCTGCGCCAGGTGCTGGGCCCCATCCGCAGCCTGGCCCGTGGGGCGGCCATGGGACCACCCTTGGGCGCGGACGAGGGCGGCGGCCTGCCCCAGTCTTCGGACCAGGGCGACGCCGACGAGGTGCGCGCCGTGGGCGAGCTGGTGCACGGGCTCCTGCGCGACGTGGACCAGACCCACACCCTGCTGGAGGAATCGCGCCAGCACCTGATGCAGTCCGAGAAGCTGGCCCTGGTGGGCAAGCTGGCCGCAGGCGTGGCCCACAGCGTGCGCAACCCGCTCACCAGCGTCAAGATGCGCCTGTTTTCGCTGGAGCGCGGCCTGGACCTCTCGGCCGCCCAGCGCGAGGACTTCGAGGTCATCAGCGAGGAAATCCGCCACCTGGACACCATTGTCCGCAACTTTCTGGAGTTCTCCCGCCCGCCCAGGCCCAAGTTCCAGCACATTAGCCCGTCCGATGTGGTGGACATGACCCTCGTCTTGCTCAAGCACCGCCTGGAGACGTACGGGGTGGACGTGCGCCTGGTGCGTGAGCGGACCCTGCCCGAGGTCGATGTGGACCCGGAGCAGCTCAAAGAGGCGCTGGTCAACCTCATCCTGAACGCCTGCGACGCCATGGGCGAGAACGGGCGCATCGTGATCACCGAGGAGACCGGGTTCATGGATCCGCTGGGCCGCGTGGCCATCCTCCAGCTCTCCGACTCCGGCCCTGGCATCCCGCCGGAAATTCAGGGCAAGGTCTTCCAGCCTTTCTTCAGCACCAAGGAGGAAGGCACGGGCTTAGGCCTGGCCATCGCCAAGCGCATCCTGGACGAACACGGCGGCTACATCCACCTCAAACCATCCGACAAGCAGGGCGCGACCTTTGTCCTGGTGCTGCCGCTGCGGGAGAAGGTATGGCTCAGATCCTGACCGGCTTCGCCGGGTTCATTGAAAACCACCGCCACCTGAAACCTTCGGCTCCGACCGCAGGGAGAAGACATGGCCCAGATCCTGATTGTTGACGACGACGCCCAGCTGCGCCAGAGCTTCGGCAAGATCCTGGAGGCCGACGGCTTCGAGGTGCGCACCGCAGCCTCCGGCGAGGCCGGCGTGGACGAGGTGGGGCGCGCGGCCCCGGACCTGGTGGTCATGGACGTGCGCATGACCGGCATCACCGGCATCGAGGCCATGCAGCGCATGCGCGCGGCCGTGGCCAACCTGCCGGTGATCATCATGACCGCCTACGGCGGCACCGAGACGGCCATCGAGGCCACCAAGCTCGGGGCCTTTGACTACATCCTGAAGCCCTTTGACATCCCGGACATCCTGCGGCTCATCCACCAGGCCCTGGAAGCCGGACGCCTGGCGCGCGCCCGCGTGGCCGTCAACCTGCACGACGGGCTCAAGGACGAGGCCGAGGATACCCAGGGCGACGCCCTGGTGGGCCAGAGCCGCGCCATGCAGGACATCTTCAAGGCCATCGGCCGCGCCGCGCCCACCGAGGCCCTGGTGCTCGTGCGCGGGGAGTCCGGCACGGGCAAGGAGCTGGTGGCGCGCGCCCTGTGGCAGCACAGCGCCCGCTCCACCAAGCCCTTTGTGGTCATCAACTGCGTGGCCATCCCGGACACGCTGCTGGAGGCCGAGCTCTTCGGCTACGAGAAGGGCGCCTTCACCGGGGCCAGCTCCCGGCGCGTGGGCAAGATCGAGCAGGCCCAGCGCGGCACCGTGTTTTTGGACGAGATCGGCGACATGCCCATGAACGTGCAGGCCAAGATCCTGCGGCTGTTGCAGGAAAAGCAGGTGGAGCGCCTGGGCGGGCGCGAGCTGATCCCGGTGGACGTGCGCATCCTGGCCGCCACCAACCGCGACCTGGAAACCGCCGTGGCCGAGGGCCGCTTCCGCGAGGATCTGTACTACCGCCTCAAGGTCGTGACCATCAGCCTGCCGCCCCTGCGCGACCGCGAAGGCGACGTGCCGCTGCTGGCCCGGCACTTCCTGTCCCGCCTGGCGCGGGAGATGGACATGCAGAGCCCGGGGCTGACCCCCGAGGCCCTGGACCTGCTCTCGGCCCAGGGCTGGCCCGGCAACGTGCGCGAGCTGGCCAACGCCCTGCAAAAGGCGCTCATCTTCAGCCGGGGCTGCCCCATCGGCGCGGACGAGATGCGCCAGGCGCTGGGCAAGGGCAGCGGCAAAAGCGGCCTGAAAAGCGACGGCCAGGGCGGCTTCACAGCCGACCACAACCAACCGGAACCATCCGCAATGGGCGCGCATCCAAACGCCACCGACGACCCCCTGCGCGCCTTCATCCGCCGGGCGCTGCTGGACCAGGCCGGAGACGCCGCCTACGAACATATCCTGGACACCGTGGCGCGCGGCACCGTGGCCGAGGCCCTGGAAATCACCGGCGGCAACCGCACCCGCGCGGCCAAGCTGCTCGGCCTCTCGCGCCCCACGCTCATCGCCAAGATCGAAAAGTACGGGCTGAAAGTCACCACGCAGGTGCAGTAGGGCAAGAATATGCCTCCGGCGGCCAGGGGCGCTGCCCCTGGACCCTGCCAAAGGGCCTTAGGCCCTTTGGAATCCCCATTTTACGCCGAACGGGCTGCTTCAGGAAGAACCTGAAGCAG
>MGTN01000022.1:2469-9747 GCA_001799475.1 Desulfovibrionales bacterium GWA2_65_9 | reverse complement strand
CCTTCGTTGGTTCGTTGGTGGTGGAGTTGGAACCCTGGATGCCAGTCAGGCTCGGGGCGCCGACTTTGTTGCCGATGTTGGCGTAAGCAGCCCAGGGCTGCAGGGACACGCCCTTGATCATGTCGATGTTGGCGATCAGGAAGGCCACATCGCCAGTGGTGCCGGAGCCGCTGAGGGCGCCGGAGGTGGTGGCATAGGCACTGTTCTGGTCATACAGGCGACCGAAGCCGCCGACCAGGGACAGGCCATCGGTGACGGGCACGACGGCCGCAGCAGCGGCGAAGTGGTCGTCAAGAACCGGGCTGCCGCCGCCAACGGCGGAGGGCAGGGACAGGCTCTGGAAGCCGACAAGGAAGTTGACCTTGGTGCCGGGCCACTTGAAGTCAACATAGCCCTTGCGCAGCATGAAGTTGCCGCTGCCAGCGTTGTTGGCGTTGGCGGAACCGGAGGTGGTGGCGGAACGGCCAGCGCCGATGCCCAGAGCGCCAGTGCCCCAGTTGGCGGAGCCAAGCTGGAGTTCGAGGACGCCTTTCAGGTTCTCGTTGGCGATGAACTGGAAGCTCTGGCGCACGCGCTGGGCGATGTTTAAGGTCTTGTCTTCGCTGGCAGCGCCCATTTTCTGGAAGTCATTGTTGACATTCATGTCGGCTTCAATCTGCCAAGAACCGTTGGCTTTGATCTCGGCTGCTGAGGCGCTGGTGACGGAGCCCACGACTAGGGCGGCCATCAGCACCAGGAGCAGTGCAAATTTTTTGTTCATCCTTTCCTTCCTTTGATAAAATAGTTCCAACACGAACCTGAGCCACGTTACGAGTTACTTTCTAGCCTCTCTTTGGAGAATATTCAAGGTCACAAAGGGCGTTTTCTTAAAAATAGTAAAAATATTTTTACCGTTAAGATTTTTATCCTTTCCCCTGGAACCCCTCTCGGTTATAAGGATTCTTCTGACCTTGCTCACGTATGTCTGGCTGACGCACCCCTGGAGTGGCCCAATGATGCCCTTTGCCCCTGCCGACTATCCCGATATCCCGGGCGTCTACCTCATGAAGGACGCTTCCGGGCGCATCCTTTACGTCGGCAAGGCCAAGAGCCTGCGCAAGCGCCTGTCGTCCTATTTTCGCGCCAGCGCGGAGCACGCGCCCAAGACCCTCGCGCTCCTCGGCAAGGTCGAGCACATTGATACCTTGCTCGTCTCCACGGAGAAGGAGGCCCTGCTCCTGGAGGAGAGCCTCATCAAGAAGCACCGGCCACGCTACAACATCGTCCTGCGCGACGACAAGCGCTCGCTGCTCTTCCGGCTGGACAAGCGCGCCGAGTTCCCGCGCCTGACCATGACCCGCCAGGTGTTGCGCGACGGCTCGGCCTACTTCGGCCCCTTTTCCTCGGCCTCGGCGGCGCGGGCCACGCTCAAGCTCGTGGGCAGCATCTTCCCCTTGCGCAAGTGCTCGGAGCGCATGTTCAAAAACCGCGTGCGGCCCTGCCTGTTCCACCAGATCGGCCAGTGTCTCGGCCCCTGCTGTCTGCCCGTGGACAGCAATCGCTACCAGGAGATGGTGACCCAGGTGGAGCAGTTCCTGGCCGGACGCTCGCGTTCGCTCGTGCGCGAGCTCGGCCGGCGCATGCGCGAGGCCTCCGAACACCAGCGCTACGAGGAGGCTGCCCTGCTGCGCGACCAGATCGCGGCCATCGAGAAGACGCTGGAAGGCCAGGCCTCGGTGCTGCGCGACGCCCTGGACCGTGACGTGCTTGCGGTTGTCACCGCTGGCGACGGTCTGGGGCTGGGCGTTCTGTTCGTGCGCGCCGGGCAGCTCCTGGAGCAGAAAACCTACCATTGGCGCGGCCTGGGCCGGGCCGACATCGCCGAGGCCCTGGGGAGCTTTCTGCCGCAGTTCTACGGACCTGGGCGCTACATCCCCGGGCGCATCGTGCTCTCCCACGACCTCTCCGGACAGGAGCTGGCCGGCGGGCTTGCCGAGGTGCTGGCCGAGCGCCGGGGCGGGCCGGTGCGCCTGGCCCTGCCGCGCGGTCCGGATGAGCGCCGCCTGCTGGACATGGCCGCCAACCTGGCCCTCACCGCCCACCGCAGCGACTCGGTCCAGGACGTGCCGGGCCAGCTTGAGCGCGCACTCGGCCTGCCGCGCGCGCCCCGGCGCATCGAGTGCGTGGACATCTCGCATCTGGCGGGCAACGACGTGCGCGCCGGGGTGGTGGTGTTCGAGGACGGCGCTGAGGTGAAGTCCGACTACCGCGCCTACGCCCTGCCCGGCGCGGAGGGCTCGGGCGACGACTACGCGGCCCTGGCCCAGTGGGCGCTGCGGCGCGTGGAGTCCGGTCCGCCCTGGCCGGACCTGCTGCTCATCGACGGTGGGCGCGGCCAACTGGCTGCGGTGGTGCGGGCGCTTGCTGAGGCCGGTGCGGCCGAGGAGTTCGCGTGCGCGTCCATCGCCAAGGGCGAAAGCCGCCGCGCCGGGGAGCTTACGGATCGGGTCTTCCGGCCAGGCCGCAGGAACCCGGTGGCGCTCCGGCCTGGCAGTCCGGCGCTGCTCTTCTTGCAGCGCGTGCGCGATGCGGCGCACCGCTTCGTCATCGGCAAGAGCCGCAAGGCTGGACGGAAGACGCGGCTGGACAGCGCGTTGCTGAACGTTCCCGGCCTTGGCCCGGCCCTGGCCCGGCGGCTGTGGGACGCCTTCGGGTCGCTCGCGGCCATGCGCGCGGCCGCACCCGAGCAGTTGGCCCAGGTGCGCGGCGTGGGTCCGGCCCTGGCCGGGCGCATCGCCCAGGCCCTGGCCCTGCCCGCGTCTGATCCTTCAAGCCAGCCGGGCGGCTAGGCCAGCCAGACGCGTCCGAACTGCCCGGCGGCTCGCGTCAGGTCCTCGTTTTTCGTCGATCTGCGTGTCGGCTTGACGCGCAACACCTGCGCAGCACTTGGGCGGATTCTGCCCAGCCGAGGCTTTGAATATCTGGGCGGGCGCGACCCTAGGCCACTTCCACCGGAGTTCCCGGCGTGAGGGCCAGCATCCGCGTGTCCGGGGCGTATTCCTTGAGCGCCACGGCAAAGGCATCGGTGTCCTGGGCCAGGAGGGGGAAGGTGCCCCAGTGCATGGGCGCCACGTTGCGGCAGTGCAGGAACGAGCAGGCCACGGCGGCCTCCACGGCGTCCATGGTGAACCAGCCGCCCATGGACAGCATGGCCAGGTCGATGTCGAAGAAGCGGCGCAGGAGCTTCATGTCCGAGAACAGCGCCGTGTCGCCGGAGTGGTAGGCGCAGAAGCCGCCGGGGAAGGTCAGGATGTATCCGGCGGGCGAGCCTGTGGCCGAGGACTGCACGGCCTGGACCATCTTTATGCGCAGCCCGCCCAGGGGCACTGTCCCGCCTATGTTCATGCCGTACATCTGCTCTGGGTGCAGCCCCTTGGCCTGCATCTTCGGCAGCAGGTCGAAGAGGCAGATTAGCTTGGCCCCGGTGCCGTGGCAGATTTCCGCTGCCTGGCCCACATGGTCGCCATGGTCGTGGGTCACGAGCACTGCGTCCACATGGCCGATGGATTTCTTCCAGCCTGCGGGAGCCTTGGGGTTGCCCTCGAAGAAGGGATCGATGAGCAGGGTCAGCCCGTCTTCCTGGAGCATGAAGTTGGAATGTCCGAACCAGGTGAGCAGCATGGTTTCCCCTCCTTCTGGCCATTTAACCGGCGGTTATTCGCCCCAGCGCTTGAACAGGGCGTTGTCGATGCCCAGCTGGTCGCCGAGTTGATCTATGATGCGCCCGGCCAGGTGGTTCACCAAATCGTCGATGGTCTGGGGCTTGTGGTAAAAGCCGGGGCTGGCGGGCATGATGGTCGCTCCGGCCTCCTTGGCGGCGAGCATGTTCTTTATATGGATAAGGCTGAGCGGCGTCTCGCGGGTGACGAGGAGGAGCGTGCGCCCTTCCTTCAAGGTCACGTCCGCCGCGCGGTGGATGAGGTTGGTGCCCAGGCCGTGGGCAATGGCCCCGAGCGAGGCCATGGAGCAGGGACACACGATCATGCCCGCATGTTGCCAGGAGCCGCTGGCCGGGCCTGCGGCGATGTTCTTCTCGTCATAGCTGACGTGGGCCAGCTTGATCAGATCCTCCGGGCCAAAGTCGGCCTCCAGCGCGATGACTTTTTTTGCCGCCTCGGACAAAATTAGGTGCAGCTCGACGTCCTTGCGGCCGCCCAGCGCCCTGGCCAGGGCCAGGGCGTACTGCGGGCCGCTGGCGCCGGTCACTGCGAGGAGAATGCGCTTGGTCATGATGCTCCGGTTGGGTTTATGCCTCCGGCGGCCAAGCCAGGGACAATGAAAGCCGTACCCTCCGGGGGCCAAAGGGCCTGAGGCCCTTTGGACTCCCCATATGGGGTCCAGGGGACAACGTTCCCTGGCCGCCGGAGGCATATTCGTCCTAATCCTACAGGCCCAATTGCCCCCACAGCGCGTCGACCTTGGCCTTGACGCCCGCGTCCATGTGCAGGGTGCTGGGCCATTCGCGGTGGTGCCCGTCCTCCGGGCCTTTCTTGGTGGCGTCGATGCCCATTTTGCCGCCGTAGAAGGCCAGGGGCGAGGCGTGATCCAGGGCGTCGAGCGGGCCTTCGAGGATGGCCACGTCGCGCCTGGGGTCAACGTTGTTGCCGATGCGCCAGAGCACCTCGGAGACGTTCTGCACGTTGATGTTCTTGTCCACCACCACGATGATCTTGGTGAACATCATCTGGCCCATGCCCCAGAGCGCGTACATGACCTTGCGGGCCTGGCCGGGGTAGCGCTTGTCGATGGAGACGAAGCAGAGGTTGTGGAACACGCCCTCAAGCGGCAGGTTCATGTCCACCACCTCGGGCAACTGCTTCTTGATCAGCGGCAGGAACAGACGCTCCGTGGCCTTGCCCATGAAGCAGTCTTCCATTGGCGGCGGCCCCACGAGGGTGGCCGGATAGATGGCGTCGTTTCTGTGCGTGATGGCCGTGACGTGGAACACCGGGTAGTCGTCGGCGAGCGAATAGTAGCCCGTGTGGTCGCCGAAGGGGCCTTCGCGGCGGCGCTCCTTGGGATCGACATAGCCCTCCAGCACGAACTGGCTGGTGGCCGGAACCTCGAGGTCAACGGTCTTGCATTTCACGAGCTCGACCGGCTGGTTGCGCAGGAACCCGGCGAAGAGCATCTCGTCGATCTCGTCCGGGATGGGCGCGGTGGCGGCGTAGGTCACGGCCGGGTCCGGGCCGAGGGCCACGGCGACCTCGAGCCGTTTGCCGAGCTTCTCGGCCAGGTGGTAGTGGTAGGCCCCGCCCTTGTGCCGGTGCCAGTGCATGCCTGTGGTGTTCTTGTCGTACACCTGCATGCGGTACATGCCCGCGTTGCGCACGCCGGTTTCCGGGTTCTTGGTGTAGACCACGGGGAGCGTGATAAACGGCCCGGCATCGCCCGGCCAGGTGGTCAGCACCGGCAGGATGGACAGGTCCACCTGGTCGCCGGTCAGGACCACGTCCTGGCAGCAGCCGCGCTTCACGTGGTCCGGGAAGATGTTGGTGAGCTTGGAGAGCTTGGGGATCATCTGCAGCTTCTTGATGATGCCGTCGGGCCGCTCGATCTCCAGGTACTCGTGGATGCGCTCGCCCAGCGCGTCCAGGTTCTCGCTGTCCAGCGCCAGGTTCATGCGCTTGTTTGATCCGTACATGTTGGTCAGCACCGGGAATTTGGAGCCCTTGACCTTCTGGAAGAGCAGGGCCGGGCCGAATTTCTTGCTCACGCGGTCCGTGACCTCGGCGATCTCCAGGTAGGGGTCGAGCTCCGCGTCGATGCGCTTGATCTCGCCGTTCTTGTCCAGATGCTTCAGAAAATCCTGCAAGTCCTTGTAGGGCATGGAATCCTCGCACGGGTTGTTTTTTTGCATCCTACCTCACCCGCCAGCATTCTGACAAGCGACAGCCTTGCGTGGAAATTATTCGCAGGACAGGTAACGTCACCGCTTGACAACCAATAAACGCAGTATTAAACGTCGTTTCATCCGACGTATCAAACAACGTTTTGGAGGGGCCATGCAAGACCAGACGGATGCCGGAACCAAGGACAGGCTGCTCAAGGCCGCGCGGGCGGTGTTTGCCGAGCGCGGGGTCAAGGAGGCCACGGTGCGCGACATCTGCGCCAAGGCCGGTGCCAACGTGGCCGCCGTGAACTACTACTTCGGCGGCAAGGAGAAGCTGTTCATGGCGGTGCTGGCGGACTACATGCAGGCCGCCCACCTGCGCTTCCCCATCGACATGGACCTTGAGCCCGGCGCCCCGGCGCACGACCGCCTCAAGGCCTATGTCCGCTCCCTGCTTTACAAGTTCCTCGGCGACGGCGACCCGCTCTACGAGAAGCTCGGCATGCTGCTGACCGCGGAGTTCATCGACCCCTCGGACCAGTTCGACGAGATCATGGAGCGTTTCATCATGCCCCAGCACCAGGTGCTCCTGGGCATCGTGCGCGAGCTGATGCCGGGTTCCGATGAGCGCTCCGCGCACCTCTGCGCCGCGGGCGTGGTGGGCTACTGCCTGCTCTTCGACCACATGCGTCAGGTCATCCGCCGCATGTGCCCGGAAATGGCCCTGGAAAACCTGGGCGTGGAACTGCTGGCGAACTTCATCTTCGAGTACTCGCTGGCGGGCATCGAGCGCATGAAGACGTTCAAGGAGTAGCATCATGAAATTGAGCTTGCGCATGGACAAGAAGACGCTTGCCGTGGGGGCTGTCATCCTCGCGGCAGCCCTGGTCCTGGCCGCCACGACCTTCTCCAAGACCAAGCCGCCCCAGAGCGCTCCGGTGCCTGTGCGCGTCCTGGCCGTGGAGGGCGCGGGCGAGGTCTCGGGCCTGCGCTATTCGGCCAACATCAACCCGCGCGAACAGGTGGAGCTGGCCTTCAAGGTCGGCGGCTACGTGCGCGAGATCGTGGCCGTGCCCGGCCCGGACGGCGTCAAGCGCGAGCTGCGCGCAGGCGATCACGTGACTCGCGGCATGGTGCTGGCCCGGCTGGACCCGCAGGACCACGCGGCCCGCGCCAATCAGGCCCGCGCAGCCATGGAGGAGGCCAAGGCCTCCCTGGTGCAGGCGCAGAAGAATTTCGAGCGCTCGCAGGCCCTGGTGGTTGGCGGCTACCTGGCCAAGAGCGAGTTCGACCTTTCCCAGGAGCGCCTGGGCGTGGCCCGGGCCAAGCTCGACGGCGCGCGCGCCCAGCTGGAGCAGGCCAACATCCAGTTCTCCGACTCCCAGCTCAAGTCGCCCCTGGACGGC
>MGTN01000022.1:0-2409 GCA_001799475.1 Desulfovibrionales bacterium GWA2_65_9 | reverse complement strand
GTGCTGGTGGACCTCTCGTCGGTGAAGGCCGTGTTCGGCGTGCCGGACACCATGCAGGCGCGCATCAAGCCGGGCGCGCCCCTGTCTGTGGTGGTCGACGCCCTCAGCGGCCGCGAATTCGCGGGCAAGGTCACGGCGGTGTCGCCCTCGGCCGACCCCAAGAGCCGCGTCTTCGACATCGAGCTGACCATCCCCAACCCGGACGGGTTGCTCAAGGACGGCATGGTCGCCACGGTGCGCCTTGAAGGTGTCGGCGGCCTGGACGCCACCGCGCCCCAGGCGCCAGCCGCTGCCCTGGCCCTGGCCAGCGTGCCCCTGCAGTCGGTGGTGCGTCCGCCAAGCGACCCCAACGGCTACATGGTCTTTGTGGCCGTGGACGAGGGCGGGCAGGCCGTGGCCAGGGGCCGGCGTCTGGAACTGGGCGACGTCACCGGCCGCAATGTGCTGGTGCGCGGCGGGGTCAAGCCCGGCGAGCGTGTCATCACCGCCGGGGCCACCCTGATCCACGACGGCGCGGCCATCACCATAGTGCCCTAGGCCAAGACCGTCCGCATCCCTCCCACCCCGCGCTGAAAGCGGGCCTTCAAGGAACCGGCCATGCACGGCAAGGACGAGACGCTTCTGCTCGAGAAGCACAACACCGCGCGCTTCTTCGTCGAAAACCGTCAGATCGCCCTGGTGCTGCTTGTGGCGATCTTCATCTGGGGCGCGGTCAGCTACTTCAGGATGCCCCAGCGCAAGGACCCGGACATCCCCATGCGCGTGGCCGCCGTGACCTGCTCCTGGCCCGGCGTGGCCGCGGACAAGGTCGAGGATCTGGTGACGCGCCGGCTGGAGGAGCGCATCGCCGAGAACGACAAGGTGGACCGCATCGAGTCCACCACGCGCACCGGCCTGGCCGTGGTCATCATCAAGCTGCACGACGAGGTCAAGAGCCCGGGCGACGTGTTCGACGACCTGAACCTCAAGCTGGCCTCGGTGAATGGCCTGCCAGAGGGCGCTGGACCGGTGAACTTCATCAAGGATTTCGGTGACCCGACCACGCTCATGCTCACCGTGGCCTCGCCGCTGGAGGGCGAGGTGGAGCTGTCCCTGCGCGCCAAGCAGGTGCAGCAGGGCATTCTGGACCTGCGCGGGCCAATGTCCGCCGCCGGTCAGACCAACGCGCCCGCCGCCGACCAGGCCAATGTCACGGCCAACGCCACGGCCGACGTCTCCGCCAAGGTTTCTGGTCGAGTGACCCTGGTGCAGGTGCTGCCGGCCTCGGCCACGGAGCAGTCCGTGCGCCGCAAGGTGGAGCTCTTTGCCCGCTTCCTGGCGGACAAGGGCCTGGCGCGCGATGTGCGCCTGAGCATCAAGCCCGGCCTGGCCCTGCTCGACGCCCAGACGGACACGGACGATGCCGGGCTGCTTTCGGCCGTGCAGCGTTTTGTTGAGGACCGTCTGCGGGCCTCGGAATTCCACCCGGACGCCTGGCCCGTGGCCATCGTGCGCGACCCGGCCAAGGCGGCCGAGGCCCTGGCCCAGGTGGCTGGCAGCCGCTACGCCTTCAGCGACCTGGAGACCTACACCGACGAGATCATGCGCACCATGCAGGCCCTGCCCGATGTCTCGCGCGTGAACCGCTGGGGCGTGCGCGACGAGGCCGTGTACCTGAACTATTCCCAGGAGCGCCTGGCGGCCTATGGCTTCGGCCCCTTGCAAATCAAGAATGTCCTGGGCGCGCGGAACATCCGCCAGGGCGGCGGCGTGGTGGAGGCTGCGGGCAAGTCCATGCTCGTGGACCCCTCGGGCGAGATCGTAAGCGAGGACGAACTCGGCGGCGTAGCCGTGGGCCGCGCCAAGAACGGCGCCCTGGCCTATTTGCGCGACATGGTCGACATCGAGCGCGGCTACCTGAGCCCGCCGGCCAAGCGCCACTACCACGTCATCCGCGACGCCAAGGGCAACTGGGCGCGCATGCCCGCCGTGACGCTGGCCATCACCATGAAAAGTGGCGAGCAGATCGGCACGTTCTCCAAGGTGGTTGACGCGACCCTTACGAACCTCAAGAAGCGTCTGCCTGCGGATCTCGTGTTCTCGCGCACCTCGGACCAGCCCCAGCAGGTGGAGGACAAGGTCGACCTGTTCATGACCAGCCTGTACGAGGCCATCATCCTGGTGGTGCTGGTGTCCTTCGTGGGCTTCCGCGAGTGGCGCTCGGCCCTGCTCATGGCCCTGTCCATCCCCATCACCCTGGCCATGACCTTTGGCATGATGAACCTGCTGGGCATCGACATCCAGCAGATCTCCATCGCCGCGCTGATCCTGGCCCTGGGCCTGCTTGTGGACGACCCCGTGGTGGCCAACGACGCCATCAAGCTGGAGCTCCGCGCCGGCAAGTCCTTTGATGTCGCGGCCTGGCTCGGG
>MGTN01000021.1:18193-27919 GCA_001799475.1 Desulfovibrionales bacterium GWA2_65_9 | reverse complement strand
CAAGCTGGACGAGGTGCTCCAGCGCTACCTGCTGGAGGATCCGACGCTGACCGTGCTGCGCGACACGGAGACCAACCAGGTCATCCTCTCCGGCATGGGCGAACTGCACCTGGAGGTGCTGCTTGAGCGCATGGCCAGGGAGCACAACCTGAAGCCGCGCACCGGCAAGCCCCAGGTGGTCTTCCAGGAGACCGTCACCCGAAGCGCCGAGGCCCAGGAAGAGTTCCACCGCGAACTGGGCGAGACCATGCACTATGGCTCGGTCCGTCTGGCCATCGAGCCCCTTGGGCGCGGCGAGGGCAGGGTGGTGCTCTTTGAAGTCGACCTGGACCATACGCCGCAGGCCTGGACAGAGGCCGTGAATGAAGGTCTTCGCGATGGCCTGCAGTGCGGCGTCATCGGCGGCTATCCCGTGCAGGACGTGAAGATCCGTGTGCTGGACATGCCGCGCAAGGAGGGCGAGTCGAGCCCTGCCGGATACCGCATGGCTGCGGCCATGACCCTGCGTAGCGTCCTGGCCGAGGCCCAGTCCATGCTGCTTGAGCCCATCATGTGGCTGGAGGTCATCGCCCCGGACGCCTTTGTGGGCGAGGTGGTGGGCCAGCTCGGAGCCAAGGGCGCCAAGATTGAGAACATCATCGACCGTGGCGGCCAGAAGACCGTCCAGGCCTTTGCGGCCCTGCGGCAGTTGTTCGGCTTTTCCACTTCGCTTAGGTCCGGAACCCAGGGGCGCGCATCTTTTGTCATGAAATTCGCCAAGTTTGATGTCCTGGACTAACTTCTTTTCAGTCCTTTCCAGTCTTCTCCCCTCTGTTCGCTCTTTGTGTTGCCTGTTCGCACCACAAACACACTGGATTGCACTGAAGCCATTGCAATTTTCATTGCAACTGGCTACGTAATGCTAAGTGTGGCTACTGCCGGTTCAAAGAGGCAAAGGGGCATGGAGCTGCCTGAAGGTGTGCCCTGCTGGCCGCTAACATAGTTTATAAGGACGCTGCGCATGTCCGACGATCAAAGCCGGGAAATCTTCCGCGAAGAGGCCTTCGACCTCTTGGGTGAACTGGAGTCCACACTCCTGGAGTTGGAAACAAGCCCGCACGATTTGGACATGGTGAACAGGGTGTTCCGCGCCCTGCACACCATCAAGGGCTCTGGAGCCATGTTCGGCTTCGACGACATCGCCGATTTCACCCACGACCTGGAAAACGTCTTCGACAAGGTGCGCAACGAGCAGCTTGCGGTCACCAAGGAACTCATTTCCATCTCCTTCGCCGCGCGCGATCATATCCTCGGATTGCTCAATGGGCCTGACGGATCAGGCAACGGCACGCCGGAAAAGGGCGAGGAGATCCTGGGCCAGATACGCGGATTGCTTGCGCCGCCTGAGGCGGAAACAGTTCCGGAGCAGCAGCCTGCCGCCGCGTCCTTTGAGCCGGGACTGTGCGTTTCCGCCGCGGATGAGCCAACGCCTGAGTCAACGCCCGAGCCCACGCCAACGCCCGAGCCAGAGGAGTCTTTCGCAGGGGAAGCCGTCTGCTACCGCCTCCTCATCAGCCCGCGTGAGCGCGTTGTGGGCAAGGAGCTGCATCTGGAGCAGCTGTTCGAGGAACTGCGCAATCTCGGGCCGTGCACCGTTCGCCTGGACCACCGCGGCCTGCCGGAACTCGGCGGGCTTGACCCGCAGACGTTGTACCTGAACTGGGAAGTGGACCTGACCACCGCTGTTGGCGAGGAGTCCATCCGCGACCTGTTCTTGTTCACCGACGTGGACCTTGATGTGGACATACAGGTGATTGTTCCTGGCGCGCCCACAGCCGTTCCCATACCGATTCTTCAGAATATTCATAAGAATCAGTCCATACCAGACCGCGAGAGCGCTCCAGAGCAGGAGCGTCCGACCAGCCTGGACGAACCATTGCCGCCTGCCGCCCCCAAGCTGGGTGAGCTTTTGGTCCAGGACGGGGCCATCAAGCCTGACGACCTGGAGCGTGCCCTGGGCCAGCAAAAACCCATCGGCAAGATCCTCACCGAGTCCGGCCTAGTGTCCGAGGAGCAGGTCGAGCAGGCCATCGCCCGGCAGCAGCAGACGCGGGAGGCCTCGGCAGCCAGACAGCAGAAGGACGCCGGGACCAGCCTGCGCGTCGCCGCCGACAAGCTGGACCTGCTGGTGGACCTCGTGGGCGAACTGGTCATCGTGCAGGCCCAGATTTCCCAGGTCGTCACCGAGCGCTCCGACCCCATCCTCACAGTGCTCTCGGAACAGCTGGAGCGCCTGAGCAGCGACCTGCGCGACAGCACGCTCGGCATCCGCATGCTGCCCATCGGCACCACCTTCAGCAAGTTCCGCCGCCTGGTGCGCGACCTGTCCTCCGAGCTGGGCAAGGAGATCGAGCTGGTCACGCGCGGCGAGGAGACGGAGCTGGACAAGACCGTGCTCGAGCGCCTGGGCGACCCGCTGGTGCACCTCATCCGCAACAGCATCGACCATGGCATCGACATGCCCGAGGAGCGTAAGCGCGCCGGCAAGCGCCCGGAAGGAACAATCCTGCTTGAGGCCGTGCATTCCGGCAGCGAGGTGCTCATCCGCATCACCGACGACGGCAAGGGCATGGACGCCGAGGTCATCCGCAACAAGGCCGTGGAAAAGGGCCTCATCGCGGCGGATGCGGAACTCAGCGAACAGGAGGCCCTGCAGCTCATCTTCCTGCCGGGCTTCTCCACTGCGGCCAAGATCACGAATATCTCCGGGCGTGGCGTGGGCATGGACGTGGTCCAGCGGGCCATCGACTCCCTGCGCGGGGTCATCGAGATCAAGAGCGCGCCCGGCCAGGGCACCACCATCACCATCCGCCTGCCGCTCACCTTGGCCATCATCGAGGGCCTGCAGGTCGAGGTGGCGGGGGCCTTTTTTGTCATCCCTCTGTCCCTGGTGGAGGAATGCGTGGAGTTGCACAGCAAGGATGTGGACCCCACGCGCCAGCAGCAGATCATCCACCTACGCGGTGAGCTTGTGCCCTACATTCACCTGCGCCGCTGGTTTGAAATGGAAGGTGAGCCCCCGGCCATCGAGCAGATCGTCATCACCGGGGTGGAGGGCAAGCGTATCGGCATCGTTGTGGACAGGGTCGTCGGCGAGCACCAGACCGTCATCAAGAGTCTGGGGCGGGTGTATCGCGACGTGGAAGGCATCTCCGGCGCCACCATCAAGGGCGACGGCACCCTGGCCCTGATCCTCGACGTGCCGCGCCTGGTGCGCTCCGTCGTGGCCGAAATTGCAAACTGACAGCACGAACACCACACTACATGTCCGACAACAAAAAAAGCACCGATGCTCGCATGTGCACCGCGCCGCAGCAGGCGACGCATCTTTTGCGCATGAACGACCGCACCTTTGAGCGCTTCAGCGAATTCATCAAGACCGAGCTGGGCATCAAGATGCCCGCCACCAAGAAGACCCTGCTTGAAGCGCGGCTTCAGAAGCGGCTGCGCGAGCTGTGCATGGGCTCCCACGACGAGTACTGCGAGTATCTTTTCAGCGCCGCAGGCATGGAAGAGGAGCTGTCGAACCTGGTGGATGTGGTGACCACCAACACAACGGATTTCTTCCGTGAGCCCAAGCACTTCGAGCTGCTTTCCAGCACCATTCTGCCTGATCTCCATGCCCGCCGGACGTCGTCGCGCAGTGTGAACATCTGGAGCGCGGGCTGTTCCTCCGGCGAGGAGCCCTACACCCTGTCCATGGTCTTGAGCGAGTTCGGCCGCCTGAATTCCGGCTTCACTTTCAGCATCCTGGCCACGGACATCTCCACCCAGGTGCTGCGCATGGCCGTGCGCGCAATCTACCCCGAAACCAAGATCGCGCCCATCCCGGTGGAGTGCCGCAAGCGCTACCTCCTGCGCAGCAAGGACCGCACGAGGAAGGTGGTGCGCATCGCCCAGGAGGCGCGCAGCCATGTGCGGTTCAGGCGTCTGAACTTCATGGAGGAGTTCACCTTCGACGGCCAGCTGGACATCATCTTTTGCCGCAACGTGGTCATCTACTTCGACCGCCAGACGCAGGAG
This sequence comes from Desulfovibrionales bacterium GWA2_65_9, assembly GCA_001799475.1. Lineage (GTDB taxonomy): Bacteria > Desulfobacterota > Desulfovibrionia > Desulfovibrionales > Desulfovibrionaceae > Humidesulfovibrio. The sequence continues at coordinate 23,857 of MGTN01000021.1, read as the reverse complement.
ACGCTCTTCAGCCGCTTCTGCCGCAAGCTCTCGCCCGGCGGCTATCTGTTCATTGGCCATTCCGAGAGCCTGGCGGGCATGGATCTTCCCCTGGAGCCGGTGGCTCCCACAGTCTACAGACGCATTTAGGTCTTGAGGAGCCCCCCGAATGAGCAGGCAGATCCGCGTCTTCGTCATCGACGATTCAGCCTTGGTGCGGCAGACGCTCACCGAGATCCTTGAGTCCGAGCCGGACATCAAGGTCATCGGCTCGGCCGTGGACCCCATCGCCGCCGCGGAGAAGATGCGCGAGCTTGCCCCCGACGTCATCACCCTGGATATCGAGATGCCGCGCATGGACGGCCTGACCTTCCTGCGCAAGCTCATGACCCAGCACCCCATCCCCGTGGTCGTCTGCTCGTCCTTGGCCGTGGACGGCGACGAGACCACCTTCCGCGCCTTCGAGTACGGTGCGGTCGAGATCATCACCAAGCCCAAGCTCGGCACCAAGAAGTTCCTGGAGGAATCGCGGGTGCGCATCTGCGATGCCGTGCGCGCCGCGGCCCAGTCCAAGCTCAGGCCCATCTCGGCCACCATGCCCATGAAGGTGGCCCCGAAGCTCGACGCTGACGTCATGCTGGCCAAGGCCGGTCCGGCCCCGATCAACTTCCGCACCACGGAAAAGGTCGTGCTCGTGGGGGCCTCCACCGGCGGCACCGAGGCCTTGCAGAAGTTCCTCACCGCCCTGCCCCTGGACTGCCCGGGCATCGCCGTTGTCCAGCACATGCCAGAGAACTTCACCGCCGCCTTTGCCAAGCGCCTGGACAGCATCTGCCGCATCACCGTCAAGGAAGCCAAGGACAACGACACGCTGCTGCGCGGCCAGGCCCTCATCGCTCCAGGCAGCATGCACATGCTGCTCAAGCGTAGCGGCGCGCGCTATCATGTGGAGGTCAAGGACGGGCCGCTCGTGTCGCGCCACCGGCCCTCAGTGGACGTGCTGTTCCGTTCCGGAGCGCGCTATGCGGGCAAGAACGCCGTGGGCGTCATCATGACCGGCATGGGCGACGATGGAGCCAAGGGCCTGCGCGAGATGCACGACGCCGGGGCCTACACCATCGCCCAGGACGAGGCCAGTTGCGTTGTTTTTGGCATGCCACAGGAGGCCATCAAGGCCGGGGGCGTGAAAAAAATCATGCCGCTCACGGCCATCGCGGCCGAGGTCGTGCGCTTCTGCAAGGATTGATCTAGGACTTGGACTGGCCGCCTAGGCGTCCAGCACCCACCTTCCAGACAGGGCCGGGCTCTTCAGGCCCTGCTCCACGCGCCTGAGGAACTCCGGGCGTGAAAGCTCCCTCGCGCCGAAGCGCAGCAGGTGCGCCGTGGTCTGCTGGCAGTCGATGAGCGTGCAGCCCCGGTTGCCCAGCCAGCGCGCCAGGAACACAAAGGCCGCCTTGGAGGCGTCTTTTTCAGTAAAGAACATGGACTCGCCGAAGAACACGCTGCCCAGCGCCACGCCGTACACCCCGCCAACCAGGCGCTCCCCGTTCCAGACCTCGGCCGAGTGCGCCAGTTGTAACGCGTGCAGGCCTTCATAGGCCGTGATCATTTCCGGCATGATCCAGGTGCCGCCTTGGCCGGGCCGTTGGCTGCGCGCGCAGGCGCGGATGACCTGGGAGAACGCCGTGTCCAGGCTGAACCGGAAGCGTCCGGAATTGAGCACGCGCTTGAGGCTCGTGGGCACGTGCAGGCTCGCCGGCTCCAGCACCAGGCGCGGGTCCGGCGACCACCAGAGGATGGGCGAATTCGCGGAATACCACGGGAAGATGCCGCCCGCGTAAGCCGCCACAAGGCGCTCGGGCGAGAGGTCTCCGCCGATGGCCAGCAGGCCGTCCGGGTCCGCCTCTGCCGGGTCCGGAAACACGGGCTCGTCAAAGAGGCGGTAGATGGTCATGCGCCGCGCGCCCGGCTACTTGCCCGGCTTGTCCGTGTGATGCTGCGCCGGGGTGTAGCTGAAGGCGAAGTCCCCGGAACAGGCGCCGCTGGAGCTCTTGGAGCTGATGGCCTTGACCTCCGGGTCCACCCCTGGGGCCACGTCCACCAGCACCTCGCCGCCCTTTTGCAGGCTGCCGAAGAGCAGTTCCGGCGCGATGGCGTCCTTGATCTCCACCTGGATGACGCGGGCCATGGGCCGGGCGCCATAGGCCGGGTCGTGGCCCAGCACGGCCAGGTGCGTGCGCGCGGCGTCCGTCAGGCGAACGCTCACGCGGCGGCCCTTCAGCTGCTCGGACAGTTCGAGCACGTTCTTGTCCACCACCTTGAGCATGGTCTCGCGCGAGAGCGCGTCAAAGGGCACGATGGCGTCCAGGCGGTTGCGGAACTCCGGGCTGAACAGCCGCTCAATGGCCTTGAGCGAGCCGCTCTTGCGCTCGCTCTGGGCGCTCTGCGGATCACTGCGCGAGAAGCCCAGGCCGCCCTTGGCCAGGGCCTCGGCCCCGGCGTTGGAGGTCATGAGCAGGATGGTCTGCCGGAAATCGGCCTTGCGGCCGGTGTTGTCGGTGAGCGTGGCGTAGTCCATGACCTGCAACAGGATGTTGAACACGTCCGGGTGCGCCTTCTCGATCTCGTCAAAGAGCACCACGCAGTGCGGGCTCTTGCGCACAGCCTCGGTCAAGAGACCGCCCTGGTCGAAGCCCACGTAGCCCGGAGGCGCGCCGATGAGGCGGCTCACCGCATGCTTTTCCATGTACTCGCTCATGTCGTAGCGCAGGAACTGGACGCCCATGACCTGGGCCAGCTGGCGCGCCAGCTCGGTCTTGCCCACGCCCGTCGGCCCGGTGAGCAGAAAGGCCCCCAGCGGGCGGCCCGGCTGCTTCATGCCCGCGCGCGAGCGCCGGATGGCCTTGCAGAGCACGGTCACGGCCTCGTCCTGGCCGTACACGGCCTTCTTGATCTCGTCCTCCAGATCGCGCAGGCGGTCCTTGTCCGTACCGGAGAGGCGCTTGGCGGGAATCCGGGCCATGCGGGCGATGACCCGCTCCACGTCCTGGGCCGTGATGCGTCCACCCTTGCGTCCGTCCTTGGGGCTGGCCTTGCGCCCGTCCTTGGCGCTGTCCTGGCCGCTGATTTTTGCGCTGGCTGCGCTGGCCGAGAGCTTGAACTGCGCCCCGGCCTCGTCCAGCACGTCGATGGCCTTGTCCGGCAGGAAGCGCTCGGTGATGTAGCGCGCGGAAAGCTGCGCTGCGCTCTTGATGGCCGGGGGCGTGTAGGTCACGCCGTGGAACTGCTCGTAGTAGGGCTTGAGACCCTTCAAGATCTCGATGGTCTCCTCCACGCTGGGCTCCAGAATGTCGATCTTCTGGAAGCGGCGGGACAGGGCGCGGTCCTTCTCGAAATGAGTGCGGTACTCCTCAAAGGTGGTGGAGCCGATGCAGCGGATCTCGCCCGAGGCCAGGAAGGGCTTGAGGATGTTCGAGGCGTCCAGGCTGCCGCCGGAGACTGCGCCCGCGCCTACGATGGTGTGGATCTCGTCCACGAAGAGGATGGCGTTCGGGATGTTTTTCAGCTCCGCCAGCACGCCCTTGAGCCGGGCCTCGAAGTCACCCCGGTACTTGGTGCCGGCCAAAAGCGCGCCCATGTCCAGGGCAAAGACCTTGGACTCGGCGAACTGCTCGGGCACGCGGCCCTGGGCGATGTGCAGGGCCAGGCCCTCGGCCATGGCGGTCTTGCCCACGCCGGGGTCGCCCACCAGGATGGGATTGTTCTTGCGCCTGCGCGCCAGCACCTGGATGGTGCGCTCCAGCTCGGCCGTGCGGCCTATGAGCGGGTCGATGCAGCCCTCCCTGGCCTTGGCCGTCAGGTCGCGGGTGAACTCCTCCAGCGGGTTCTTGCGCTGCGTGTGTTCGGGCTTGCCGCCGGGGCGCTCCCGGCCTTCATCCTCGGCTGGTCCAGCTTCGTGGGGCAGGCCGTGGGAGATGTACTCCAGAACGTCCAGGCGCGTGATCCCGTGCCCGGTGAGGAAAAATACGGCAAAGGAGTCCTCCTCCTCGAACATGGCGGCGATGACATCGCCCACCTCGACGAGTTCCTTGCCCGAGGACTGCTTCTGCCACACGGCGCGCTGCATGACCCGGCGCACGCTCAAGGTCTGCACGACCTCGCTCTCGGAATCCGGGGGCAGGGCGTCCATGTGCTCGCTGAAGAAGCCTTCGAGCTGGGTGCGCAGCTTGTCCACATCCGCGCCGCAGGCGTCGAGGATGTCCGAGCTGGCGGCCTCGCTGGTCATGGCGAAGAGCAGGTGCTCCAGGGTCAGGTATTCGTGCCGGCGCTTGCGCACTTCGTGGAATGCGCTGGTGAGGACGGCTTCCAGTCCTTTGCTCAACATGGGCTTAGACCTCCTCCATGCTGGCGCGCAGGGGGAATCCTGCGGCCTTGGCCATGGCGTGGACCGTGTCCACCTTTGTTTCCGCCACCTCGGCAGTATAGACGCCACATTCGCCCAGGCCCTGCTGGTGCACGGCCAGCATGATGCGCATGGCCTCATGCTCGGGTTTCTGGAAGACCCCGCGCAGCACGTGCACAACGAACTCCATGCTGGTGTAGTCGTCGTTGTGCAGCAGCACCTTGAAGCGCCGGGGCTCCCTGGTCTCGCTCTCGTCGAAGAGCCCCGGCGCGAAGCGGGTGCCAGTCTGTTCGCTCATGTCCGTGTACTCATGTGCATAACACGTTCTCTCCAAAGGACTCCGAAGTCGGGGATGTGTCCACGCTGAGCATATTAGGCACTCCGGGGCCGCCTGTCGAGGGGGTCGGGCGCAAACATATCTGTGGCGCGCCGGGCCAGGAGGCTGGCCTTGACCGCGTCGTCGAAAACAAAGGACTCGTCGGGTGGCGCGCCGCTGGTTTCGCGGGCCTGGCGGTTCAGGTCGTGGTAGGTGGCTGTGGAGGCCTTGTCCCTGGGCAGGGCCAGGGCTTTTGCGCAGGCGCTGATGTCCTCCTCGTCGCCCTCGATCTCCACGAAATCCCCGAAGGGCAAGGTGTCCAGGCAGACCTCGCAGCCCAGCAGCGTCCACTTTTCGCGGATCTTCTCGTAACGCAGGGCCGGAGTATAGCCGAGGCCCGCCAGGATCGCGCGCATGCTCGCGGCGTCGGCCACATCGGTCTCGGTTTCGTCGTAAATTTTGGCGTTGACCTTGGCGTTGACCTTGGCGTTAGCCGTGGCGTTGACCTTGGCGTTGACCGTGGCCGTGTCGCCAACGGCGCGCTTGAGGGTCAGGACAACGTGCCCAGATTTTTCGCGCAGGCGCAGCAGGGTGCCCGTGGCCTTCAGGCTGCGCTGGGCGTCATCGAACACGATGTTGGCCTCGAACCAGCGGCCCACGTAGTGCGCCTCCAGTCCGGCGAGGCGCTCGCGCAGGGCGGCGTGGTCCACATCCAGGAATTTGACCTCGATTTCCAGGGGCATTTTCCGCTTTTCTCCTGTCTGTGTGGCTGGTAGGGTGCCAGGAGGGCGCAGGCTTGTGCGTTGCCCTGCCAGGGCAGGCGCGCCGGGCCAAAGGCGTTGCGTTTCACTGGCCGGGCACGATGAGCAGACATGGGCCTTTGGGCCCAAGCCCGACCGGCCTTGACCGGTTCACGGCAGCCGAGGCGGGCCGGGCGTACTAGTGCTGGTCGCCCTCGGTCTCGACG
>MGTN01000021.1:15879-18000 GCA_001799475.1 Desulfovibrionales bacterium GWA2_65_9 | reverse complement strand
CAGTCGATGGCCTGCTCTTCCTCGGGGTCCCAAGAGTGGCGGAAGAGATGCACCTCCACGTCACGGCGGCCCTTGAAGCTCTTGATGGTCATGCTCAGCGCAAGGGCGCGGTCGATGGGCAGGTCTTTGTCAGCTGGGATGATCTGGATATCCACGTGGGCCTCCGGGGTCTGAAGTAATGTCAATGTAGTTGGTTTGCTCTCCATATTCAAGGGGGGCGGCAGGGCGGTGATGATGACCAGGCCGTTTGAGATCGTGAGCGACTTTACGCCCAGGGGCGACCAGCCCCAGGCCATTTTTGAACTCTCCGCCAATTTGCGCGCCGGGGTGCGCCATCAGGTGTTGCTGGGCGTCACCGGCTCGGGCAAGACCTTCACCGTGGCCAATCTGGTGGCCGATTTGAACCGGCCCGCCCTGGTGCTGGCACCCAACAAGACCCTGGCCGCTCAGCTCTTCAACGAGTTCAAGGGCCTGTTTCCGCACAACGCCGTGGAATATTTCGTCAGCTATTACGACTACTACCAGCCAGAAGCCTATTTGCCGCACTCGGATACCTACATCGAGAAAGACTCAAGCATCAACGACGACATCGACAAGCTGCGCCACGCCGCCACCCACGCGCTTTTGACCCGGCGCGACGTCATCATTGTGGCCTCGGTGTCCTGCATCTACGGCCTGGGCTCGCCTGAATACTACGCCAAGATGATCATCCCGGTGGAGGTCGGGCAAATGCTGAGCCTGGAGGCGCTCATGCGCCGCCTTGTGGAGGTGCACTACGAGCGCAACGACGTGGACTTCCACCGCGGCACCTTTCGCGTGCGTGGCGACGCGCTCGAGCTCATCCCGGCCTACAGCCGCGAGAAGGCCCTGCGCTTGAGCTTCTTCGGCGACGAGATCGAAAGCATCCAGGAGACCGATCCGCTCACCGGCCAGGTGCTCGCGACCATGCAGAAGACCGTCATCTACCCCGGCAGCCACTACGTGTCGGACCAGGACAACCTGAAGCGCGCCACGGACGCAATCCGCCAGGAGCTGCAACAGCGCCTGGCGGAGTTCAGGACCCAGGGCAAACTCGTGGAGGCCCAGCGCCTGGAGCAGCGCACCATGTACGACCTGGAGACCATCGAGGAGCTGGGCTACTGCAACGGCATCGAGAACTACTCGCGCCACCTGGACGGTCGCGCGCCGGGCCAGCCGCCGGCAACGCTCATCGACTACTTCCCCGAGGACTTCCTGTTCTTCATCGACGAGAGCCACATCACCATCCCCCAGGTGGGCGGCATGTCCAGCGGCGATTTCTCGCGCAAGAGCACGCTGGTGGACTTCGGTTTCCGCCTGCCCAGCGCGCTGGACAACCGGCCGCTCAATTTCGAGGAGTTCAAGGCCCGGCTCGGCCAGGTGGTCTACGTTTCGGCCACGCCCGGGCCGTGGGAGCTTGATCAGGCCCAGGGGCTGGTGGTGGAGCAGGTCATCCGGCCCACGGGCCTGGTTGATCCGGAGATCGATATCCGCCCGGTCAAGGGCCAGGTGGATGACCTGCTGGCCGAGTGCAAGCTCCGGGTGCAGCGCAACGAGCGCGTGCTGGTGACCACGCTCACCAAGCGCATGGCCGAGGACCTGACCGACTACCTGAACCAGATGGGCGTCGCCGCGCGCTACCTGCACTCGGACATCGAGACCCTGGAGCGCATGGCCATCATCCAGGCCTTGCGCGGCGGGGAGTTCAGCGTGCTGGTGGGCATCAACCTGCTGCGCGAGGGCCTGGACATCCCGGAGGTGTCGCTTGTGGCCATCCTGGACGCGGACAAGGAGGGCTTCCTCAGAAGCGCGCGCTCCCTCATCCAGACCTTTGGCCGCGCCGCGCGCAATGCCGGGGGCCGGGTCGTGCTCTATGCCGACAGGGAGACCCCGTCCATGCGTTCGGCACTTGACGAGACGGCCCGCAGACGCGAGAAGCAGTTGCAGTACAACGCCGCACACGGCATTAAACCCGAGACCGTGAAGAAGGGGCTGGACAATCTGCTGGGCGCGTTGGCCGCCCATGTTGTCCCGCAGGCCGAAGACCTCACGCCGGACGAGCTCATGCGCGAGCTGGACCCCAAACGGCTCCGGAAGGAAATC
>MGTN01000021.1:12305-15820 GCA_001799475.1 Desulfovibrionales bacterium GWA2_65_9 | reverse complement strand
TCTGGTGCTCGGCCTCTGCCTCATGGTCGTGGTCTTCCTGGTCGGCCTGTTCATTTTCATGCGGGTGGAAGGCTGGGGCTTCATCGACAGCTTCTACATGATGGTCATCACCCTCTCCACGGTCGGTTTCGGGGAGATCCACCCCCTGTCGGAAAAAGGCCGTCTGCTCACGGCTCTGGTCATCATCTGCGGCGTGGGCAATTTCGCCTTCATCGTCAGTTCCTTCACGCGCATGCTCGTGGACGGGCATCTGCACAATCTCTTGTGGAGGCGCAAGGTGCAAAAGCGCATCGATAAGCTGGAAAACCACTACATCATCTGCGGGTACGGGCGCATCGGCCATGTGGTTGTGCAGGAGATCCTCAAGGTCAGCCAGGACGTGGTGGTGGTCGAAGCCGACCCGGTCCTCGTGGAGCGCCTCAAGCGCGAAGGCATCATGCACATTGCAGGCGACGCCACCAACGACAAGCTGCTCATCGACGCCGGCCTGAAGCGCGCCAAGAGCATTGTCACCGCGCTTACGGACGAGGCCGCCAACGTCTACGTCACCCTCACGGCGCGCCAGCTCAACCCCGGCATTTCGATCATCGCGCGGGCCAACGACGCCTCGCACATCACCCGGCTGGAGTTCGCCGGGGCCAACAAGGTCGTGCTGCCGCACATGATCGGCGGGGTGCGCATGGCTCACAGCGTGCTGCGACCCACGGTGACGGACTTTCTTGACCTGGCCGTGCGCGGGCACATCGACCTGCAACTGGAACAGCTCGCCATCAGCGAGAAGTCCATCTTTGTCGGCAAAAACCTCATGGATTCGAACATCCGCAAGGATTTCGATCTGATCATCGTGGCCATCAAGCGCGCGGACGGCAACCTTGTGTTCAACCCTGGCCCCAGGGAGGAGCTCTGCGTCGGGGACACGCTGATCACCCTGGGCCGCCAGTCGGACCTTCAGAAGATCTGCGAATTCTTGTGAGTTCCCGGCCATGAGCGCGACCGGCACGGCCAACATTTCGGCCCATGATGCGGCCCGTGGCCCGGCCCAGCGCGCGCGGGAGCTGCGCGAGCTGCTGGAGCACCACAACCACCGCTACTACGTCCTGGACAGCCCGGAGGCCGAGGACGCCGAGTACGACGCCTTGTTCCGCGAGCTCACGGCCCTTGAGGCCGCCCACCCGGAGCTGGCCGACCCCAATTCGCCCACCCGGCGCGTGGGCGGGCAGGTGGCCGCCGGATTCGCCGCGCATCGTCATGCCCTGCCCATGATGAGCCTCGACAACGCCATGAATCTTGACGAGTGGCGCGAGTTCGCCGAGGTGAAGCTGCCCAACGCCTTGCGCGACGCCGTCACCGAGGTTGTGCTGAACGACATCGAAGCGGGCATGGGCCGGACCTTTGTGCGCACGCAGAAGCAGGACGAGCGCAAGGAGCTGGCCACCAAGCTCAGGCCCCTGGTTGATGCCGCGCTTTTGGCCCCTGAGGGCGGCGGCTGGACAGCGCTTGCCGCCGAGGCCGGGCGGCTGGGCGCGCAGCGCTCGCTTTTGCCCATGATCCGCATGGGCGGCCCCCTTGGCCTGCCGGCCCTTGCGCGTTTGGCCCAGAGCATCGGGCCGGACGTGCGCGCCGAGTTGGGCCGCTTCTGGGCCGAGCCCAAGATGGACGGCCTGGCCGCCGAGGTCGTCTACGAGGCCGGGGCGCTCACCAACGCCTCCACGCGTGGCGACGGCGAGGTGGGCGAGGATGTCACCGCCAACATGCGCATGGTGCGCAACCTGCGCGGCACGCTTTTAGGGGCTGAGGCAATGCTGCCCGAGGTGCTTGACGTGCGCGGTGAGGTGGTCATCGGGCAGAAGGATTTCGCCGCCCTGAACGAGGCCCAGGAGCGCGCCGGGCTCAAGCGCTTCGCCAATCCGCGCAACGCCGCCGCCGGGTCCATCCGCCAGCTCGACCCGAACGTCGTGGCTGCGCGGCCCCTGCGCTTCCTGGCCTACGGCGCGGGCCGCATGGTCTGGCCAGGGAGAGCGCCCGGCCAGTCGGACCAGTGGGCCTTGCAGTCCGAGATCATGGCCGGGTTGGCCTCCTTTGGCCTGGCCACGGCCCCGGAGGCCAGGCTCTGCGCCGCGCCCGAGGAGGTCGCGGCCTTCTACCAGGACCTCCAGGCCCGCCGCGCGTCCCTGCCCTTTGAAATCGACGGGGTGGTGGCCAAGATCAACAACCTGGCCTTGCAGGATCTGCTCGGACAGACCGCCCGCGCCCCGCGCTGGGCGCTGGCCCTCAAATTTCCGCCGGAGCAGGCGCAGACGAGGCTGTCGGGCATCGACATCCAGGTGGGCCGCACCGGCGTGCTTACCCCCGTGGCCGTGCTCGAACCTGTCCGGGTCGCCGGGGTGGAGGTCTCCAGCGCCACCTTGCACAACCTGAGTCATCTCCGCGCCAAGGATATCCGCATTGGTGATCTGGTGGTGATCCAGCGCGCAGGCGACGTGATCCCGCAGGTGGTGGAGCCGGTGCTGGCCGAGCGTCCGGCTGGCGCGCAGGCGTTCGCCTTCCCGGAGGTTTGCCCTGTGTGCGGCAGCCACGTCGAGATCAGCGAGACGTACAACAAGGCCCTGGATAAGACCGTGGTCACGCACTACTGCCCCAACCACGCCTGCCCGGCGCGCGTGGTGCTGGGCATCGTGCATTTCGTGTCCAAGGCGGGCCTCAGCATGGATGGCGTGGGCGAGAAGTGGATCGAGAAGCTGGTGGAGAAGCGGGTTATTGAATCGCCCGCAGACCTGTTCGACACGGATAAAATCAACCCCCTGCGCCTGCAGGAGTTTGAGCGCATGGGCGAGAAGAGCGCCGAAAACTTTGTGCGTTCCGTGGAGGAGGGCCGCACGTCCGCCACGCTGGCCCGGTTCATCAGCGCGCTCGGCATTGAGCAGGTGGGCGAGCAGACGGCCAAGACCCTGGCCGCGAACTTTGCCGACCTCGACGCCATTGCCGCAGCCGACGAGGAGCAGTTGCAGGCCCTCAAGGACGTCGGCGGCAAGGTGGCCGCGAGCATCCGCGCCTTCTTCCTGAACGAGGGCAACCAGGCCATGCTGGCGCGCTTCCGGGAGTTTGGCCTGTGGCCCACGGCTGGGGCACGCGCCGATTCCGCCAGCCTGCCCCTGTCCGGCAAGACCTTCGTCTTTACCGGCGGGCTGCCGGGAATGAGCCGCCCCCAGGCCCAGACGCTGGTGGAGCGCCTCGGCGCGTCCTGCTCGGGCTCGATCTCGCGCAAGGTGGATTGGGTCGTGGCTGGCGAAGAGGCCGGAAGCAAGCTGGCCAAAGCCAGGGACCTTGGTCTGAGGATATTGGACTTTCCGCAGTTTTTGGCTATGCTGCGCGAACATGGAGTCGAGCCCTGAAAAGTGGCACCCGAAACACGGCCTCGGAAAATCGGAGAAAGACATGAGCTGTGACGTTATCATCATGGGCGGCTGCGGCCGCATGGGCGGAACGCTGATCCGCCTGGCCCAGCAGGACCCCGA
>MGTN01000021.1:8472-12272 GCA_001799475.1 Desulfovibrionales bacterium GWA2_65_9 | reverse complement strand
GCGCCTGGACGAGGTGCTGGCCAAAACCCCGCGTGCGGTGGTGGTGGAGTTCACCTCCCCGGAAGCCACCCTGGAGCATGCGCGCGAATGCCGCAAGCACGGCAACCCCATGGTCATTGGCACCACGGGTTTGAAGCCCGAGCAGATGGAGATCGTGGTTTCCGCAGCCAAGGACATCCCGCTTCTGCTGGCCCCGAACATGAGCGTGGGTGTCAACGTGCTCTTGAAAATCCTGCCGCAGATCGTGCAGATGCTCGGCCCGGCTTATGACATGGAGGTGCTGGAGATCCACCATGGCCGCAAGAAGGACGCCCCCAGCGGCACGGCGCTGAAGCTGGCCCAGTGCATGGCCGAGGCGCGCGGCCTGGTTTACGACGAGGTCAAGCGCCACTGCCGCGATGGCATCATCGGCGAGCGGGCGCAGAACGAGCTGGGCGTCATGGCCCTGCGCGGCGGAGACGTTGTGGGCGACCACACGGCATACTTCTTCGGCCCTGGTGAGCGCATCGAGTTGACGCACCGGGCGCACTCGCGCGACACCTTGGCTCAGGGTGCCCTGCGCGCGGCCAAGTGGCTGGCCAAGCAGCAGCCGGGCCGTCTCTACAGCATGGCCGACCTGTTCTAGGCGCTCAAGCGCACCAAAACGAAACGCCGGGCTCGTGAGGGTCCGGCGTTTTTTATCGTACGCCGTCCTCGCTCCTCTCGTACAGCAGGACCACTCCCTTGGACGCGATGCGCCATCCCGGACCCTTGAAACCGCGCCTTCTCAATTCCTTGCGCAGGAAATACATCGTGATGCCGTGAGTTACGATGAGGATGTCGGCGTTGCCGCTGTTGACAATGGCATCGACGACTCTGCCGACCCGCTGGCTCAGCAGGCGCTTGGACTCAACCTGCGATTTGTGGGAGAGCAGCCAGGCCAGTCTGCCGAAGATGAGCCAGAGGAAGAGCGGGAGGCGGACATGACGTTGGGTGAAGGGATGGATGGCCAGCTCGCGCAATTCCGGCGTCACCGTAATGCGGCCGGAATGCATATGCTCCGCGGTGTGCAGTGCTCGCGGCAGGTCGCTTGAAAGGCAGGCCGAAAATTGGCCAGTGTCCAGACGGGATTGGGGCTTAATGCAGGTCGCACCGTCGTAAGCTTGCACGAACTCAATGAACTGCCTTGGCGTCAGGAGGCATCCAGTGCCGGGGCGGCGCACGTTGACGTCGTAGTGGCGAGCCAGTCCGATTTTCATGGCAATGGCGAGACTTTTAGCCCCGCATCACCTCGAACACCGCCTCCATCTCGCCCAGCACCTGCGTGTACTGCACTGCCAGCGCTTCGGCCTGGCCGTCCTTGGCCGCGTGCTCCAGCTCCCGGCTGGCGTCGCACAGCCGCTCCATGCCCAGGGTGGCCGCCGCGCCCTTGATGGAGTGCGCCAGGTAGCGCACCATCTCCAGGTCGGCCCGGCACACGGCGTCGCCAAGCGCGGTGATGCGCCTGGGCTCATCCTCAAGGAATACCTCGAACAGCTTGGCCAGGAATTCCGGCTTGGTGCTGCGCATGCGCGTGAGCCATGCTTCATTGATCGGCGGGCGGGTGTCGGCGGGGTCGGTCATGGTTGGCTCCGGGAAATGCGGGTTGTGGCAGCACATCCCTTGGCGAAAACCCGCAGGGACACCGCTCTGCTGGAGGGGACCTGTGACATCCGGCCTGGGAGAGGCTCGCGTGAACCTCCCCCGGCCGGAATTGGCGCTACATCTTGTAGAGCTTCTCGCCGGGCACCATGGTGATGCCGTTCTTCTGGAGCAGTTCGATGGCCTGATCCGTGCGGTCGAAGCGGAAGATGATGACGGCATTGGTGCTGGACTGGTTCACGAAGGCGTACATGTACTCGACGTTGACCTTGGCGTCGCGCAGCATGTCCAGAATCTTGTGCAGTCCGCCGGGCTTGTCCGGGACCTCGACGGCCACGACAGTGGTGCGGCCCACGGTGAAGCCGCCGGCCTTGAGGTTGTCCTTGGCCTTGTCGAAGTCGGAGACGATGAGGCGCAGGATGCCGAAGTCCGAGGTGTCGGCCAGGGACAGGGCGCGGATGTTCACGTCGGCTTCGGACAGGATGCGGGTGACCTCGGCCAGTCTGCCGGCGCGGTTTTCCAGGAAGATGGAGAGTTGATCGACCTTCATAATGCTCCTCGCTTGCTTTGGTGGCACATGGTTAGCCGCATCAGGCCCTAATCTTTGCGCATGTCGATGATGCGCTTGGCCTTGCCTTCGCTGCGTTCGATGCCCTTGGGCTCCACCAGTTTGCACTTGGCGGTAACACCCAGGAACTCCTTGATGTTCTTTTCTATCTTGGATTCGAGGCGTTGTAAATTCTTGACCTGGTCGGAGAAGACGTTTTCATCGACCTCAACGCGCACCTCCATGTTGTCCAGGTTGCCCGCGCGGGTGACGATGAGCTGGTAGTGCGGGGTCAGGCCCTCGGTGTCCAGCAGGATGGTCTCGATTTGCGAGGGGAACACGTTGACGCCACGGATGATGAGCATGTCGTCGCTGCGCCCGGTGACCCGCTCCATGCGCGCTGTGGTGCGGCCGCAGCGGCAGGGCGCGGTGTTCAGCCTGCTGATGTCGCGGGTGCGGTAGCGCAGAAGCGGGATGCCTTCCTTGGTCAGCGTGGTCATTACCAACTCGCCCTTTTCCCCAGTCGGCAGCTGTTCGCCGGTCTCGGAGTCGATGATCTCCGGCAGGAAGTGGTCCTCCTGGATGTGCAGGCCCTTCTTGACCTTGGCGCATTCGATGGCCACGCCAGGGCCCATGATCTCGGACAGGCCGTAGATGTCGATGGCCGTGATGCCGAGCTTGTTCTCGATCTCGTTGCGCATGGACTCGGTCCAGGGCTCTGCGCCGTGGATGCCGATGCGCAGGGGCAGCTCACGGAAGTCGATGCCCATCTCCTTGGCCGCCTCGAACAGGTGCAGGGCGTAGGAGGGCGTGCAGGTGAGCACCGTGGCGCCGAAGTCGCGCAGGAGCATGGCCTGCCTGCGGGTTGCGCCGCCGGACACGGGGATCACCGTGGCGCCCAGCTCTTCGGCCCCGTAGTGCACGCCCAGGCCGCCTGTGAACAGGCCGTAGCCGTAGGCGTTGTGGACGAAATCGCCGCTGTGCGCGCCTGCGGCGGCCAGGGAGCGCGCGCAGAGCTTGGCCCAGGTGCGGATGTCGCGCCGGGTGTAGCCCACCACCGTGGCCTTGCCCGTGGTGCCCGAGGAGGAGTGGATGCGCACGATGTTCTCGCGCGAGACCGCGAAGAGCCCGAAAGGATAGTGGTTGCGCAGGTCCTGCTTCTCGGTGAAGGGCAACAGCGTCACGTCGGAGAGCTGCTGGATGTGCGCAGGCTTGACCCCACGCTCGTCGAGCTTCTTGCGGTAGAAGGGGACGTTTTCGTACACGCGCGCCACAAGGTCCTGGAGTCTGCGCAGCTGGAGCTTTTGCAGGTCCTCCCTGGGCAGGGTTTCGTTTTCCACGTCAAATATCATGCTCAGTCCTCCTGGGGGGTGGTGCGAAACGGATGCGGGCGAAGGCTGCTGACAGATGGCTGCCCATGATGAAAAGGCCACAGGCTTGCGCCGTGGCTCAGCAGTCGCCGACTCGCCCTGTGCTGAACCAGCGCCCTCCTGCCGTGAGCTGTTCCAACGGCGGTTCGCGTGGCAAAGGCTGCGCCGGGGGCGTTCAGCATGTGTCGTGCATGCCCGAAACCCGGCACTGCGTCAAGGTTGCGCGGCAGTTCTTGTCATCAGGTGAACACGGGCGTAACGCT
>MGTN01000021.1:6346-8437 GCA_001799475.1 Desulfovibrionales bacterium GWA2_65_9 | reverse complement strand
CCAGCCAGGCCTGGGCCAGCGTGGACATGCCCACCATGAGCCTGCTCTTCGGGCTTATGCTCGTGTCGGCCCAACTGCGCCTGAGCGGCTTCTACGACCTGCTCGCCCGGCGCATCGCCAAGGCCCAGGCCACGCCCGAGCGCCTGCTTCTGCTGGTCATGGCCGCCGGGGCCGGGTTGTCCGCCCTGCTGGTCAATGACATCGTCTGTCTGGCCATGACGCCCATCCTGGCCGAGGGCTGCCTGCGCCGGGGCCTCAACCCCGTGCCGTTCCTGGTGGGTCTGGCCTGCGCGGCCAACATCGGCTCTGCCGCTACCCTCATCGGCAACCCGCAGAACATGCTCATCGGGCAGGTGGGTCGGCTGCCCTTTGCAGCCTTCACCCTGGATGCCTTGCCACCGGTGCTCGGCGGGTTGTTGCTGTCCTGGACCGTTATCGTGGTCTTGTCGCGCCGCCACTGGCTGCTGGAGCGTTCCGTGGCCCCGGTGGCCGCCGTGGAGCACAGCCTCTGGCCCACGCTCAAGGGCTGTCTGCTGCTGCTGGGCGCGCTCCTGGGCTTTGTGTTCACGTCCATCCCGCGCGAGGTGCTGGCCCTTGGCGCTGGGGCGCTCGTGCTGGTGAGCCGGCGCACCCAGTCGCGCACGATCTTCGAGCTGGTGGACTGGGAGCTGCTGCTCCTGTTTCTGGGGCTCTTTGTGGTCAACCACGCCCTGGCCGCAACCGGACTTCTGGAGGCCCTGTACGCCTCGGTGCGCGGCCTGGGCCTGGACATCTCGCAGCCTGGCTGGCTGTTCGGAGCCTCGGCGGTTCTGTCCAACGTCATTTCCAACGTGCCCGCCGTGATGCTGCTCCTGCCCGTGGCGCATTCGCCACAGGACCAGCTGCTGCTGGCCCTGTCCAGCACCCTGGCCGGAAACCTGTTCCTGCTCGGCAGCATCGCCAACCTCATCGTGGCCGAGCAGGCTGCGCGGCTCGGCGTGTACATCACCTGGCGCAAGCATTTGCGCCTGGGCCTGCCGGTGACGCTCTGCACCTTTGCCGTCACGGCGCTGTGGTTGTGGCTGTGCTGGGGCGGGCTTTTCGTGGCGGCAGGGCCCTAGGCCCGCTCATTGCGCTGGGCCGTTGTTTCCAGTACAAGGCGCACAGAAACGCGCCATGCTGCGCCAACGGGGGAATATGAAGAAGAATCTCAAATTGCCGATGACGCCCGGCCTGCCCACGGAAGAGAAGGGGCTGCTCCTGGCCCGGATGCTCGACGAGAAGCAGGGCGAGGAGATCGTTCTGCTGGACGTGACCGGCGTATGTCCCATTGCCGAACAGATCATCATGGTCACGGGCAAGGGCCAGCGCCACGCCCAGGCCCTGGCCGACGCCCTGCTGCATCTGGCCAAGGAGCACAACATCGCCTCCCTGGGCGTGGAAGGCTACCAGACCGGCACCTGGATCCTGCTCGATTTCAATGACATCATCGTGCACGTCTTCCAGGAAGACCTGCGCGGCTTCTACAACATCGAGGGCCTGTGGTCCGAGGGCAGGCGCGTGGACTGGAGCACTGCTCCGCGGGATGCCCAGTGAAGCCAGCGACCCCGACCCTGCAGGTCCCCCGGACCCTGCTCCTGATACTGGACGGCTTCGGCTGCGCGCCGAGCGGCCCAGGCAACGCCGTGTCCCTGGCCCAGACGCCCAACCTCGACGCCCTGTTCGCGCGCTACCCGCACACGCAGCTGGCCTGCTCGGGCCGGGCCGTGGGCCTGCCTGACGGCTTCATGGGCAATTCCGAGGTCGGGCACATGAACATCGGCGCGGGCCGCATCGTGTATCAGGACATGACGCGCATCGATATCACCATCGAAGACGGGAGCTTTTTCGAGAACCCGGCCCTGCTGGACCTGTGCGCCAAGGCCAAGGCGGGCAGCGGCAGGCTGCACCTGATGGGCCTGGTGTCCGACGGCGGCGTGCACAGCCATCAGAACCACATCCACGCCCTGGTGGAGCTGGCCAAGCGCCAGGGCCTGCGCGAGGTGTACGTCCACGCCTTCCTGGACGGCCGCGACACCCCGCCCAAGAGCGGCCTGGGCTACGTGCAGCAGC
>MGTN01000021.1:0-6319 GCA_001799475.1 Desulfovibrionales bacterium GWA2_65_9 | reverse complement strand
GGCTGTTGAGAGCGCCTATGCCGCCGGCGAGACCGACGAGTTCGTCAAGCCCTGCCTGGTCACGGGACAGGATGGCAAAGCCATCGGGACCATTGGCGATGGCGACGGCCTGTTTTTCTTCAATTTTCGCGCGGACCGCGCCCGGCAGATCAGCCGCGCATTCTTCGACGATGACTTTAAGGAATTTCAGCGGCCCTTGCGCCCCAAGCTTTCCGGGTTCGCCAGCATGACCCGGTACGAGTCCAGCTTCCCTCTGCCGGTGGCCTCGCCGCCGCAGTCTTTAGACGGATTTTTGGGCGAGGTGGTCAGTTCCCTGGGCCTCAGACAGCTGCGCATCGCCGAGACCGAGAAGTACGCGCATGTGACCTATTTCCTCAATTGCGGGCTGGAGGAGCCGGTTCCGGGCGAGGAGCGCGTGCTGATTCCGTCCCCGCGCGAGGTGCCGACCTATGACCACAAGCCGGAGATGAGCGCGCGCGAAGTCACGGAGACGCTGCTGGCGCGGCGGCATGAGTTCGACCTGTGCGTGTGCAACCTGGCCAACCTGGACATGGTGGGCCACACGGGCATCATCCCGGCGGTCATCACCGCCTGCGAGGCCGTGGACGAGTGCGTGGGCCGGATCGTGGCGGCCTTCCTGGCCGACGGCGGGCAGGTCTTTCTGACGGCGGACCACGGCAACGCCGAGGAGATGCTCGACGCGCAGGGCAACACCCAGACCGCCCACAGCCTCAATCCCGTGCCGCTGGTGCATATCGATCCCAAGGGCGGCCGGACGCTCCGGCCCGGCAAGCTGGGCGACATCGCCCCGACCGTCCTGGCCTCCTGGGGCCAGGCCCAGCCCAACAGCATGACCGGCGCAAGCCTGTTTGCCGACGCAAGCCAATCACCGAGGGGAGCCGCATGACCAAGCCGCTGACACCCGTGCGCCCCATGGGCATGGAGATCGTGTTCCTGTACCCCTGCCCGCATTGCGCCCGCGAGGTCACGCTCATCGCGCCCACGCGGCCCTCCATGGCCCAGTGCGACGCCTGCCGCAAGAACTTCCCCATCGTGCCGGTGGACGACCGCACCCTGCGCTACTTCAAGATCATGCTCAACGGCGGCAAGGCTGCCATTGACCCTGATTTCCTCTGATGTCGACCTGATTTTTTCTGAGTCCGGCCTGATTTTTTCTGATTTCGGCCTGGTTTGCCCCGGTTCCGGCCATCCTTGACCTGAAACGCTCGGCCCGTGCACCTGCTGGTGTGCGGGCCGAAGCTTTTTCTGCCGACTTTGGTAAGTGGAAATTTAAAGTGTAAAATCATATACTAGAAAATCTATAGATTATATCTAGATTAATACCGAGGAAAAAGGAGGGCAAAACTGGAAGGGATAGGGGGTTGCCGGGGCTAGAGGGGCTTTCTGCGGGCCAGGAAGAAGCGCTTCAAGAGCGCGCCGCAGTCCTCGGCCAGGACGCCCTGGAGAATCCAAGGCCGGTGGTTCAGGAAGGGCAGGGTGCGGGCGTCGAGGTTTGAGATCAGCGCCCCGGCCTTGGGGTCTGTGGCGGCAAAGACCACCCCGGCGACCCGGGCATGGATGAGCGCGCCCACGCACATGAGGCAGGGCTCCAGGGTCACGGCCAGGATGGTGCCGCTGAGCCGGTGGTTGTCGAGCTTCTGCGCGGCTTCGCGCAGGCACAGGATCTCGGCGTGGGCCGTGGGGTCGCGGAGCGCGATGTTGCGGTTGTGCGCCCGGGCCAAGACGCTGCCGTCCGTTGCCAGGAGCACTGCGCCCACAGGGGCCTCGTCCTCGCGGGCGGCGGCGCAGGCCTCGTCAAAGGCCAGGGACATGAGCGCCCGCCACGAGTCGTGTCCGGGCGGGCGCTCAGGTGGATTGACCGGGTGCATGGCGTTTCTTACAGGGCCTTCAGGTAGCGCACCCCGCCCGCGAGCAGGGTCAGGCCCAGGGGCGAGGTTTCGCCGCGGGTCCAGGCCGGGTGGTTGCACGGGTGGTTGTAGGCCTCGGGGTGGGGCATGAGGCCCAGGATGCGGCCGCTGGGGTCGGTGAGCCCGGCGATGGCGTTGGCCGAGCCGTTGGGATTTTCCGGGAACTGCATGGTGGCCACGCCCGTTGTGGGGTCAATGTAGCGCAGGGCCACGAGGTTGGCGGCTTCCAGCGCGTCCAGGGTGGCCTGGTCCTGGGGCACGATCTTGCCCTCGCCGTGGCGCACCGGGGCTTCCAGGATGTCGATGTCTTTGGTGAACACGCAGGGCGAGGCCGGATTGGCCTTAAGCGTCACCCAGCGGTCCTCGTAGCGGGCCGAGTCGTTGTGCGACAGGGACACTTGGCGTTCAAAGTAGCGGCCACCCAGGGCGGGCAGCAGGCCCAGCTTCACCAGGAGCTGGAAACCGTTGCAGATGCCCAGGATGAGCCCGCCAGCCTCGAAGAAGCCCTTGAGCTGGTCCAGGACGTGTTCGCCGCTGTTTGTTTTGGCAAAACGCCAGCGCAAAGCCGCCGCCTGGGCCGAGCCCAGATCATCGCCATCAAGGAAGCCACCGGGAAAAATAAGGAAATTGAAATTCTCCATGCGCACATGGCCGGAGACGATGTCTGAAAAATAGGCTATTGTGGCCTCGTCAGCCCCGGATTCCCGGGCGGCGTGTGCTGATTCCTGTTCACAATTGGTGCCGTATCCGGTAAGAACTAGTGCTTTGACGCGGGCCATGAACTTCCTCCATTGCGACTTGTCGATGCGGGCGGTTCAGTTTTGGCCCGCGAAAATTGAGAATACGTGCGCCTGCGTGCGGCGTCAACACGGTCGGCGATATCAAAAGAGCAAGACAACTCAACCTGAAGCAGGCAGAAGAGGTGTTTGCATGAAGACCAAGTTTATATTCATCACCGGCGGGGTGCTCTCTTCCCTGGGCAAGGGCCTGGCCGCGGCGTCCATTGGCGCGCTGTTGCAGACGCGCGGCCTCAAGGTGACCATCCAGAAGCTCGACCCGTACATCAACGTGGACCCCGGGACCATGAATCCCTTCCAGCACGGCGAGGTCTACGTCACCGAGGACGGCGCCGAGACCGACCTCGATCTGGGCCACTACGAGCGCTTCCTGGGCATCCACATGAGCCAGAGCAGCAACTACACCTCAGGCAAAATCTACGAGACCGTCATCAACAAGGAACGCCGGGGCGACTACCTGGGCGGCACCGTGCAGGTCATCCCGCACATCACCGACGAGATCAAGCGCTGCGTCCTGAGCGTGGCCACGGGCGACGAGGACGTGGCGCTCATCGAGATCGGCGGCACCGTGGGCGACATCGAGGGCCTGCCCTTCCTGGAGGCCATCCGCCAGCTCAAGAACGACCTGGGCAAGGAGAATGTCCTCTACATCCACCTGACCCTGGTGCCCTACATGCGCGCCGCCGGTGAGCTCAAGACCAAGCCCACCCAGCACAGCGTCAAGGAGCTTCGGGCCATCGGCATCCAGCCGGACATCATCCTCTGCCGCTCCGAGGTTCCGCTGCCCGCCGACCTGCGCGACAAGATCGCCCTGTTCTGCGACGTGGACCGCGACGCCGTGTTCTCCGCCGTGGATGTGAAGAGCATCTACGAAGTGCCCATGGAGTTCTACCGCGAGGGCGTGGACCAGAAGATCGCCATCCTGCTCAAGCTCCCGGCCAAGAACGCCGAGCTGGACTCCTGGAAGGAGCTGAACCGGCGCATCAATAACCCCAAGGGCAGCTGCAAGATCGGCATTGTCGGCAAGTACGTGGACCTGAAGGAGGCCTACAAGAGCCTGCACGAGGCCCTTGTGCACGGCGGCGTGTTCAACGAGGTTTCCGTGGAGCTTGAGTACGTCAACTCCGAGGAGATTACGCCCAAGAACGTGGAGAAGCGCCTCAAGAACCTGGACGGCATCCTGGTGCCCGGCGGCTTCGGCTCGCGCGGCATCGAGGGCAAGATAACCTCCATCAAGTACGCCCGCGAGAACAAGGTGCCCTTCTTTGGCATCTGCCTCGGCATGCAGTGCGCGGTCATCGAGTATGCGCGCAACGTGCTGGGCCTGGAAAAGGCCAATTCCCAGGAGTTCGACGAGTTCACCCCGGACCCGGTGATCTACCTGATGACCGAGTGGTATGACTTCCGGACGAAGAAGGTCGAGAAGCGCGACGAGGCCTCCAACAAGGGCGGCACCATGCGCCTGGGCTCCTACCCCTGCAAGATCGTCAAGGACACCAAGGCCATGGAGGCCTATGGCGAGAGCAAGATCGAGGAGCGCCACCGCCACCGCTACGAGTTCAACAACAAGTATTCCGACGCGCTCCAGAAGGCCGGTCTGGTGCTCTCCGGCACCTCGCCCGACGAGGAGCTGGTGGAGATGGTTGAGCTGCCCGGGCATCCGTGGTTCCTGGGCTGCCAGTTCCACCCGGAGTTCAAGTCCAACCCCATGAAGCCCCACCCGCTGTTCCGCGAGTTCATCCGTGCGGCAGCCCTCCAGTCCAAGGGCAAGTAACATGGGCATGGACTCCGCCGCACTCTACGCCAAAAGCCTGACAGGGCCTTTTGTCCTGGCCGGGCCGTGCGTGCTGGAGAGCAGGCAGATGGCGCTCGATGTGGCGCGGGAACTGGCCGCCATTGCCCAGCGCCTGGATCTGACCCTGGTCTTCAAGAGCTCCTACGACAAGGCCAACCGCACCTCGGCGACGAGCTTCCGCGGCCCTGGCCTGGACATGGGCCTGGCCTGGCTGGCCGAGGTTCGCGAGGTCACGGGCCTGCCCGTGGTCACGGACATCCATCTGCCGGGGCAGGCCGAACGCGTGGCCGAGGTGGCCGACGTGCTCCAGATCCCGGCCTTCCTCTGCCGCCAGACCGACCTGCTCGTGGCCGCAGCCGAAACCGGCCGCATCGTCAACGTCAAGAAGGGCCAGTTCCTCGCGCCCTGGGACATGAAGAACGCGGCCGACAAGCTGCGCAGCGCGGGCAATGGCCGCTTCTGGCTCACCGAGCGCGGCTCCTGCTTCGGCTACAACAACCTCGTGGTCGACATGCGCTCCCTGTCCATCATGCGCTCGCTCGGCGCGCCCGTGGTCTTTGACGCCACCCATTCCGTGCAGTTGCCCGGAGGACAGGGCGGAGCGTCCGGCGGGCAGCGGGAGTTCGTGCCTGCGCTGGCCTCGGCCGCTGTGGCCGCCGGCGCCAGCGGCGTGTTCCTGGAGGTCCACCCGGACCCGGACAACGCCCTGTGCGACGGCCCCAACAGCATTGCCCTGTCCAAGGTCGAGGCGCTGCTCAGGCGGCTTCTGGCCCTCTGGAGCGTGCCCAATGCCGAGTGATCCCGCTGCCGATCCCGCCGCCGATTTTGCGGCCGATCCTGCGGTTGACTCTGAGGCCAGCGCCCTTGGCCGTGACGTCAAACTCTTGATCCTGGACGTGGACGGGGTGCTCACCGACGGCGGCCTGCACTACGACCACCAGGGCAATGTCTCCAAGCGTTTCCACGTGCAGGATGGACTTGGAATAAAGATTGCACAATCCCTTGGGCTTGGCATAGCCGTCATCACCGGCCTGAAACACGGGGCCGTTGAGACGCGGGTGCGTGAGCTGGGCATCGAGGAGTACCACGCCGGACACGTGGACAAGGTGCCTTTGATGGAGGGGATTCGCGGCCGTTTCGGCTGCGAGAGCACCCAGATCGCCTACCTGGGCGATGACTGGGTGGATGCGGGCGTGATGCAGGCCGTGGGCCTGCCCATGGCCGTGGCCAATGCCCAGCCGGAGATACTGCGGCTGGCGAAATGGGTGTCCAGGTTGCAAGGCGGCCAGGGGGCGGTCCGAGAGGCCATCATGTTCCTCCTGCGCTGTCGGGGTCAGTTTGACGCAGCCTGGGAGAAGTGGAGCGGATGAATGCGCAAGTCCTTGGTGTTTGTGGTGCTGATCTTCGTGCTCGGCTTGGCCATCGGTCTGGTGGTCAACGAGCAGCGAAGCGGGCGCAGCGTCGCCCCGGAGAGGCCCGTCGCCAAGGCTCCTGAGCCGGATGTCCTGGCCCTGGACCTGGAACTCGTGCAGGGCGCGGACGGCAAGGTGCTCTGGCGCGTGCGCGCCAAATCCGCCCAGTACAGCATGGACCAGCGCATCGTGCAGATTCTGCGGCCCCAGCTCACCGCCTATGTCGGCGCAGACCGCCAGGAGGTCTTCATTCAGTCCGACACCGGCGAGGTGAACCAGCAAAGCAACACCATGACCCTGCGGGACAATATCACCGGCCGCTATGGCTCCTTTGTCCTGACTTCGGACGTGTTCGACTACATCGGGGCCATGAAAAAAATCTATCTC
>MGTN01000020.1:9797-10360 GCA_001799475.1 Desulfovibrionales bacterium GWA2_65_9 | reverse complement strand
CAAGCCGGTGAAGGTCAAGAGCGACAGGCCGGCCAAGCCCTACCTTTCGACCTCTGACGCCAACAAGGACGGCCGGGTGGCCCGCAAGGAGTACCTGGCCAAGCGTGAGAAGAAGTTCGCCGAGTTGGACCTGAACCGCGACGGGGTCCTCTCCAGGGAGGAGGCCAAGGCGGCCAAGGCCAAGCTGCTCAAGCGCCGCGAGGAGCGCAAGGGCGAGGCCCAAAAGAGACAGGCCGACAGCAAGATCCGCAAGCAGGCCCAGGCCGAGGCCCAGCATTCAGCAGCCCAGGCACCACCCCAGGCTCCGCAGAATCCCTAGATATTCCTGCGCACGTTGTAGATCTTGCCGCTGCGCTGCACGCCCAGGATGAGCTGCGTGTGCATCTGATAGCGGTAGAAGGCCCTCAGCAAGCCCGTCTCGCTTGCGGTGCGGCGGCTGCCCACCTGGAAGCACCACGTCGCCGGGCTTGATGCCCGGGAGCGCCGCCGGGCCGCCTGAGCGCACCTCGCCCGTCAGCCGTGGGGCTCAGCGGCTGGCCGGGTGGAGGCCCGGCCCAGGGGTC
>MGTN01000020.1:7928-9768 GCA_001799475.1 Desulfovibrionales bacterium GWA2_65_9 | reverse complement strand
GGCCTTGCAGATGGCCAGCATGGCCTCGGCCAGGGCGCGGATCTCCCACTGGGCGCGCAGGCAGCAGCGCAGGTGGAAGAAGTGCAGCAGCGCCCGGCAGTTCATGGTCATGACGATCTTGGTCTCCGCAGCCTGGGGCAGCACGAAGCGCGCGTCCTCCTTGGACTTTTCCTTGCGGCCGTGGGCCTCCAGGATGGCCTTGAGGTCGCGGTAGGCCAGGCCCACCTCGGCCATGAAGGTCTCGAAGCGCTCCTTGGCCTCCGGGATTTTGGCGATGGCCGGAGGCAGGATGAAGTCCATGTCCGAGCCGTCCACATAGCGCTGGCTCTGCTGGGAGTAGGAGGCGATGCGGTGGCGCACGATCTGGTGCGAGCAGGCGCGCGAGATGCCCTCCACGGCAAAGGTGAAGCTGGCGTGCTCGATGGGGCTGTCATGCCCGCTTTCCAGCACCTTGCGCACGAAATCGGCCTGGGCCTCGCGCTCCACCTCGCCGGAAATGAGCCTGGGCCACATGTCGGCCACGAAGCCTGCATGGTAGCACTGGCGGAAGGCGGCATAGATGAGCGCCAGGGCGTCCGGGGTGCGGGCGAGGAGTTCGACCTTGAGCGGTTTGACGGGCATGGGGGCTCCGGTGGGGATGAGGTTGGCCCGCGCGCTACATGCGCACGCGCTCCAGGACATCGGCCAGCACCTCGTCCAGGGGGGCGTCGGCAGGGGCCATGAGGTGCAGGGTCTGCATGAACAGGGGCTCGTAGGACGTGCGCAGGCGGCCTAGGCGTTCGCGCACCTTCGCCTGCTCCTCCGGGGTCTTGGCCAGGCGTTCGGCCATGGCCTCCACGCTGGCCATGAGGTAGAGTACCCGGCCTGTGGACTGCAGGCGCTGACGGAAGGCCTCGCCCAGGAGCAGCTTGTGGGGCACCTCGACCACCGCCGACCCTGCCGGTCCGGCGGCCAGGATGCGCTCCAGCGCCTCGCCCGGTTCGTCCAGCGGCAGCGTGAGCGCCGGGCAGCCCAGCTCGTGCGCCAGGCGCTCGGCCACGGCGGACTTTCCGCTGCCGGGCAGACCAATTATATAGAGGATGCCGCCACCGGGCATCTGGGGCCTGGGGGCAGGGGCGTCGTGGCGGACAATCGTGGTCTTGTCCGGCTCGTCGACCTGAAACTCTCGACGGATGAACTTTGTCACCTGGGTTCCCCCTGTTGGCGTTGTCCGCGCGCTCGCGGCCTGGTTGCCGCGTGCGGACAGGCAGGGTATAGCCCAAGCCGAGGTCAGGGACAAGCCGTACGGATGAGCGTGCGGCCACAGCCGTGGAGGAGGGGTATGCCAAGGGAACTGGTGCACTGGATTGTGGCCGAGCGCGCGGCCGCGCTGCTGGCCTCCGGCCCCTTCGGGCCGGCGCTCAAGACCTGCCCGAACGGACTGCGTTACGGCGCGGTGTTCCACGATGTCCTCTTCTATCTGCGCGGCGAGCATCCCGAGGCGCTCAAGTCCCTGCCGCATCGCCTGCACGGGGCCCACGGCGAGGATTCCTATGATCTGCTGCGGCTCTACGCCCCGCACATGTTCGCCATGCGCGGCATGGCGCTGCCCACGGCCTTCTTCGTGGGGCTTGTGGCGCATATCTTTGCCGATGCCACAATCCACCCCCTGGTCTACCACTTCACGGGCAACTACTACGACGAGGACCCCGTGCGCCGCACCACAGCCGTGCGCAGGCACCGCACCCTGGAGGTGTTGCTCGACATGGTGGCCGCCGGGGGGCTCGTTGCGGTGCAGGAGAGCTCCCTCAGGGCCGTGGTGAACGCGGTGGAGGGGCCGCTCTCCCTGGCCTGCCCGTCG
>MGTN01000020.1:2510-7917 GCA_001799475.1 Desulfovibrionales bacterium GWA2_65_9 | reverse complement strand
CAGCATGGCCGGGATGGACGCCACGGCAGCCGCCAAAGGCTTTGGCGATGCCCTGGATACCTACTGCACCGTGCAGGCCCTGACCCGCATGCCGACCCTGGCCCGCTGGGTGCGCGAATTTGAGGGTTGGCTCCCGGCCAAGGGGCGTGAGCTGGCGGCCTTGTTCTATGCCCCGCAGCTTTGGGAGCAGCGCACCTCGGTGTCTGGACCGTTGAGCTTCCGCAATCCGGCCACGGGTGAGGCGTTCACCCAGGCCCTGGCCGGGCTCATGGATCTGGCCGCGCGCCAAACGGCCTGGTTCTGCACCACCCAGGCGCCAGGCCTCATCGCCAGCGGCACCCTGGCCGAGGCCGCTCCAGGCCCCTCCCTGGACATGGGTGTCCCTGGCGTGGCCACCAGCCAGGCCAAGCACTTCGCCCTGCGCACTCTGCCTCCAGAATAGACCTCCAGAATAGACCACCAGAATAGGCCACCAGAACAGGCCAACAAGCCAGCCCTGGCCTGCGCATTGGCCTCCTTGCAGCCCCGCCCTTCGTCCGCAGAGGGAGCGGGGCCGGGCGTTTTCCTGCGCCGGAGGCATTTTGCCAGGGCCTTTGAAGAAAATGTGCGTGGCTGCCTAAAGTATTCCAGCGGCAGTCCGAAAAGGTGGGCGTAGAAACAATCGGATTGGCCCCTCAGGCGATGTCGCCTCAAGAGGACCACCGAATGGCAAGGAAGCCAAAAAACTTTCAAGGAGGAAATGGTTATGTCACTTACCATTAACCACAACATGATGGCCGCGAATACCGCCCGCAACCTGGCGACGTCGTATTCAAAGCTGGCTACTTCGACCCGGCGTCTGTCTTCCGGTCTGCGCATCAACAACGCAGCCGACGACGCAGCCGGCCTGGCCGTCCGCGAGATCATGCGCGCGGAAATCAAGAGCTTGGACCAGGGCATCCGCAATGCCAATGATGCCATCTCGATGATCCAGACCGCTGACGGTGCTCTGGGCGTTATCGATGAGAAGCTCATCCGCATGAAGGAACTGGCCATGCAGGCGTCCACGGGCACTTACTCTTCGGATCAGCGCCTCATCATCGACTCCGAGTACCAGGCCATGGCTTCGGAAATTACCCGAATCGCCAACTCCACTGACTTCAACGGCATCCACCTGCTGAACGGCAACCTTTCCGGTGCCACACATAGCGGCGCTGGCCTTGTGTCTACCGGCAAGATGAAGGTCCACTTCGGCACCGGCAACGACTCCGCCGAGGACTACTACTACGTCACCATCAACAGCTCCACGGCCTCGGCCCTGGGCGTCGGCCTGGCCGCCGCCAGCACCAATGGCAAGTCCATCTCCACCCAGGCGCTGGCGCAGCAAGCCCTTGATTCCTTGAATAAGGCGATCATCTCCAAGGACAAGATCCGCGCCAACCTGGGCGCCATGCAGAACCGTCTGCAGAACACCATCACCAACCTCTCGGTCCAGGCTGAGAACACCCAGGCCGCAGAGTCGAACATCTCCGACGTCGACGTGGCCACGGAAATGACTGAGTTCACCCGCCAGCAGATTCTGACCCAGTCTGCGGTGGCCATGCTCTCCCAGGCCAACGGCCTCGGCAAGCTCGCTATGCAGCTCATCGGCGGCTAAGGCTAGCCGGGGGCAGATCCATCAACGGCAATCAAGAACACACGGGCCGCCGCAAGGCGGCCCGTGTCATTTTGGCACCAGGCTTGCACAATTTGGGTGGGGTAACAGGACCAGGAAAAAATTTCCCTCACTGAGGATGCAAGCATGACAACGTCGATAACATCTTCCTACACTTCCGCGCAAACCAACGTCGCTGGTTTGGGCAATGGCACGGACTTCAACGCCCTCATCGACGGGCTGGTGAAGGCCGAGACCGTCCACATCACCCGTCTCGAGAGTTGGAAGAAGGAATGGGACGACAAGGTCGAGCAGTTCCAGACGCTCAACACCAAGATGCTTTCGCTCAAGACAAGCCTGGAAGGCCTCGACACCATGGACTCGTTCATGGTCAAGGCGGTGTCCACCACGGACTCCTCGGCCCTGACGGCCACGGCGGACAGCACCGCGCAGGTCTCGACGCACAGCGTCATCATCGGCCAGCTGGCCCAGAACGACATCCTGACCACGACCTCTGGCGTGAGTTTGCTCACCACCTCGGTGATGACCACGACCTCGAACATCAGCTTTACCTACGCCGGCAACACGATCACCCTTTCCAACATTTCCGCCGGCACCACCCTCACGGGGCTGGTCAACTTCATCAACAACAACGCCCTGTGCAGCGGTAAGGTCAAGGCCACCACCATCTACGACGGCTCGATCTATCACCTCCAGATCTATGGCCTGGGCCAGGGCGACGCCAACCAGGTGACCCTTGTCAGCACTGGCGCCTTGGTGTTTCAGCCTGCGGGCTTCACAAACACCCAAAACGCCCAGAGCGCGCATATCAAGGTCGACGGCTATCCGGCCGGCGCGGCCTCCTGGCTCTCGCGCGACTCCAACACCGTGACGGACGTTGTCCCCGGCGTGACCATGAACCTGAAGCAGGCCAACTCCAACGCCTCCCTGCAGATCGGCATCAGCACGGACACTGCCGCCGTCAAGGAGAACATCAAGACCTTTGTGGCCCAGGTCAACGAGGTGCGCACCCTGATCAAGAACATGACCAAGGTTGACACGACGGACGCCAAGAACCCGCAAGGCTCCATC
Source organism: Desulfovibrionales bacterium GWA2_65_9 (assembly GCA_001799475.1). Classification (GTDB taxonomy): domain Bacteria; phylum Desulfobacterota; class Desulfovibrionia; order Desulfovibrionales; family Desulfovibrionaceae; genus Humidesulfovibrio. The sequence continues at coordinate 5,192 of MGTN01000020.1, read as the reverse complement.
CTCACCGGCAACTATGCCGTGCAGATGATCTCCACCCAGCTCAAGGACATCTGCGCCGACAAGGGGCTTGGGTTCAACTACTACAACGTGTCCGGCAGCACCATCACCGGCGACTACTTCTCCTCGCTTTCCCAGCTCGGCATCAGCACCGAGGCCGACCAGAGCTCAGTCAACAACGGCCTGCTCGTCCTCGACGATACGGTCCTGGACAGCGCGCTTGCGTCGAACCCGGACAGCGTGGCCAAGCTCTTCGCCGCTGACTTCCTGGGTGAAAGCGACTCGTCGAATTTCTCGTACCTCTCGCACATTGGCGGCACCACCAAGGCCGGAAGCTACGAAGTGAGCATCACCACCAACGGCTCGGGCATCGCCAGCGCCACCATCAACGGCCATGCCGCGGGCATAGACGGCTGGAGGATCACCGGCGCCTATGGTTATGATGAAGCCGGTCTTGTCATCCAGCTGGACAACCAGAGTCTGAACAGCACCATGACCGGAACGGTAAACCTGAAGCAGGGCAAGGCCGGTGAGTTGATCGACAAGCTCAAGGAACTCACCAGCAAAACCAGCGGCCCCCTGCACATCCTGGAAGAGAACTATGGCGACATCACCAACAGCATCGACGACAAGATCGAACGCGAGACCACGCGCATCGCCAATCTCAAGAAGATGCTGCAGGACAAGTATGCGAAGCTGGACGCCTTGCTTGGCCAGCTCAATCAGCAGCAGACCCAGCTGACAAGCGCCATCGACCAGCTTACCAAGTAGACGCGTAAGGAATAAGGGGGGCTAAGCCCATGCTCAAGGCCGCCAAGGCATATCTTTCGACGCAGGTTACCACCGCTACCCAGGGTGACCTGCTGCTCCTGCTGTACGACACGGCCATCAAGCACATCAAGCAGGCCAAGGACAAGATCGTCGAGCGCGACTACGCCGCCAAGGGCATCCTCATCACCAAGGCCATCGAGATCGTCAGCGAATTGCATGAATGCCTGAACAAGGAGAAAGGCGGGGAAGTCGCCAAGAATCTGAGCAAGGTGTATTTTTTGTGCAACACCAGATTGCTGCAGGCGAACATGGAGATGAACCCGGCCCGGCTGGACGAGGTTGTGGGGATACTTTCCGGCCTGCGCCATGCCTTTGCCCAGATCATCCCAGGCCAGGAAGGCATGGCCCCGGCCTCGCAGTCCGCCATGCTTCGTTCGGGCGGGGAGCCCGGGGCTGAACCGGCTGCTTACGCACCGTCTACGCCGCAGTTGCCCACCCCGCAGTCGTCCATGCCGCAGCCGCTGACTCCGCAGCCGCAGATCGTCCTGCCTGGGCCGGACGAGGCGGGCGTTGCCGAGGTCGCTGAGCCTGGGGAGGCCACGTCAGCCGAGGACGCCACGCCCCCCCCTGACCGGGCTCCGGTGAACACGGCGCGCTTCCGGGCCGCCAGCGCCTACGCCAATTCCCGCTAGACCACGCTAGGGCCTGTTTCTAAAAGCGTCTTTTGCCCCCTGGACGTCGTCGCGAGTCGATTTTGGTCAGGGCTGTACCGCATGAGTACACCCCCTGGCCCCAAAATAGGCTCTCTCCTCGCCAGGGAACAAAATCCATCAGTTGGAAACAGACCCTAGATGGCGATGACCAGCGGCACCACCACGGGGTCGCGGTCCAGCACGGTGCGGAAGAAGCGCCGCAGCGCCATGCGCACGCGCTCCTTGAGCTTCTTGATGTTGCCCTTGGGGCTGTTCTCCACCTCTTCCAGGACCACGCACTTGGCGTCCTCCAGCAGGTGGGCGTATTGCTGCTCGAACACGAAGCCTTTGGACACGATGTCCGGCCCCAGCGTGATCTCGCCTGTCTCCTTGTCCATCACCAGAAGCACCACCACCATGCCTTCCCCGGCCAGAAGCTGCCGCTCCTTGAGCACGCTCTGGCCCACGTCGCCCACGCCCTTGCCGTCCACCAGGATGCGCTCGGCGGGCACGGCGTCCTCCAGGCGGATACCCTGGGCCAAAATGGTCAGGGGCTGGCCGTCCTCCAGCACAATGGCGCGTTCCGGCGCCACCCCGCACTCCACAGCCAGGCGCGTGTGCTTCACCAGATGGCGGTACTCGCCGTGGATGGGCACGAAATACTTGGGCTTTACTGCCTCCAGCATGATGCGCAGCTCCTCGCGGTGGGCATGGCCCGAGGCGTGGATGGCCTGGACCTTCTCGTAGAGCACCTCGGCCCCCAGCTTATAGAGCCGGTTGATGACCTTGGTGATGGCCAGCACGTTGCCGGGGATGAAGCGCGAGGAGAGGAGCACCAGGTCGCCCTTCTTGATGCGCATCTGGCGGTGCTCATCGAGCGACATGCGCGAAAGCGCGGCCAGCGGTTCGCCCTGGGAGCCGGTGACCACGAGCACCACCTGCCCGTCGGGCAGGCCCCCGGCCTCTTCCACCTCCAGCAGGGTGCCAGCCGGAATGCGCAGATAGCCAAGCTCGCGCGCCAGGTCGATGTTGCGCGCCAAGCTCTTGCCAGAGATGGCCACCTTGCGTCCGCAGGCTGCGGCCAAGTCGAAGATCTCCTGCAGGCGCTGGATATGGCTGGAAAACAGCGTAACGATGATGCGGCCCCTGGCCTTGTCGAAGATCTCTCGCAATGAGGCCATGATCTCGCGCTCGGTCAGGGCGAAGCCGTCGCGCTCCACGT
>MGTN01000020.1:0-2456 GCA_001799475.1 Desulfovibrionales bacterium GWA2_65_9 | reverse complement strand
AATTGTTCACGGAAAATTCGACTGTCCTGTAAACCATACACGGTGCGACACTTGTGTCACTGTCCCTTTGTGCGGGGCACGAAACAGACTCGTTCACATTCAAAAGGTCAAGGCGCATGTTTGCCTCAAGCACCCTTGCGGCCTGATTAACCGCAAGCTTGAACTTTTCATCAACATGGACATTGATTATTTCATCGGCGCCCTGCTTGGTTACAATGAATGTTCCAGTATTGTATGTGTCATCAAGCCCGATGAACCTTATCTTAACCCCGTAAATCTCTATCTCTTCGCCCGCCCTCAAATCATACGTCGGAACCGAATCGTATGTATCATACAACCCCTGGCTATTCCATATGCTTACATTTGCAACCGGGTTCTGGGGCGGAATGGATTTCGCATAACTAAGTGAATTCATCCTGATGTAAACATCCTCATTAACAACAATTGCTATCTGGCCCTTCCCAAGGCCAAACTTCTCATCAAGCTTCACTTTTATAATTTCATTCTGAATTCCCTTGCTGACCACGAACACTCCTGTGCCATTTTCATAATAGTCCGCGAACCTGATGTTATAGCCAAGGAACTGCGCTTGCTCGCCTTCGCGTATGCTGAGTTCAGTTCCCACTCCTGTGCCATTTCCCTGGTCCTGTGATGCGCTTACCTGCGCAACTACCCGTGTATCGCATTTTTTTGCATAAATTTGCTGTCCTGTGCCATTTGAATTTTCCGCGCATGCAGTGAAAACAAATGCCTGCAATTGAAGCTCCATTGCCTCATTGAGCACCCTTGCCTCCATGATACGCCCGTCCAATATTATTGCCTTCTGGCCCTGCACTATCTTGAATTTCTCGTCAAGATATGCCTCCACTATTTCAGGCTTGGGCTCATCATTTTCTTCCACAACAAGCGTTGCGGTTTTTTCACTTATTGATGTTGCACTGATTTTGTAACCAAAAACCTGTGCGGATTCGCCTGAATTGAGATAAATTGTCGTGCCTGTGCCACCCGCATATGCGGGCTTAATGGATGTTTCGGATGTATTTGCCGAAACCTCTGTGCTGCCCTGTGCCTTCCAATAGGGCATGGATATTTCAAGGGCTGCGGTCATCCTTCCCTCGGGGCAGGGTGCCTGTATGCATTGAATTTTCTCCACGTAAATATCGCTGAGGTAAATTTCCATTCCGGTTCCCTTCACAACAGCTTTCTGGCTTTGCTGCAGGTCAAACTTCTCGCCCAATCCGACATATATCCCTTCAGGGGGCTTTTCCGCCTCAACAACCCTGAATGAGGCTGTCGAATCCCCCAAATCATTGAAATAAACAACAAAGTTTCCGAATTGCGCCTTTTCCCCTTCCCTTATTTTTATCTCGCCAATGCCTCCCCCGGCTTCGCTCAGGGTAAGGGACACATAATTGCCCTTTGTATAATTGTCACGCGCATAAACAATGCTGTTAAGGGTCATTTTCAGAACCCCGTTGTTTATTGCAACATTGCCATTTATCACTGCTGTCTGCAATACTTTCAGCTTGAAATCCTCGCCGAGGTCGGCATAAACAATTTCAGTTTCAGGTTTTGTTACAACAAAACCGGCATATTCCAAACTGGCATATTTCTCATCACCTTGCTTTTTTATGTAGGTGTTTGTGATTTTCAGGCCGAATGCTTCCCGCGTCCCGCCATATTCGATGGAAAGTTTTGTCTGCGCGGAGGCCGAAATCACATCTTCCAAATAATTTTTTGTAACAAGCAAGACCGCTGAAGGGAGGGATTCCGAGTTTTGGACGCACACGGTATTTTCTTCTGGTACACAATCATTGTTGTTCATTTCAATTTCAAGTACCTCAATGGTCACATTCTCGCTTTGCAGGTTTCCAATCTGGCCATCATAAATTGTGAATTCCTCATCAAGGTTAATTGGAATTTCTTTGACCATGGTTGTGCCGCTTATGAAAGATGCCTGTGCAAGAATTATTGCCACCAATATCAAGGCAAAAACAGAGCTTTTTCCTGCATTCATAGCAATTACATTGTCCTGCCTCTATAATACACTTTTGTTTTTATAAGGCAATTGACTTATATGTGCCCTATCGGCAAAATATGCATTTCCGGGTAAGCGCACTACTTCACTGACACTTCCAGCCCGTTCTTTGTGAAAGTGTAAGGCACAATCCCCTTCTTGTGCCTGCAGGAGCGCAGCTTGAGTATCTCGAGCGCGTTCTCCCTCTTGCCGTCCCTCTTAAGATTGTAAAGCACTATGACCCCGTCCGCAAGGAACTCCTCAACCCCTGTCCTGCTGTATACCTTTGGGTTCTGTTCTGTTTCACTCAGCACAAGGCTTACAGCATTGCTCACTTCAAGGGCCTCGAAGAGTTCCCTCAGATATTTCCTGTATGCCTCCTCCTTCTCGAATGCTATCGACAGCGCCGACAATGAATCAACAACTATCCTGTCCGGAA
>MGTN01000019.1:8522-9743 GCA_001799475.1 Desulfovibrionales bacterium GWA2_65_9 | reverse complement strand
TTATTGTAAAAGTGCTGGTCATTTTCACGCAGGATTTAAGTTGTTAATCGCTCTTCTTTTGTCGCTTTGCCATACTTCATACCTTCGGGCATTGCTGATTTTAAGAAAGAGACTGCCTCGGATACAAAACCTTGTTTTTGAATACGCAAAAGTTCAGGATCATCTTGACGCATGCGTTGCCCAAACCAACGATTGAGCTCGTATGTAACATCATTTTTTTCTGCCTTTTTTCTAATTTTATCGAGTTCTACTTGGCCTTCTTGGCTGAACTCAAAACCTTTTTCGATTGACATAGTTTTGGTGGTTAAAATATTTTGTAATGTCGGCTAACGCCGGCGCCTGATGCGAAGTGACGAGGGGCGCGTCAAGCGCACCGAGGAATTTCGTATAGGCGCTGTTGCGCGATGTCGCGAGCGAAGCGACGCGACGAGTGCGACAGCGACGACAGGCGCCGGCGTTGCGCAAAAGGAGCGGAGCGCAGCGACGCGATTTTGCGCAACGTTCGCGTGTATGCGCTGCGGAGCGAAGCAGAGTTGCGTATACGCCGTGTTATATGATGTGTGACACAGACCTTTACTATGATTATGAAGAAGTGAAAGTGGCTTTTATCGCCTCGTACTTTGGCTTTGCACGATCTTTATACTCATCCCAAAAAATCTTTTTGTGTATGTCGCGCTCGATTTTTTCAAAAAGCCAACGTTTGTATCCATCGAAATTTTCGGAGACTGTAAGCCAGCCATAGAAAGGAAGGATAAAATAGAAATCGCTGAGAAGGTGGGCTAATGCGTCAGCTGTCGCTAAGACTTTTCCTTCCTTGGTGTCAGGAGCTTTTTCACGACAACTATGTGCCAAAATGGCCTGTTTTACTTGCTCGACTTCGTCGTCGGAATAGCCGTGTTTTTTCATCAGCTCTTCGGCCTTGCTCAAGCTTTCATTCATGAGTGCTGGTTCATCATTGACATCCCATGTTCGAGCAATATCGTGAAAAAGTGATGCCAACACAGAAATTTCTATATCAGCCCCCACCTTCTTTGCGATTTCTTGCGCGTTTCGCGCAACGAGCGCGACATGCCCTTCGTAAAACCAAGTCCGCATACATTCATCGGGACTAGAACTATGCAAGGCTTTCACTTCTTCTTTTATGGATTCAAGACGATTGCTCATTGGTAGTAATTACACTACTCCAAGGTAAATTGGTCTGTGTCGCATTTCATATAACGC
>MGTN01000019.1:0-8490 GCA_001799475.1 Desulfovibrionales bacterium GWA2_65_9 | reverse complement strand
CAAGCGCACCGAACAGGCCCTGGGCGAGCCGCTTCTGGCCAAGGCCAGCGGCCGCAAGGGCTACGAGCTGACCCCGCTGGCGAGCCAGCTGGTGCGCGACTTCGCCGTCTGGCACAACGAGGTGGAGGCCTTCGCCCTGAAGCAGGCCCGGCAGCGCCTGCCCTGGGACATCAAGGGCTTTGCCGTGGGCGTCACCCTGGAGAAGCCCGGCAGCTAGTGCCGTGCCCGCGCAATGGGTTTACCTGCGCACCGACGATGTTGACTCCGTAGGAAGCGCCGCAGCACAGGCCAATTGATCATTGCTGCTGTCCGGTGAAAACCTTCGGGTTCCAATCCAGGTGCTTTGCGTCCCTGTCCGGCCAAGTGTTACGAGAATTTTGGGCACGTGCAGGCAACAAGAGCGGACACTTTCTTCGAGGACGCGACACTCGCCCCGCATCGACTAAGACCAAACAATCGACCAAGGCCAAACAAAAAGGGCTGCCCCAAGCGTCCGGCCTTAGGCCAGTGGACGCTCAGGGCAGCCCCGTTCAGTCGTGCTCTCTAACGGCGCGGGCCACGGCCGCGGTCACGGTCGCCGCCACGGCCGCGGTCGCCACCACGGTCGCCTTCGCGCGCAGGCGGGCGGCGGAAGTCGTCGATGTTGATGGTCTCGCCATTCTGCTCCATCTGCCAGGCCTTGCGCGAGAGGCGGATGCGGCCATTGGCCTCGAGCTCGATGACCTTGACCCAGACCTCCTGGCCCAGCTGCAGGATGTCGGTGACGTTCTCGATGCGCTCAATGTCCAGCTGGGACACGTGCAGCATGCCCTCGGCTCCGGGCAGGATCTCCACCAGGGCGCCCACTTCCAGGATCTTGCGCACAGTGCCCAGGTAGTTGCGGCCCGGCTCCGGGGTCTGGTCGTAGTATTGCACCATGGCCTTGGCCTTCTTCAGGCTCTCGCTGGTCGGGGCGAAGATGGCCACCTTGCCGGAATCCTCGATGTCGATGGAAGCTCCGGTCTCGGCGGTGATGGCCTTGATGTTCTTGCCGCCGGGTCCGATGACGCTGCGGATCTTCTCAGGATTGATGAACACGACCTCCATCTGCGGGGCCAGCTCGGAGAGCTGCGGCCGGGGCGCGGCCAGGCACATGGCCATGTGCTCCAGGATGTGCTGGCGGGCGTCGCGGCTCTGGGCCAGGGCGCGGCGCAGCACGTCGTAGGGGATGCCGCTCATGATCTTGATGTCCATCTGGATGCCGGTGATGCCACGGGCGCTGCCGGCCACCTTGAAGTCCATGTCGCCGAGGGCGTCTTCGTCACCGAGGATGTCGGTCAGCACGATGTACTCGTCGCCTTCCTTCATCAGGCCCATGGCGATACCGGCCACGGGCTCCTTGATGGGCACGCCCGCGTCCATGAGCGCGAGGCTGGCGCCGCAGATGGTGGCCATGGAGGAGGAACCGTTGGAGTCCATGACCTCACTGACCACGCGCAGGGTGAAGGGGAAGTCGTCGGGGTTCGGCAGGACCGGGAGCATGGAGCGTTCGGCCAGGGCGCCGTGGCCGATGTCGCGGCGGCTGGGGCCGCGCAGGATGCGCACTTCGCCCACGCAGTAGGGCGGGAAGTTGTAGTGCAGCATGAAGCGCTTGGTGTCCTCGCCGACGAGGGTCTCGATGCGCTGCTCGTCGCGCGAGCTGCCGAGCGTGACAACGGCCAGGGACGTGGTCTCGCCACGGGTGAACAGGGCCGAGCCGTGGGTCATGGGCAGGGTGCCGGCCTCGATGGACAGGGGGCGCACAGTGGTCAGGTCGCGGCCGTCGATGCGGATCTTCTCGGAGCGCACGCGCTCGCGCACGATCTTCTTCTCCAGGGTGCCGACCACAGTCCCGGCCTGGCGCAGGGCCTCGGAGTCGTCCGGGAACTTGGCGGCCACGGCGTCCATGGCCAGGGCCTTGGCCGCAGACTTGGCCTCCCGGCGCGGTCCCTTCTCGGTCATGGCGAAGGCGGCCTTGAGGCCCGGGGTGGCGATCTCCTCGACAACGGCCTGCACGGCCTCGTCGATGACCGGGGCCACCACTTCAAGCTTGGGCTTGCCGACGAGCTTGCGCAGTTCGTCCTGGATGTCGAACACCGGGGTGAGCTGCTTGTGGGCCCATTCCAGGGCGTCGACCACCAGCTCTTCGCTGACGAACTCGGCTCCGCCCTCGACCATGACGATGGCATCGCGGGTGGCGGCGAAGATGAGGTTCAGCGTGCTTTCGTTGGTGATCTGCTTGTAGCTCGGAAAGAGCACGAACTCGCCGTTCACGTAGCCCACGCGGGCACCGGCGATGGGGCCTTCAAAGGGCATGTGCGAGAGGTGCAGGGCGCAGGAGGCGCCGGTGATGGCCAGCACGTCCGGGTTGATGGTGTCGTCGGCGGAGAGCACCGTGGCGATGATCTGGACCTCGTCGCGGAAGCCCTTCTTGAACATCGGGCGGATGGGCCGGTCGATCAGGCGGGAGACCAGGGTCTCGCGCTCGCTGGGGCGGCCGATCTCGCGACGGAAGTAGCTGCCGGGGATGCGGCCTGCGGCGTAGGACATCTCCTGGTAGTTGACGGTCAGCGGGAAGAAGCCGCGGTCGACCTCCAGGTGCTGGTTCACGGCCGTGACGTGCACCACGGTGCCGCCGGACTGGACCCAGACCGAGCCGCTGGCCTGCTTGGCCATCTTGCCGGTCTCCATGATGATCTCAAGGTTACCGGCCTTGGTGGTGAGGCGTGTCGGTGCAAACGGTACTAGCATTGAAGCTCCTTGTGATTTGCCGCCCTGACGCTGCTCGGGCCCGGGAATCTAGCCGGCTTGGGGAAGGGCTGTTGCGCGCCTGTCGCCAATCTGCCAATTGGACGCGCGCAAAAACGCTTTCCGCAGCCAACTAAAGGGGGGCTTTAAGTGAGTCCTGCGTCATGGGCGAGGTTCAGCGGACGCGACCTTCGCGCCCGTGCTGGTTGGTCCGCACGGGCAGGGGCTTTTGCGCCCCCGCCCGCACGGGTCGGTTTATCTACTTGCGGAGGCCCAGGCGCTCGATGAGCGTGCGGTAGCGCTGGACGTCCTCTCTCTTCAGGTAGTTCAGAAGCTTCCTGCGCTGGCCGACCATTTTCAAAAGGCCGGTCTTGGAGTGGAAGTCCTTCTTGTGCACCTTGAAGTGCTCGGTGAGGTAGGTGATGCGCTCGGTCAAAAGCGCAACCTGCACCTCCGGGGAGCCGGTGTCGCCATCGTGGGTCTTGTAGTCCTCGATGACCTTGGTCTTTCCTTCAGGCGTCATGACCACAGCAGTGTCCTCCTTGGCCGGATCCGATCATTGCGGAATCCGGGTTATGCCGGGAGCTCCCCCGTTCAGATTGCCGCGTCGCCTTCCTGCCACAGTCCACGCAGAATCATCCAGCGCAAGATGCCGTCCTTGGTCTGGGCCTGCGCCAGCGCCACCGGTTCGCCGCTCTCCTCGACCAGCATGACCTGCTCCTCGGGCGTGCCGAGTAGCTCTGGTCCGCTTGGGCCGCCCACCGGCAGCCAGGCCCCGTTCTTCACGAGGGCCGCCAGGGGGGGAGGGAGCACGATGGTGCGCCAGTGCGGGAGCATCTTCGCCAGCGGAATGACCCGCTGCGCAAAAAGCTCCGGCTCGCCAAGAACCGCATCCAGGCTGTGGGCGTCTGCAAGCCGGTAGGGCTCGCAGGCTTCCCGCGTGAGCTGGGCCAGGCTTGCGCCGCAGCCTAGCCGTATCCCCAAGCTGTGGACCAGGGATCGAATGTACGTGCCTGCCTGGCAACGCACCCTGAATCGTGCTGTGGGAAGCTCAATTTCCAGCGGTTCAACCTCGTGTATCTCGATGCTTTTCTCCTTGACCGGCACAAACTCCCCCTTGCGGGCGAGTTCATAGAGGGGCTTGCCCTCGTGCTTGGCCGCGGAGTAAGCGGGCACTTCCTGTTCCGTGAGGTCCTTCCAGGACAGGATCGCCGCCCGCACATCGTCTTGCGAAATATTTTCGAGCCCGGCCTCGGCCACCACCTTGCCTTCCATATCGAAGGTGTCGGTGGTCACGCCCAGGCGCATCTGCCCGGAATAGACCTTGTTGCCGCTGGTCAGATACCCGGCCAGCTTGGTGCCGCGGCCCAAAAGAACCAGCAGGACGCCCTCGGCCAGCGGGTCGAGCGTCCCGGCGTGGCCGATCTTGCCCTGGCTCAGCCCATGCTTGATGCTGTTCAGGCACCCGGCCGAGGTCGGGCCGCTGGGCTTGTTCAGCACCAGCAGGCCATCGAGCTGGCCTTCCGTCTTCTTGCGCCGTCTGCCCACCCTCTACACCAGACCGAGGCTTTCGCCAAGGGCCTCGACCAGGCGTTTCTTGGCCGAGAGGAAACCGGCGTTGATGGTGCCGCCAGAGGCGTTGCGGTGGCCGCCGCCGCCGAACAGGGCCGCCACGGCCTGCACGTTGTCCGCTCCGGTGGAGCGCAGGCTGAACTTGTAGCTGCCGTCCGGCTCTTCGCGCAGGATGGCCGCTGCCCGCGCGCCGCGCAGGCGGCGCAGGAAGTTGACGATCTCCTCGCAGTCCGCGGGGCTGGTGTCGCTGCGCTCCATCATGTTCAGGGTGACATAGGCCACGGCCACCTGCCCGCCGAAAAACAGTTCCGTGGTGGCAAAGGACTCGCCCCAGAGGCGGAAGCGGTTCACGCCCCACTGATTGCGGATCTTGGCGTTGACAATGCCGGGGTTCAGCCCCAGGCGGATGAGCCGCGCGGCCAGTTCCAGCACAGCCGGGGTGGTGTTGTCAAAGGTGAAGAACCCGGTGTCCGTGACAATGCCCAGGTACACGGCCTCGGCCAGGGGGCCGGTGAGCGGGATGGAGAGCTCGTCTGCCAGGTCGGCGATCATGGCGCCCACGGCCGGGTAGGACTCGTCCACCCAGTTGAATTGGCCGAAATTCGGATTGCCCAGGTGGTGGTCCACATTGGCGATGGGCCGCGTGCCCATGATCCGGAAAAGTTCATCGCCCACGCGGCTCTGGGCTCCGCAGTCCAGCACGAAGATCCAGTTGGCCTCGCAGCCGACCAGGGTGTGGTGGATGGGGCCGGGCAGGGGCAGCCAGTCGAACTGCGCCGGCAGGCCGGAGCGGTTGTAGAGGCAGAACTCCTTGCCCATGTGCGCCAGGATGTGCCCCAAGGCAACGGTGGAGCCGATGGCGTCGCCGTCCGGGTTGGCGTGCGAGGACACCAAAAAGCTGTCCGTCCTGCGGATGAGGTCAGCTATCTGGGTGATCGGGCTTGGCATAGACCATGTCCTCAAGGAAGTCGTCGTGGGCGAAGCGCAGGTCCGGCAGGGAGCGCATGTTGAGCCGCTTGGCCAGACCGGAGCGCAGGAACCCCTTGGCCTTGTTCAGGCCGTCCAGGGCCTGCTTGCGGCGCTCCGCGCCGCCGCCCACGGTGAAGCTCACCAGGGCGATGCTGATGTCCGAGTTGAGCTTGACCCCGGAGAGGCTGACCAGCTCCAGGCGCGGGTCCTGGACTTCCTCCAGGAGCAGGTTGGCCAGCTCCCGGTGGATGAGATCGGCCAGGCGGATGGACCGTCTGCTGCCTGAACTCTTCATTTATGCCTCCCCGCTGCTGCTGAACACTTCCGTGTCGCAGCGCACAAGTTCCGCCGGGGAAATGGCCTCGACCATGGCCAGGGCCTTGGCCAGGCTGCTCTCCACCCTGGCCGTCTCTCCGGACACCGTGACCACGGCCAGCACCAGCTTCTGGTGGGCCTCCTGGGCGTCAACCTCGCTTACGGCAACGTTGAAGGTGTTGCGCAGCTTCTGTTTCAGGCTCTGGGCCACCTGGCGCTTGCCTTTCAGCGAGTCGTTGCCGTGCAGGCGGAACTCAAGCGTCATCACGCCGATGATCATGCACACCCATTCTCAGTCATAGCTCTGGCGGACGCCCTAGTCGAGCGTCCTGGCGACTTCCTTGGTCTCGAAGGCCTCGATGATGTCGCCGATCTTGATGTCGTTGAAGTTCTCCAGGCCCACACCGCACTCGTAGCCCTTGGCCACTTCCTTGGCGTCGTCCTTGAAGCGCTTGAGCGAGCTGAGCTGCCCGGTGTAGATGACCACGCCTTCGCGCAGCAGGCGCACCTTGGCAGCGCGGGTGAGCTTGCCGTCCACCACGCCGCAGCCGGCGACCATGCCGACCTTGGGCACGGTGAAGGTCTCGCGCACCTCGGCCTGGCCCAGGTACACTTCCAGGATGTCCGGGGTGAGCATGCCGCTCATGGCGTCCTTGATCTCGCCCACGAGCTTGTAGATGATGTCGTAGAAGCGGATCTCCACGTGCTCGCTGTCGGCCATGTCCTTGACCTTGGCCGTGGGACGCACGTTGAAGCCGATGATGATGGCCTGGCTTGCTGTGGCCAGCAGGATGTCGGATTCGGTGAGGCCGCCCGTGGCGCCATGCACCACCTGGATCTTGACCTCGTCGGTGGAGAGCTTGTTCACGGCCTCGGTGATGGCCTCAAGCGAGCCCTGCACGTCGGCCTTGAGCACCAGGTTGAGCGTCTTGGCCTCGTTGGCGGGCTTGGACAGCAGGAAGGACTCCAGCGTGACCTTGCTCTTGCCCACGAGGTCCTTTTCGCGCTGCTTGGAGGCGCGGCTCTCGGCGATCTTGCGGGCGACCTTGTCGTCGGCCACGACCACGAACTCGTCGCCGGCCTCGGGCACGACGTCAAAGCCCTGGATCTCCACCGGAATGGCCGGCCCGGCCTGCTTGATCTTGCGGCCCTGGTCGTTGAACATGGCGCGGACCTTGCCGTGCGCGGTGCCGCAGACAAAGGCGTCGCCGGTCTTGAGCGTGCCTTCCTGGATGAGCATGGTGCCCAGCGGGCCGCGGCCCTTGTCCAGCTTGGCCTCGACGATGTGCCCGCGCGCGGGCTTGGCCGGGTTGGCCTTGAGCTCCAGCACTTCGGCCTGGAGCAGAATCATTTCCAGCAGTTCGTCCAGGCCGATGCGCTGCTTGGCGGACACGTTGGCGAAGATGGTGGTGCCGCCCCATTCTTCCGGCACGAGGTCGAACTCGGCCAGTTCGCGCTTCACGCGGTCGGGGTTGGCGCCTTCCTTGTCGATCTTGTTCACCGCGACCACGATGGGCACCTTGGCCGCCTTGGCGTGGTTCACGGCCTCGCGGGTCTGGTCCATGACGCCGTCGTCGGCGGCGACCACGAGCACGACGATGTCGGTCACCTGTGCGCCGCGGGCACGCATGGCGGTGAAGGCTTCGTGGCCCGGGGTGTCGAGGAACACGACCTCGCCCCGGTTGGTGGCCACATGGTACGCGCCGATGTGCTGGGTGATGCCGCCCGCTTCGCCCGAGGCGATGCTGGTCATGCGGATGGCGTCGAGGAGCGAGGTCTTGCCGTGGTCGACGTGGCCCATGATGGTGACCACCGGCGGCCTGGACTTCATGTCCTCTGCGGTGTCCGGCGAGCCGACAACCAGGAATTCCTGCTCGTCAAAGGAGACGTTCTCCACCTCGTGCCCGAACTCGCTGGCGAGCAGGGTGGCGGTGTCCATGTCCAGGGCCTGGTTGATGGTGGCCATGACGCCCATGGCGAACAGGGCCTTGATGATGGCCTGGGACTTGATGCCCATCTGGTGCGCCAGGTCGGACAGACGGATGTGCTCGTCGATGCGGATCTTGCGCTTGCCGACGGGCTTGATCTCCTCGCGCTGCTCAACCCCGCCGCGATGCTTCTTGCGCCGCGAGGACTTGAGCCGCATGGGCGATTCGCCGTCCTCGGACACGACGGGCGCGGGCGCAAAGTTGGTCTTTTTCTTGGCCGCCGAGGCGCTGGCCTTGCGGCGGTCCTCTTCGCTGCCGCCGCCGGTGGGGAATTCCACCACGCGATGCGGCTTTCTGCGGGCGCGGTCTTCGCCTTCCTTGGGCGGAATTGCTGGTGCAATGCCGGGACCGCCAGGACCGCCAGGACCGGCAGGACGCTGCTGGCCGTAGCTGCTGCCCGGTGCGCTGCTGGGCGGACGCGGAAAGCCGTAGCTGCTGCCCGGAGCGCTGCTGGGCGGACGCTGGTAGCCGCCCGGAGCCGGGGGACGCTGACCCTGCGCGCCGCCGCCATAGCCGCCGCCACGGGGACCATCGGCCTGGGGCCGGGTGCCGCCGGGATGCGGGGTGTAGGGACGCGCGCCGCCGTCATGGCCGGCGGAGAATTCGGGACGCCTGGCCGAGGCCTGGGGCTGGGGCGGGGGAGTGCTGCCGGGCTCGGGCCGGGAGATGATGCGCACCTGGGGCGCAGCAGGCACGATGACCTCGCGCTTGGGCTTGCGCTTCTTCTTGCCGTCCTCGTCCAAGTCTTCGGCCGGGGAGGCTTCTGCCTGGGCGGGCTTGGGCTCGGCCGGAGCCATGGCTGCGGGGGTCGGGGTCTCGGCCGGGGCAGCCTTGGCGACAGTTTCGGGAGCGGCTTCGCTCTTGGCCTCGGCCACGGGCT
>MGTN01000018.1:3133-15380 GCA_001799475.1 Desulfovibrionales bacterium GWA2_65_9 | reverse complement strand
TGACCAGCAGCACGCGCTCGCCGGCATCGGCAAGCGCAATGGCGGCGGCGGTGGAGAGCGAGGTCTTGCCCACCCCACCCTTGCCGGTGAAAAACAGAAAACGTGTGGGGGCCAGCAGAAAGCCCGGTGTGGCAGAAGGTGCAGTGCTCATACGCCAAGCATCGCACATTCGGGCCGGGTGTTGTACTGATACAAATCAGCCACGCAGCACCTGGGCCTCAAGGAAATGACATGCCAAATTGGCACCTAGTCCTTATGAAACATGCGCCAAATGCTTCCAATTTGATAGCAAATTAGCACAGGACTGGCGCAGGTAGCACTCAGCTCGCAGGCCGATACTGCTTATTCCATTCGGGTGAAAACGACTTCTCCGTGCACAAGCCTTCGCCGTCTGAGGCCGTCTTGGGCAGGCGCAGCAACGCCAGGGCCATGTCGCGGGTATAGGCGAACTCACCCACTTCGCCCTTGGCGTCCGGCGTCACCTGGGCGAGTCGCGCAGCAAAATTGCATGCCATGACGGCCATGCTGTGCGGGAGCCGCTTCGGACGCGGCATGATCCGGCCCGGCGGGGTGGGCTTCGACGTCGACACCGCGCGCATCGACGCGCTCTTGCACCAGCTCGACCTGGCCGAGAAGGATGCCCACGTGGCCATCAACCTGCTCTGGGACACGCCCTCGGTCATGGCCCGTTTCGAGGGCACCGGGCCGCTTTCCCGGCAGGCCGCCATCGACCTGGGCATCGTCGGCCCGGCGGCCCGCGCCTCGGGGCTGCAACGGGACATCCGGCAGGACCAGCCCTGCGGGCTCTTCCGTTTCGTCCATCTCCCCATGGCTGTGGTCGGCACGGGCGCCGTTTTCGCCCGCGCGTATACGCGCTGGATGGAGATCCTCCATTCCCTGCGTTTCGTCCGGGAGCAGCTGCGGGCCATGCCTGCCGGGGTGCGGCAGGTGCCATATGGCCCCCTGGCCCCGGCGGGTTTTGTCGTGACCCTGAACGAGGGCTGGCGCGGCGAGGTCTGCCATGTGGCCATCACCGACGAGGAGGGCCGGTTCAGCCGCTACAAGATCGTGGACGCCTCGTTCCGCAACTGGAGCGGCCTGGCCTACGCCCTGCGCGGCCAGCAGATTTCCGACTTTCCGCTGTGCAACAAGAGCTTCAACCTTTCCTACTGCGGGTTTGACTTATGAGGCCGGGGCCTGGGCGACGGACACGGAGGGGGAACGCACGATGCTGAAGATCCTGCAAGCCCGGCTGCAGCAGGGCCACCGCACCATGCGCTACCCGGCGGGCCCCCCGCCCGAGCTGCCGGACCGCCTGCGCGGCCACCCGGTCATTGACGCCGGCAAGTGCCCGGAGGGTTGCCGCCTGTGCGCCGAATCCTGCCCCACCAAGGCCATCAGCTTTGTTGACGGAGAACTCGGCGGACAACTCGGCGGACAACTGGGCGGACAACTGGCCGGAAACTCTGGCGGGCTGCGCCTCGACCTGGGCCGCTGCCTGTTCTGCGGGGACTGCGCCGCCCTGTGCCCGACGAAAGCCCTGGCCTTCACCCCGGAGCACCGGCTGGCGACGCGCCGCCGCGAAGACCTGTCCCTGGGGCCGGGCCTGCCCCAGGTCCGCCTGGCCGAGGCCCTGGAGCCCCGGCTGCTTGGCCTGTTCGGCCGCTCGCTCAAGCTGCGCCAGGTGAGCGCCGGCGGCTGCAACGCCTGTGAGGCCGACGTGAACGTGCTCGGCACCGTGGGCTGGGACCTGGGGCGCTTCAGCATCCAGTTCGTGGCCGCGCCGCGCCACGCCGACGGGCTGCTCATCACCGGCCCGGTGACGCAGAACATGCTGCTGGCCCTGAAGAAGACCTTTGCTGCCGTGCCGGAGCCCAAGATCGTCATCGCCGTGGGCGCCTGCGCCATCGCGGGCGGGCCCTACCTCGGCCATGCCCAGGCCTGCGACGGCGCAGGCGCGCTGTTGCCGGTGGACCTGTACATTCCCGGCTGCCCGCCGCACCCGCTGACCATCCTCGACGGGCTGCTGCGCCTGCTCGGCCGGGTCACATGAACGCGGGCCGCAGCCGGGAGCGCGCCCGGCAGAGGCGTTTCATGAAGCGCTGGTTGAACTTTTCCTGATGAGCCGCAAGGGGTATTGAGCATCCAGAGTTGTACGCGAAACCGTTTCCGGGGGCCACACATGCAGTTGTCAGTCAAGGATGCCGCCACGCTCTTCAGGGTGTCCGAGGATGTGATCTACGGGTGGATCAAGGACGGGGTGATCCCGGCCTACCACATCGACAATCAGTACCGGTTCAATCGGTCCGAGCTGCTGGAATGGGCCACCTCCAGGCAGATGGACATCGCTGCGGACGTCTTTGAGCAGGCTCAGCATCCAAGGAATGCATCGCTCAGCCTCGCCGACGCGCTTCAGGCCGGGGATGTGCTGTACGGGGTCCAGGGCAGCGACAAGACCTCGGTGCTCAGGGGCATTCTGGACATGCTGACCCTGCCGGAGGAGGTGGACCGCGAGTTCCTGTTCCAGGTGCTCCTGGCGCGGGAGGCCCTGGGCTCCACGGGCATCGGCGGGGGCATCGCCATTCCGCACGTGCGCAACCCGGTCATCCTGCACATCACGAAACCCGCGGTGACCATCTGCTTTTTGAAGCAGCCCATAGATTTCCAGGCCATCGACGGGCAGCCGGTGCACACCCTGTTTCTGCTCATCACCCCGACCATCCGGGCGCATCTGCACCTGCTCTCGCGCCTGGGGCTTGTGCTGCGGGACAAGGAGGTCAAGGCGGCCCTGGGGCGGCAGGCCCCGCGTGTTGAACTGCTGGAGGTGTTGACGCGCGCCGAGGCCGTGTTCGCCGCGCCGTGCGTTGCCCCGGCTGGCGGACAGGCTGGCGGACAGACTGGCGGGCAGGGCGCATGAGCGCCCGAGGGAGCACGCTGCGGCCCGCAAGACCGCGGGAGGGGAGGAACGCATGTCGCTGACCCTGGTCCTCATCGCCATGGCCTTGGCCGCAGGAAGCGGTCTGCCAGGGCTCTTTCTGCCGCGTTCGTCGCTCCTGGGCCAGCGTTTCGCGGCCGGGCTCATGGCTTTGGCCGGCCTGGCGGGCCTGGCCGGGGCGCTGGCCTGTCTGACTGGCCAGGCTGACCAGGCCGGCCAGGCGGCCGAAGGGCTGTCTGTGGCCGCCTTTCCCTGGCCTGCGGTGGACAACGGCGTCGTGGGTCTGGACGCCTTGAGCGCATTCTTCCTCGTGCCGATTTTCCTTGTGGGCGCCCTCGGTTCGCTCTACGGCCTGGGCTACTGGCCGCAGGACCGCCACCAGCGCAACGCCCGCAAGCTCCAGCTGTTCTGGGGGCTCCTGGTCGCGGGCATGTCGCTTCTGGTCATCGGCAGGCATGCCCTGACGTTTCTGCTGGGCTGGGAGTTCATGGCCCTGTCCGGGTTCTTGCTCGTCAGCACCGAGGACAACCGGGAGGAGTCCCGCCGGGCCGGGTTCATCTACCTGTTCGCCACACACATCGGCACGCTGACGCTGTTCGCCCTGTTCGCCCTGTGGCGCTGGGCCACGGGCTCCTACGCCCTCCTGCCGGTGGCCGCGGGAACCCTCGGCCTGGGCGTGCAGAGCTCCCTGTTCTTCCTGGCCTTGATCAGCTTCGGGCTCAAGGCGGGCATCATGCCGCTGCACTTCTGGCTGCCCGGCGCGCATGCCAATGCGCCCAGCCACGTGTCGGCCATGCTCTCGGGCGTGGTCCTCAAGATGGGCATCTATGGTCTGGTGCGCTTCCTGTGGCTTCTGCCTAATCCCCCCGAGGTCTGGGGCGGGCTGATCCTTACCCTGGGCGCCGTGAGCGGCCTTCTGGGGGTTGTCTTCGCCATCGGCCAGCACGACCTGAAACGGCTTCTGGCCTACCACAGCGTGGAGAACATCGGCATTATCCTCATGGGCCTCGGCCTGGCCGTGCTGGGGCGTTCGACAGGCCATGCGGAGTGGGTGGTCCTGGGGCTGGCCGGTTGCCTGCTGCACGTCTGGAACCACAGCTTCTTCAAGTCGCTCCTGTTCTTCTGCGCCGGTTCGGTGGATCACGCCGCGCACACGCGGCAGTTGGACCAGTTGGGCGGGCTGTCCAAGACCATGCCCTGGACCGCGCGGATGTTCCTGGTCGGCGCGGTGGCCATCTGCGGCCTGCCGCCGCTCAACGGATTCGTGAGCGAGCTGTTCGTGTATCTGGGCCTGTTCAGGACCGTGGCTGTGGCCGGGGTGGACGCCTCGGCGGCCATGCTCGCCGTGCCGGTCCTGGCCATGATTGGCGCGCTGGCCGTGGCCTGCTTCGTCAAGGTCTACGGCGCGGTGTTTCTTGGCGAGCCCCGCACTCCAGCTGCGGGCAAGGCCCATGAGTCGGCCCTGTCCATGCGTGCGGCCATGGCCGTGCTGGCCCTGCTCTGCGCGTTCATCGGCCTGGCGCCTGTGCTGGTGGTCCCGGTGCTCGACACGGTGATGGCGGTCATTGTCCCTGCGTCTGGGGCGGCTGCCCCTGGCCTGGGCAGCCTCGTGCCCCTGGAGACCATCAGCGTGCTGGCCGTGGCCCTGGCTGCGGCCACCTTGCTGCTGGGCCTGGCCGCATGCCGGCGCGCCAGCAAGGCGCCGCAGACCGGCACCTGGGACTGCGGGTATGCGCAACCCACCAGCCGCATGCAGTACACGGCCTCGTCGCTGGCGCAAATGATTGTGGAGATGTTCGGCTGGGTGCTCCGGCCGCACGTGCAGGAGCCGCGCATCGAGGGCCTGTTTCCGCAGCCGACGAAGATGCAGAGCCATGTGGATGAGGTGGTGCTCGACAGGATGCTCGTGCCCTTGGGACGCCGGGTCGAGCACTGGTTCGCCTGGTTCCACCAGTTCCAGCAGGGCTTGACCCAGCACTACGTGCTCTACATCCTGATCGCTGTGGTGCTCATGCTGGGCTCGCTCATCCCGGTTGATGGCTACCTTGCGCGCATGTTCGCGAGGTGAAGGACGTAAACGGGCAACGCAACACGGACAAGAGCTGCCTGCGGCCCCCTTGGCCTGCCGACTTCCTTGGCCTACCGACTTCCTTGGCCTACCGGCCCATTCCGGTCAACTGGAACGCGGACCAGAAGAACGGGTGCGGGTACTTCTTCTTGGTCTCCAGCTGGGCCTGGCGCAGGGCGTTGGCCTTGGGCATCCGCTTCAGGTTGGTGTAGAAGCTGGTCATGAGGAACTTGGTCTCGTCATCGGACACGGGCCACAGGCTGGCCACGATGGAGTTTGACCCGGCGTACAGGAAGCCGCGCGTCAGACCCACCACGTCGTCGCCCGAGAGCACCTTGCCCATGCCTGTCTCGCAGGCCGAGAGCGTCACCAGATCGGCGTTGAGGTGCATGCCGTAGAGGTCGCCAGCGGTGAGCTGGCCGTTGTCCGCGCCCTCCGGGGCCAGCAGCAGGCGTGAGGACAGCGGCTGGTCGGACAGGAATTCTCCATGGGCCGCCACATGGATGACCTTGAAGAGCTGCCCGGCCTTTTGCAGCGTGCCCTTGGTGGCGCTTTTGCGCATGAGCATGGTGGAGTTGGGCCAGATGCCCTTGATGGCGCGGACTTCGGCCTCGGCGCCGGGCAGGTCCATGTCCGGTCGGCCCAGGTCCGGGTTGCCCAAAAGCAGCATGTCCTTGGCCGTGGCGGGCTTGCGCGCGGCCAAAAACTGCATGACGCTGGCCGAGGGCAGCTGGTGCAGCGTGACCCGGTCCACCAGGAACTGCTGGCCGTCAAAGAGCGCGCCCCAGGGCAGGTAGTGCAGCGCGCCGTGGCTCACGATGATGAGCCTGGGCTTGGCCAGGGCGTTTGCCACAGGGGCGATGAGGCGGTCGTACAGCTGGCGCGACAGGGGCTTCCAGGTCTCGGCGCGGGCATCGGCGCGCACATCGCGCAGGCTGTCGCGGAAGGCCCGCACCTCGTCCTCCAGGCCCTTGGCGTTGAGCTTCGCCGCTGTGGTGCTGTCGCGGGTGACGGTGAAGACGAAGAGGTCGTCGCCCTGGCCGTAGAACTCCAGCAGCGTTTCGTCCGTTCCAAGCCGGGCCTGGATGTCTGCGGCGGCGGGCGCTTCCACCGTCACCAGCGAGGCCAGTTCCGGGGCCTTTTGCCGGAGGTCTCCGGCCGCGTCGGTCATGGCGCTGCGCAGTCTTCTGTGTTCTTCCACGCCTGGGCTCAATATCCTGTAGCGCTGCTCCAGGCTGGCCAGCTGCTGGAGCGTTGCCGCTGTATTGGCCTGGTTCTGGGGCACGATGTTCTGGCGTTCGGCCAGGAGATCGACCAGGGCGCGCGACTTGGCGCGCTCCACATACTCGAAGGCCTTGCCAAACTGCCCCTGGCGGACCAGGAGGTCCACCACGGCCGTGTACAGGGCCTGCTTGTTGCCCACAAAGCCGATCTTGGAGGTCTCCGAGGAGATGGACTTGCGTTGCTGCTCCACCACCTCGATGCTTTGCAGATAGAAGCGCAGGGCCACCTCGCCCTTGCCCTCGGCCTCGGCCATGCGCCCGCGGTCGTACAGCAGCTGCCAGAGGATTTCCCCGTTAGCCCTGGTCCGCTCATTGGCCAGCAACTCGTCGTAGCTCTTCCTGGCCTCCTCCGTCCGTCCGATGGCGTAGGCTGCCTTGGCCTTCATGAATTTGTTCGGCAGCTCCCGGAACACGAACCAACCCGTGCTGCCGAAGGCGGTCTCGGCCACGGCTATGGTGAACACGGAAAATCCGCTCACGCGCTGCATCACCTCGTACGCCTTGGCGTAGTCGTTGAGCGCCATGTAAATTCTCGCCTCGCCCTCGTCGCGGTCCTGCTGGAGCAGGTTGAACGGATAGCCGAGGTAGATGCTCTCCATCTGCTCCACCACTGCCCGCGCACCCGTCGCGTCCCCGGTCAAGGCCTTGGCCAGCCCGTTGAAGCTCAGCAGCTGCACTTGGGCGTAGCGGGAGAGATCCGACTTCTTCTGGTCCAGGTAGGCCTGGCTGTATGCCGCCGCGCCTGCGTAGTCGCCCAGGTCGATCTTGGCCTTGGTCCGGCCGAGGACCACGAAATCGTAGAGATCGAAATTGAAGTACGTCTTCTCGCCCATGTTGTAGCGCTCTTCCATGCGGTCGAGGCAGGACGAGAGCCTCGTGAACCGCTTGGTCTTGGAATACGCCTCGCAGAGGTACATGAGGTTCGTGTTGGTCAGGGCGTTGTTCTCGAACCGGGGCTCGAAGAGGGCGATGTTCTCTTCATAGCGGGCCTTGAGATTGTTCTCATCACCCTCCGGTGCGATGGCGTGGTAGATTCCCGCCGCGCAAGCGGAATTCATGACGGCAATGGCCAATAGAGCGATCCGCAGCAGAGCCCTTCGCATGGAAGTCCTCCTTCGCATATCGTGCCCGACGGAAAATGGGCCTTATTAAGCGCCGAAAATCATTGTCTGGAGGTCCGGGCCACAGCTCCGCGCCAGCCACCCGGACTCCGGGCCGATCCTCAGTCCAGCCTCTTGAACACCACCCGCCGGTTCAGCGCCCGGCCCGCCTCGTCGTCGTTCCCGGCCACGGGCTGTGATTTTCCGTAGCCCTTGACCAGGAGCTTGCCGCAATCGACCTGGGAGCCCCGGCACAGGGCGTCCTTGACCGCCTGGGCGCGCCGCACGGACAGGTCCAGGTTGTAGGCGTCCGCGCCGAGGGCGTCCGTGTGCCCGCCGACCTCAAAGGCCAGACCGCGCAGCTCATCGGAGGAGAAGGCCTCGCCCGCCTCGCGCAGCTGGTCGCGGGAGAACTCGTCGGCCAATTCCGTGGAGTCGTATTTGAAGTGGATGGCGATGGCGATCTCCTTGGGCGCCTGGGCCGTCTGAGCGCCGGATTTGACCCCGCCCGGCCCGCGCAGCCGGATGCCTTGCGGCTGGCTCTGCGCGGGCTGGCTGTTGCCCAGCTTTTCGATGAACTCCTGCTTGCTCACCATACGTTCCTGGGACTGGGCCTGGGCCTGAGCCGCAGGCACCGGAAACAGCGCTGCGGCGAGCAGGGTGGAGGCGAACAGGGCGGAGGCGAGCAGAAAGCGCAGGGAACGGGGGCCAGACGAGCGCATGCTGCCACCTACCTGTGGTTGACGGTCACAGCGTGCACGAAGCTGTTGCTGAAGGTGAACTCCTGCACCTGGGCCGAAGCCTCTCCGCCGCTGGCCGCGACCTTGCCCGCCGCCGCCTTGACCCCGGCCGGTCCGCGCAGGGTCAACCCGGCGCGCATGATGCCGTCCACGGTGCCGCCATCCAGAGCTTCCAAGGCCGACACGGGCTCCTGGGAGGCCAGGAAATAGAACTCCTCCTTGCCCGTGGTCTGGTCCAGGTAGAACACCTCGCCCTCGTTGGGCAGCGTGATCCTCGTCCTGCCCCGGATGGGATTGCCGCCGGTGTGGTACGCGCTGTTGGGGAACAGCCGGAACACCGTGCCCGACGAGTCCACCTGGAAGAGGTAGAGATGGCAGTCCTTGCTGGTCTTGGCGTGGAAGAAGTAGGCGTCGCCGGACTTCAGGGTGTCGCCGGTCTTCACGGGCGTGGGCGGCTTCTTGCCGTTCTCGCGGAGCATGGCGAATTCCACCTGGATGGCGCTGGAGCGGGGCAGGGGAGACTGCTTGGCCTTGGGCTCGGCAGGTTGGGGCACGGCCTTGGGCTCCTCCATGGGCGCATCAGGAACCGCAGCGCCCGCAAAGGCGAAGTCGCCCTGGATGGAGGTCGTTTCCCAGGGCAACTGCTGGCTGCGCGTTTCTTCGACCACGCCGCTGCGGACGCGCTTGAACATCTGCTCCACCTGCAGGTCCGGGGTGCGCAGGTGTTGGAGCAGGTGCTTGGTGTAGACCCCGTTTTCCCCGGCCCCGTCCGAGGCCACGGAGCCTGGCGAGGTGGCGAAGGCGATGAGCGAGCCCTTGGGGGCCTGCATGGCGGCCAGCCCGCCCTTGCCGCCCCCTGCGGAACGGAACTTCCTGGCAAAGGGGTTGTTGCGGCAGGCGTCGAGGATGACGATGTTCAGGTCGCTGCCCGCTTGCTCCATGCGCTCGAGCACCAGTCCGGCGTCAACGGCCCTGGACTCCAGGTCGGCCTCGGAGTTGATGCCGGAACTGACCGGGATGAGGTAGTTGTGGCCAGCGGACTGGACGCCATGGCCTGCAAAATAAAACAGCCCGACGCTGCCCTTGGTGAGCTGCCGCCCCAGGGTGTTCACGGCGTCCAGCATCACGGCCTGGCTGGCGTTCTCCAGGTGGATGACCTCAAAGCCGAGGGCTTTGAGCGTCGCGGCCATGGCGCGAGCGTCGTTGGCGGGATTCTTGAGGGGCACGGTCTCGTGGATGCTGTTGCCGATGACGAGCGCCACGCGGCGCTGAGCCAGTGCGGGCTGGGCTGCGAGCAGGATCAGGCAGGCAAGGAGCACAAGGGGGATTATCCGGCGCATGGGTATCTCCTCTGATTGGTGCCCTGATGATACATTGTATCGGGAGATATTCAAGCGTCAACTGGCGTGCTGCAGATGCGGCAGGCTGTGCTGCCAGCACTAAGCCGGCTTCGTCCTGTCCGGCTGGCGCGGGGCGGCGCCCTTGTCTGCGGTGCGGGGGCATGGCCTGGCGCCGTTGCCTTCTGCCGACGCCTGTACAGCCGCATGCCCCCATCGTTTTTCCAGAAGGAGTGGACTAGGGTCTGTTTCCAAATGATGGATTTTGTTCCCTGGCGAGGAGAGAGCCTATTTTGGGGCCAGGGGGTGTACTCATGCGGTACAGCCCTGGACCAAAATCGGCTCACGCCGACTTCCAGACAACGTCCAGGGGGCAAAAGACGCTTTTGAAACAGACCCTAGCCCAGGTAGGCCTTTTTCACCCGCTCGTCGCCTGCCAAATCCTTGGCCTGGCCTTGGGCCACGATCTGCCCGGCCTCCAGCACATAGGCCCGGTGGGCGATCTTCATGGCCATGTGGGCGTTCTGCTCCACCAGCAGGATGGTCACGCCCTGAGCGTTCAGGTTGGTGATGATGTTGAAGATTCCCTGGGCGATGATGGGCGCAAGCCCCAGGCTCGGCTCGTCCAGGAGCAAGAGCTTCGGCCGGCACATGAGCGCTCTGCCGATGGCCAGCATCTGCTGCTCGCCGCCGGAGAGGGTTCCCGCCAACTGCGCGGCCCGCTCCCGCAGGCGCGGGAAGAGGTCGAAGACCAACTCCATGTCCTGGCGGATGCCGGCCGTGTCGGAGCGGATGTAGGCCCCCAGCTCCAGGTTGTCCCGCACGCTTAGGCTTGCCAGCACCTGCCGCCCCTCGGGGCAGTGGGCCAACCCTAGGCGCACGATCTTGTCCGGGGAGAGCCTGCCCAGATTCCGCCCCTGGAAGGTGATGGCGCCGGACTTCGGTGCCAGCAGGCCCGACACGGCGCGCAGGATGGTGGTCTTGCCCGCCCCGTTGGACCCGATGAGGGTGACGATCTCGCCCTGGCCGATGCGCAGGGTGGCTTCGGAAACGGCCAGGACCGGCCCGTAGGCCAGGGTGACGGCGCTGAGCTCAAGCATCGGCGGCCACTCCCAGATAGGCTTCGATGACGGCCGGGTCGGCCTGGATCGCTTCGGGCGCGCCCTGGGCGATGAGCTGGCCGAAGTTCAAAACCGCCACCGACCGGCACAGGCCCATGACCATGGGCACGTTGTGTTCGATGAGCAGCACGGTCAGGCCGAAACGGTCCCGGATGTCCCGGATGAAGCTGGAAAGGTCCTCTTTTTCCGCCTGGTTCATGCCGGCAGCGGGCTCGTCCAGCAAAAGGATCTTTGGGGCCAGGGCCAGCGCGCGGGCGATCTCCAGGCGTCTGCGCGCGCCATAGGGCAGGCTGGCGGCGGGAGCGTCCATCCGGTCGCCCAGGCCCACCAGGGCCACCAGTTCGCGCGCGCTCGCCAGGGTCTCGCGCTCAAGCCTCCTCGACCGGGCCGTGCCGAACACGCCGCCCCAGAGGCTCACCTTGTCCAGGGCGTGCCTGGGCACCCGCACGTTGTCCAGCACGCTCATGCCGCCGAACAGCCGGATGTTCTGGAAGGTCCGGGCCATGCCCAGGCGGGCAATGGCGGCAGGGGCTTTGCGGGAGATGTCCTGGCCGAGGAACCGGACCGTTCCCGCCGTGGGCCTGGTCAGGCCCGTGAGCATGTTGAAGAGCGTAGTCTTGCCCGCGCCGTTGGGGCCGATGAGGCCGAAGATCTCGCCTTCCTGCACCTCGAAGCTCACATCCGAGACAGCCATGAGCCCGCCGAAGGCCTTGGTAAGGTCGTGCACTGCGAGAATGGCGCTCATGATTTCCTCCGGGCGAAAAGCCCGGCGATGCCTTGCGGCATGTAGACGCAGGCCAGCACCAGGACCAGGCCATTCAGGATCATGCGCGAGTCCTTAAGCGGCCGCAGGACTTCGGGCAGGCTCACCAGCAGCGCCGCGCCCAGAAGCGCGCCCCACTTGGAGCGCGCCCCGCCGATGAGCACGTAGGCCAGGCAGGCCACGGCCGCGTCAAAGGTGCCCTGGCGCGCGTTCCATGTGTTCAAAAGCGGCGCGCTCATGGCACCCACCACCCCGGCCAGGGCGCAGCCGAGGACAAAGGCCTGCACCTTGCGGCCGGTGACGTTGACCCCCATGGCGCGTGCAGCCAGCTCATCCTCGCGGATGGAGAAGAACAGCCGCCCTGTGCCGGAGCGTTCCAGCCGCCACAGGAAGAACACGGTCAGCGCCAGCAGCGGCCCGAAGAACCAGACATAGGCCAGCCTGTCCTCAAAGGGCTGGGGGATGCCGAAGATGCCAATGGCCCCGCCAGCGATGGGCAGGTTCAGGACGACCACGCCCAAAATCTGCACAAAGGCGATGGTGGCCAGGGCCAGGTAGATGCCCCGCAGCCTGAGCGCCGGATAGCCCAGGGCAAGCCCGAGGAGCATTGAGGCCGCAAGCGCCACGAGCCACTCCAGCGGGTACATGAAAAAGCCCAGGGCCTCGCGCAGGGGGGCCAGCTCCGGGTGCGTGCCCATGATGGCGGCCACGTAGCCGCCCAGGGAATAGAAGCCGATGCTGGCCAGGGAGAGCTGGCCGGTCATGAGCGGGAAATAGAGGCTCAAGCCCAACAAGGCTTGCTGCAGAATGACGACGAACAGGAAGCCGTAGCGCGCGACGAAGTCTTCCACGGGCTACACCTTCTCTTCCGCGTTTTTGCCGAGCAGGCCCTGGGGGCGC
>MGTN01000018.1:0-3108 GCA_001799475.1 Desulfovibrionales bacterium GWA2_65_9 | reverse complement strand
CAGCGTCTTCAGGCCGTAGGCCACGCCGAAGTACGGCCCGGCCAGGCCGAAGCTGACCCCGATGAGCGTGCCGGACATGCCGCCGAGCAGCCCGGAAATGAAGAAGGTGCCCAGGATGAATCGGTCCACGCTGATGCCCAGCAGGCTCGCCGTGTCCGGGTTCTCCGCCGTGGCCCGCAGCGCCTTGCCTTGCTTGGTGCCGTGGATGAACCAGACCAGCAGGATGAGCATGAGCATGCTGACGGCGAAGAGCACTGCCTGGATGGTGCGCACGGCCACGAATTCCTCGCCGATCTGGAAGAGCATGGCCGGAGGCAGGTCGCCCAGGACATCGGGCGGAAAGGAGTAGATCTCTGCGCCGAACAGGTACTGGATCAGGTTCACCAGGATGAGCGCCACGCCCAGGCTCGACACCAGGGCCAGCAGGGCGTCTGCTCCGCGCTTGCGCAGCGGGCGGAAGGCCATGCGCTCCACGGCCACGCCAGCCAGCCCGGAGAGGACCGCGCCAGCGAGCAGGGCCAGAACGAAGGGCAGCTTGAAGGGCAGCGTCACTCCGGCCAGCAGGCCGTTCAGGCCGAATTCGCCCACGGCCAGCACATAGGTGAGGTAGGCCCCCAGGGTGAAGACCGCGCCATGGGCGAAGTTGATGATGCCCAGGATCGAGAAGACCAGGGTGTAGCCCAGGGCGAACACGGCGTACACGCTGCCGATGGAGAGCCCGTTGAGGAGATTTTGCAGAAACCAGGCTAAGGACATGCGACCATCGATGAAGCCGGAGGCGTTCTGTTACGTGTTGCGGTCCAGGGGGACGAAGAAGGGGGGAGTTGCCTCCCCCCGAATGGGCTACTTTGCCAGGACGAAGGCCCCGGTCTTCTTGTCGGGGTTCATCTTGATGGTCGAAACATAGAACTGCTTCTGGAGCACTTCACCCTCGCGGTCCAGGCTGATCTCGCCCAGCGGGGTGTGGATGACCATGCCGGAGAGCAGCGCCTTGTTGACGGCCTGGCGCGCCTGGGCCAGCTCCATGGCGGTGATCTTCTTCTTCGAATCCTTTTCCACCTTGCGCAGGGCTTCGACCATGGCCTGGACGGCGGTGAAGGCCTGGGCCGAGAACTGGGCCGGGGCTTTCTTGTAGGCTTCCGTGAACTTCTTGACGAAGTCCTTGTTCACGGGGGTCTCGGCCATCGGGCTGTAGGCCTGGGCCACAAGGATGCCCTCGCACAGCGAGCCGCAGACCGGGAACATGTTCGGCGAGTTGAGTCCGTTCCCGCCGACGATCAGGCCCTTGTAGCCGAACTGGCGGAGCTGCTTGACCAGGTTGCCGGAATCCGCCGCCAGGCCGGAGATGACCACCAGATCGGCCCTCGCGCCCAAAACCGCCGTCACCAGCGTGGTGAAGTCCGTGTCGGTCGTCTGGAATTTCTGGAGCGCCACGGTTTTCAGGTTCAGGGCCTTGATCGCCTCCTGGAAAACGCCGGTCTCGGAGGTCGAGAAGGCGTCATTCTGGGCATAGAGCACGGCCACGTTCTTGATCTTGGGATTGATGGCCAGGGCCTTTTTCAGCGAGATCGGGGCGACCACGGTCATGGGGGCGGATATGCGGCCGATATATTCGCCGATCTGCGGGATGCCCTTGGCCGTGTTCGAAGGCCCGACCACCGGCACCTTGGCGCGCTCGGCCAGGGGGTCGGCGGCAAAAGCCTGCTGGGAGAGGGTGGGGCCGACGATGCCCACCACCTTGGCGGTGATCAGGCTCTGGAAGGCGTTGACGGCTCCGGCCTCGTCGCCGGCGGTGTCCTGGAAGACCAGCTTGATGGGCGTGCCGTTCACGCCGCCCTGGGCGTTGAAATAGGCCTCAGCGATTTTGGCGCCGTTGACCTGCTCCTCGCCGAAGAGGGCGATGTTGCTGGTGGTGGCCACGGCCACGCCGATGGGGATGGGCTTGGCCACGGGCTCAGCCATGGCTGGCACGGCAAGGGTGACA
Source organism: Desulfovibrionales bacterium GWA2_65_9 (assembly GCA_001799475.1). Classification (GTDB taxonomy): domain Bacteria; phylum Desulfobacterota; class Desulfovibrionia; order Desulfovibrionales; family Desulfovibrionaceae; genus Humidesulfovibrio. Next base: position 1,124 of record MGTN01000018.1, on the reverse strand, counting down.
ATCAGGGCCAGGCTTAAGAATACTCTGGTCATGCTCTCCTCCGGACGTTTGTTATGTTTGAGGCAAGAACAAATCCTCCGTGAGTGCCCGCTTTGTCAAGCTGCAAGAGCGGAAATACGTGAATGTCACAGTTGTTCCGCTGCTCTGTGCTGGCGCCTATTCTGTCCCGTCCCCCGGATTCAGCCACCCTCCGGGATTGAGCGGTCCGAAGATACCCGGCAGGCCAGATACCCGGCAGGCCAACGCTGTCTTTCTCGGCGGCAGGAAATAGGCATACCCCCTTGTCCAGGACTGATTACCGTGGCATATGGAATTATACCTCGTGTCTCCTGGCCAGCGGTCAGCCGCAGGCCGACGCATGGCGGCCCCCCTTCCAGGAGGATTTCGCATGACCCCTCAGGCCCGCGCTGTATTCCCGCCGCTTCCGGCCCGCCTTCTCGCGACTGTTCTCCTCTTGGGCGTTGCCCTCATCGCCTGCGGCAAGGGCGAGGAGGGCAAGGTGCAGGATGTCCAGCCCGTGGCCGTCAGCACTGTGGTCCTGCAGGCCAGGACAGTGCCTCTGACTGGCGAGTTCACGGGCCGCACGGACTCGCAGTCCACGGTGGAGCTGCGCGCCAGAGTCGCTGGTGTGCTCAAGAAGATTTTGTTCAAGGAGGGCTCCCTGGTGAAGGCCGGGGACTTGCTCTTTGTCATCGACCCCGTGGAGCAGCAGAACGCCGTTGCCAAGAGCGGCGCCGACGTGATGCGTGCCAAGGCGCTGCTGGATAACGCCCGCAAGGAGCGCGCCCGGTTCGAAACGCTGGTGAAGCAGGGCGTGGTGAGCCAGCAGGAATACGACATCAAGGTGACCAACGAGCGCCAGTTGGCCGCCGATGTCGCTGCCGCCGGTGCCGGGGCCAGCGAGGCCCGGACCACCCTGGGCTACACCCGGATAGTGGCCCCCCAGGCCGGGCGCATCGGCAAGAGCAACTTCAAGGTCGGCAACCTCGTGGGCCCTGGCGAGAACAGCCTGCTTGCCACCGTCTCGGCCACGGACACCTTCTCGGTGACCTTCAACATCAGCGAGCGCGACTACCTGCTGGTGATCAAGGAATACGTGGAGGCCAAGGCCAAGGGCACCCCGC
>MGTN01000017.1:13941-14643 GCA_001799475.1 Desulfovibrionales bacterium GWA2_65_9 | reverse complement strand
CAGCCCCTGCAGTACCAGAAGCTGGCCCGGCCCCTGGGAGCAAACGGCAATTGCCCGGTCTGCCACAAGGTCAAGAAGACCGACTCGCTGCACCACCCGAACACCATCCGCAAGCCGTAAGGGAGCAACATGATCGCACGCGAATGGAAATGCCTGTGCCCCCGGCGGCACCGCGAAGGGTTCCTCAAGCACCTGGGGCTCACGGGCGTCCGCGAGGCCAGGGCCACGCCGGGATTCCTGGGCCACAAGGTGCTCCAGCGCCTGTGCGAAACCTGCCCCGTCGGCATCTCCAGCAACGTGGAGCTGGCCCTGGTCACCTACTGGGAGTCCATGCAGAACGTGCGCGCCTTCGCCGGGGACGACCCGGAACGCGCCGTGCTCTATCCCGGCGACGAACGCTTCGAGATCATACCGGACAAGCACGTGCGCCATTACGAGGTGCTGGAAAGTGAACTGAAGTAGGGCGAACGCCACCAAGGCCGGAAGCTGCCTCCGGCGGCCAAAGGGCATGCATGCCCTCTGGACTCCCCATAGGGCCTGGGCAAAGGCGTTGGCTGGGCTGGCTGCAAACAATGCGCGCGGGTTTTTGAGCGCAGACGCTCAAAAACCCGCGCGCGGTTGGCCCCCCTTCCGGGGGAGGAGTGTTGGCGCGAGGGCAGAGTGTTTTGGTGTGCGCAGTCTGGCAACCTCCAGGCTGACAGG
>MGTN01000017.1:9619-13919 GCA_001799475.1 Desulfovibrionales bacterium GWA2_65_9 | reverse complement strand
GGCCTGCCCCTGGACCCCGGAGGCTCTCTCTTTCGTTAGCGTCCGCCCCGTTTGCCGCCGGACTTCGGGCCGCCGGATTTCTTGCCGCCGACCTTTTGGCCGATGGCGTTTCTGCCGCCTGGGCTTTTGGCCCCGGAGCTCTTGCCTGCGCCCTGGCGTTTCTGCCGGGCCTGGTCGGCGCGACGGCGGTCCTCCATGGCGTGCTGCTCGCGGCGGGTGGCGCGCGGCCGGTGCGTTGTGGTTTCGCCGCCCTCGCCGCCGGTGCCTGGCGCGCCCTTGCGGTCCAGGACCAGTTCCAGGTCGATCTCCAGGCGGTCCAGGTGTGCGCCCAGGAGCTTCACGCGCACGGCCTGCCCGGCCCGGATGACGCGGCCGGTGCGCTGGCCCACGAGCATCTCACGCTCCTTGATGTAGCCGTAGTAGTCGTCGAGCATGGTCGAGAGCCGAATAAAGCCCTCGGACAAGACCTCGGTCAGCTCCACCCAGAACCCGTAGTCCATGAGGCCCGTGACCACGCCCGCGAACTCGCGGCCCTCCTGGCCGCGCAGCACCATGCAGACGTAGCGCTTGTGGCATTCGCGCTCGGCTTCCTGGCTCACGCGTTCGCGCGCCGAGAGGTGCTGGCCCATCTCGGCCAGCTTCTTGAAGCCCGGCACGGGCAGGGACAGGTCGCCCAGGGCGCGTTTGAGCAGCCGGTGCACGATGAGGTCGGCGTAGCGCCGGATGGGCGAGGTGAAGTGCGCGTAGCTTTCGCTGGCCAGGCCGTAGTGGCCCTCGTTGTCCGGCTGGTACTTGGCCTGTTTCATGCTGCGCAGCACCAGGCGGTGCACCAGGAACTCGCGCTCCGTGCCGGCGACCGAGGCCAGCAAACGGCCCAGGGCCTGGGGCGTGAAGTCCTCGTCGCTGAAGCGTCCGGGCCTGGCCTTCTTGGGCGCGGCCTCGCCGTCCAGGCGCTCCAGCAGGGTGTACAGGGTCTCCAGCTTCTCCTGGTCCGGCGCGGCGTGCACGCGGTACATGCAGGGCAGGGCGTGGGCCTGCAGGTATTCCGAGACCGCCTCGTTGGCGGCGATCATGAACTCCTCGATGAGCTGGTGCGCGAAGTGGCGTACCTTGGGCAGCACGGATTTGGGCTGGCCGTCGGCATCGAACTGGACCTCGCCTTCGGGCAGGTCGAAGTCCAGGCTGCCGCGCTCGATGCGGCGCTGGCGCATTTTCCGGGCCAGCTCCTCGGCGGTGTCGAGCATGGTCAGCACGGCCTCGCCAGCAGCATTGGCCGCAGCGCCGCCAACGTTCGTTTTGACCTCGGCCAGCAGCTCGGCCCGCGCCTCGGGCAGCTTGTCCACGCAAACATCGCGCGCGCGGGAGTAAGTCAGCCGGATGTGGCTCAGGATGACGGCGTTCATGACGCGCACCTCGCCGGGCAGGCCCCGGTCGCTGAAGTCCAGGCGCACGGCCATGGACAGCCTGGGCACGCCGGGGTTCAGGCTGCACAGGCCGTTACTCAGGGCCTGGGGGAACATGGGCTCCACCGAGGACGGGAAGTAGTAGGAGTTGGCGCGCTCATAGGCCTCGCGGTCCAGCGCCGAGCCCAGGGGCACGTAGTGGGCCACGTCGGCGATGGCCACCCAGAGCACATAGCCCTTGCCCTTGCGCTCCACGTAAATGGCGTCGTCGAAGTCGCGCGCGGTCTTGCCGTCGATGGTCACGAAGGGCAGCGTGCGCAGGTCCTCGCGCTTGGCGAAGTCGGCCTGGCCCGGCACCTTGGGCAGCGCGGCGGCCTCGGCCAGGGCGTCGTCCGGAAAGGTTGTGGGCACGCCGTGGTTGGCCTTGACCAGGGCCTCCTGGACCTGGGCCTCGGATTCCGGCCCCAGGCGCGAGAGGATGGTCCCGGCCCAGAGCGCCTGGTCCACCTGTTCGCCGGGCGCGGCCAGGGCGATGTCGCCCTTGGCGAGGCCCAGGCCGGGGTCCACGCCCTCGACCAGGATGGCGAAGTCCAGGCGCGGGTCCGTGGGGCGGCAGAGCAGGCTGTCCTGCCCGGCCGAGCGCATGACGCGCACGGTCAGGACATTGCGGCCGCGCTCCACGATGCGCACCACGCGGCCCTCGTGGTTCCGGGTGGCGTGCTCGCGGGTGATGGCCACGGCCACGCGGTCGCCGTTCCAGGCCCCGGCGGTGTCCTGGCCCAGGAACACGTCCTTGCGCCGGGGGTCGTCGGGGATCAGGAAGGCCACGCCGGAGCGCTGGACCTGCACCTTGCCGGTGATCAGGTTGACCCGCTCCAGCGGCGCATAGGCCCGGCCCAGCTGGATGAGCTTGCCCTCGGCCACGAGGTCCTTCAGCATGTCCTCGACCTCGCCGCGCTTGCGGCGGTGCAGGCCAAGGGCCTCCACGAGGTCGTCCGGAGCCAGCGGGTGCCGGGCCTCGCGCAGGAGCTTGAGCAGGGTCTTGTGGTCTGTGGGCAGGGGCGGCATGCTGGGATTTTTGTTCTTCTTTTTCATTGTCATCTCGTATGGTTGAAGGAAATTCAGGGGGCCGCCAGGGGGGAGGTTCTGGGGCGGCCGGGAGGGTGTCAGGCCGGGGGTCGGCGACCGGCAGGGGCAGGCGCTGGTCCTCGTGCTCAGTCCTTGCAGAAAGCCTCGGCCCGTGTTGTCTGCAAGCTGTACGAGCTCGCGACATTGCGGTTGAAGCGGGCTGCAAGTGATTGGGCGTCTCCCCGCAAGCTTTCGCCAGAGAGCAGATGCTCCAATCGGTAAGAGGTTCGGCGCTGTTCTCGGCGCATACCGGGGACACACCCTTGATGCGGGATCAACGCCTTTCGCGCCTTTCGCGGGCGCGGCCCTAGGCCAGCGCCTTCTGCATGGCCTCGCGAAAGGCTTGGCGGTGGTGCGCGGCCAGCTCGTCAAAGCGCGCGCCGAACCAGTCGTCGAATTCCGCGTCGGCATTGTACTTCGGGCCGAAGCGCAGCTCGGTGCGCAGGGTCCAGAAGCCGCCGGTGTCGGCCAGCCGCCGCAGCTTCACGGCGTCCTTGGCCGTGACCACCACCGGTGCGCCGTTTGCGGCGGCGCGGATCTGGGCCACATCGGCCGGGGTAAAGGCGTGGTGGTCGGCAAAGGCCAGCACTTGCCGGGGCTCGCGGCCCAGGAGCTTGGCCGCCGTGGCTGCGGCCTGGGCCGGGTCGGCGATGCCGCTGGCCAGCACATAGTCCGCGCCGCCCAGGTCGCCCGCGCGGTCCGATCCGTCCAGGCGCGCCAGGCCCTTGGGCTTCAGGGCAAAGGTGAAGATGGGCTGGCCCAGCGGGCGCAGGCGCTCCTCGATGGCCTGGGACAGACCCGGCTGCTTGCCCGGCACCACCTTGATCAGAAAGGCCGAGGCCCGGACCAGGGCGCTTGTGCCCTCGCGCCAGGAACCGACCGGGCAGACGCGCCCCCAGCCTTCGAGGAGGTCCTGCGGGGTCAAAAGCACTAGGTCGATGTCCCGGGCCACGCCGAGGTGCTGGAAGCCGTCGTCCAGGAGCACGAAGTCCGGGTCGAAGCGCTCGCAGGCCCAGGTGCCGCCGCGTTTGCGCTTGGGATCGACCACGATGCGCGCCAGGCGGTGAGTCTTGGCCAGGAGCAGGGGCTCGTCGCCAGCCTGGGCCGGGTCCGCGCCCGGGGTCACGAGCAGGGGCAGGCGCTTCGGCTTGGCCCCATAGCCACGCGTGAGCACCACGCCGTGCTCCTCGTGCTTGCCTGCCCAGCGCAGCAGGTGTCCGCAGAGCGGGGTCTTGCCCGACCCGCCCCAGCCGATGTTGCCCACGCTGATGCTGGGGCACGGCGGCCGCCATACGCCGAGGGTGCCGCGCTCGTACAGCCAGCGGCGCAGGCGCATGAGTTGGGCGTAGAGCGCGCCAAGGGGCAGCAGGAGGGGCCGCAGGCGGCGTTGGAGTTCGGGGATGTTCGGCATGGGGATTGCGGGGGCCGCCCCCCCCGGTGTGGTGGAGAAGGCGGCCGGCGCAGGATTTGGCTAGTCGCGGCTGGAGCCGAACAGGCGCAGCAGCATCAGGAACAGGTTCAGGAAGTCCAGGTACAGGGTCAGCGCGCCCAGGATGGTGCCCCGGCGGATGGCCGTGCCGTCGCCCAGCGGCATGGTCTCGCCCATGTACTTGAGCTTCTGGGTGTCGTAGGCGGTGAGGCCCACGAACACGAACACGCCGATGATGGAGATGGCGTAGCTCATGGCCGAACTCTGGACGAACATGTTGACCACCGAGGCCAGGACGATGCCGATGAGGCCCATGAACATGAAGCTGCCCATGCTCGTC
>MGTN01000017.1:4151-9574 GCA_001799475.1 Desulfovibrionales bacterium GWA2_65_9 | reverse complement strand
ATGCCCGCCGTGACCACGAAGGCCTGGAAGATGCTGGCCATGCTGTAGACGAAGAAGATGGACGAGAGGGTGATGCCGGTGAGCGCGCTGTAGCCCAGGAACATGAGCGTGGCCGCAGAGCCGGAGAGCTTGTTGATGGCTGCGGACAGGCCGATGACCAGGCCGAACTGCACGAGCACCAGCCCGATGACCAGGCCGGGGCTCTGGAGCAGGGTCACGCCGAAGGGGCTGTTGGCCGTGAACCAGGCCGCAGCAGCGGTGAGCAGCATGCCCGTGCTCATCCAGCCATAGATGCCGCGCATGAAGGCGTTGATGGTCTCGGCTTTGGAGACGCTGGCCTGGGCGCCGGGATAGGACGGATAGCCTGCCATTGTTCGTTCCTCCTGAAAGGAATGTTTTCGTGTGCATGGGGGCGGAAGGGTCCGCCAAAACTTCTGTAAGATAAGCCCTGCCAAAGGCTTTGGCAAGGGGGCGGGCAGGCGGCCTTCTTGGACGGCTTCAGGGCCGGCCCGGCCAGGGCCGTGCAGTCAGGCCGGTCCGTTCAGACGGGCACTGCGCCCGCGCAGAGGACCTCGCTCCTTGGGCGGGCGAAAACCAGTCCAGAACTGGTCGCCCAGGCGGCAGGCGCCTTGGTGCATGATGCGGGCGCGACACCCGGCCTGTTTTGGCCGAGCCGCTGAAAGCAAACCGCTCAGGCCGGTTCTTCCGGGGAGTCTTCGGCGGCAACCTATTCCGGCTGTTTCGGCCATTCCGGCGCAGCCGCGTGGAAGCGCCGCTTCCACGCCTTGAGCGCCTCGGACTTGGGCTCGGTCCAGTTAAGCGGCGTCTGGCGGGCCGGGGTCACGGTGATCTCCGTCACGACCTCGGTTTCGGCCTTGCCCTGGCGCACCAGCACGACCACCGGGCGGCCAGCTTCGGCCCCCTCTCCGGATTGAGCCCGGGCCTTGGGCGAGTAGGACGCGGCAAAGGCCGCGGCATCGGCCAGCACGTCGTCCGGCCATATTTGCGGGCTCTGGTCCGGGGAGACTCCGCCGTCTTGGCGGGTTGTCGGCTCGTACTGCCGACCCAGGGCCATGGGGCCGGGCAGGTCGCGCAGGCGGAAAAGTATGTCCGTGGGCCGCCGGGCGTTCTCCAGGGCCTTGTTGTCATGCTCGTTGCGGCCGATGGACAGCCAGTAGGATCCGGCCCAGTACTGCCGGCCCAGGTGCGAGAGGCTGAAGTCGCGCGCGGCGGGGTCGGCCAGGTTCTTCAGGATGGGCAGGTAGCGCGCGGCGGGCTCGGCCTCGGCCAGGTTGCAGCCCCCGCCGGGCGTGGGGATGACGGTGATGCCGAAATGCGCGGCCAGGGCCAGCTGGTCCTTGCGTCCGCGGCCCCAGAAGCCCGGCAGGCGCGAGCGGTCCACCAGCCCGGACTCCTCCATGGGCGTGGGCCCGAGCTTCTGGGCCGACAGGGGCCGGAGCAAGAGCTCCTTCACGCCCGCGTCCTTGCGGATGAGGTTGAGCGTATCCGCGCGCTGGGACATGGGCCGCTGGCCCAGCACCTCGCCGGAGACCAGGAAGCTCGCGCCGTACTTGGGCAGGAGCGTTTTGGCGTGGGCCAGCATGAGGATCTTGCAGTCCACGCAGGGGTTCATGTGCTTGCCGTAGCCGTGGGCCGGGCGCACCAGCATGTCCAGGTAGCTGCGGCGGATGTCCACGTTCACGGCCTCGATGCCGTAGACCTCGCGCCAGTGGCCGATCAAATGCGGCTTGCCGAAAAAGGGGCTGACAAAGTGCAGGCCCAGGACGCGCAGGCCCTGTTCCTGCAGGACCTTGATGGCCAGGAGGCTGTCCAGGCCGCCGGAGAGCAGGGCCAGGGCGTGGTACTTCGGCTCGGTGCCGGCTGGGGCGTCGTGCGTTGGTGCGTCGTGTGTCGGTGCGTCGTGCATGGACGCGCTCTTACGCCAGCAGTCTGCCAAGGGCAAGGGCCGGATTCGCTCCCCCCTTGGCCACCGGCGCGCGGCGGCGGGCGCAAGTCAACCCGACCCCTGGCCGGGGGGCGGCCAGGGGTCGGGGAAGGTGTGCGATCGGGCTGCTAGCGAACCACCATCACGGAGCAGTGGGCCTGGGCCACCACCTTGCTGGCCACGCTGCCCAGGCGCAGGCCGGTCTTGCCCTTCTTGCTGCGCGTGCCCATGACGATCAGGTCGAAGCCGCCCTTTTCAGCGGCGTCACAGATGATGTTCTCTGGCGAGACGCCGGTCTTGAGCATGGTCTTGGGCTTGGCATCGGCGGCCAGGGCCTTGGCCGCGTCCAGGGCCTTGGCGGCGCGCTCCTTCATGCGTTCGGTGGCTTCCGCTCCGAACAGGCTCTCCATGTCCTCGAAGGTCTCGGCTACTGCGAGCAGGGTCATCTGGGAGCCGTCGAGCTTGGCCATGGCAGCGGCCTTGGTCACGGCGATGTGAGAGGAAGAGGACGGGTCGATAGGGACGAGAATCTTCATGCAAAACCCCCTTGTGATTGCGTTGTGACCTATGTTCACCCCCGACATCGGGGGATGGGCCTTATGCAAATCCAGAGCAGGGCAGCTGCTGTCGACTGAACGACCAGCGGGGCGACCGGCGGAACTGTCGCCGGAACGACCGCCGGAAGACCGGAAAATCGTGGGGCAACCATTTTGCCTTATCAACAAAGTATTGTGAATTTCAGCACAAGTCAAGGGGCGGGACGGCAAAAATGTTTGCCGGGCACGGCGAAATCTGCGGCCTCAGGCGCCGAAGGTCAGGGTCAGCACGTTGGCCTGGCCCAGGCGGGAGTAGGAGGAGCCAGGCGCCAGGGTGCGCAGGAGGAACAGGCCCATGCCGCCGGGCGCGCGCTCGTCCAGCCCGGCGTCGAGGTTGGCCTCCAGGCCGGCCTCCAGGCCGGGGTCTGGCGGGGCCAGCGGATCAAAGGGCACGCCCCAGTCCGTGAGGCTCAGGCTGAGCTGCCCCGTCCGGTCGCCCTGCTGGTGCGGGCCGCCCTGTTTGTTAGGAATCAGGGCCAGCTCCACGTCGCCCAGCTCGCCCGGGTAGGCGTGGTGGAAGACGTTCATGAGCATCTCCTCCAGCACCAGGTCCAGGCGCGGCACGAGGTCGTCCGCCAGCCCGGCCTGCTCGGCCCAGGCCAGGGCCAGGGCGCGTAAGGGCGGCAGGCTCTCCTGGTGGGCGGGCAGGCGCAGGCGGAGGACGCTTGCGCCTGCGTCCGCATTAGCGTTTGGGCTGGCGCCTGCGCTGGCGCCCTCATCGGTGTCGGCGTCGGGGCGCGTTGGCGGGCCGATGGCGTGTTCGTCCATGGTCGGGCCTCGTTAGCTCCGGGCCAGGGCCTCGCCGCGCGTGTCATACACCGGCAGGAGCTTGGCGAAGCCGGATACGGTGAAGACCTCGGCCACGATGCCGGAGAGACCGCAGAAGGCCAGGTCGCCGCCTGCGGCCTTGAGCTTCTTGGCTGCGGCCAGGATGCTGCGCAGGCCCGCGCTGCTGATGTACTCCAGCCCGCTCAGGTCGGCCACGATGCGCGTGTCCCCGGCCGCCAGGCGGGCCAGGCACTCGGCCTCGAAGCCCTGGGAGGTGAGGGCGTCCATGCGCCCCGTGATCTCAAGCACATAGAACGCGCCCTGTTTGCTTCCCGTACATTCCATGGTTTCCTCCTGCGGGCTTGGCCCGCGCGTTGTTTCAGGTCTTGTGCGCGCCGTTGCCCGTGCTGCCGCCCGTTGAGTTGCCTGTTGTGTGGCCGCCCGTTGTGTTGTCGGCTGCCGCGCTGTCGCCCGTGGACATGCCGCCTGTTGTCGTGCCGTTATAACGCAAGACGAGCATGGTGATGTCATCGGACTGCTCGGCCCCGCTGGCAAAGGCATGCACGTCCTCGGCCAGGGCCTGGCAGGTGGCGCGCACGCTGGCGTCGCCCAGTTCTGCGAGTTTCTCCGCAAGCCGCGCCTCGCCGTACAGCTCCTGGGCCGGGTTCATGGCCTCGGTGACGCCGTCGGTGTAGAGCACCAGCGCGTCGCCTGGGGCAAGGCGCAATGTGTCCGTGGCGTATTCCACTCCGGGCATGGCCCCGGCCACGGGGTCGCCGTGGGTGGGCAGATAGGACGGCGCGGCGCGAGCGCGCAGCAGCACGGGCGGGTTGTGCCCGGCGCTGGCGTAGTGCACCTCGCCGGTGACGTAGTCGAGCACCGCGCAGAACACGGTGACGAACATGCAGGACTCGTTGTCCTCGGCCAGGCCATTATTGGCCCGCGCCAGGATGTGGCCGGGATCGGGGATGCGCCGAGGTGGTGGGCCGTGCTGGGCGTTGTGCCGGTCGGCCCCGCGCCGCTGGCCAGCCCCGGCCACGGACTCGGCCACGGCCTTGATGAGCGTGCGCGACACGGCCATGTAGAAGGCTGCGGGCACGCCCTTGCCGGACACGTCGCCGACCAGGAAGCAGAAGCACTCCGGGCCGCAGGGAAAGAAGTCGTAGAAGTCGCCGCCGACCTCGCGGGCCGGGGTCAGGCTGGCGAAGAGATCGAATTCGGTATGGCCCGGCAGGGGCGGAAAGGTCTTGGGCAGAATGCCCAGCTGGATCTCGCTGGCGATGCGCAGCTCGCTCTGGATGCGCTCGCGGCTGGCCGTGGCCGCGGTGAGGTCGCGGATGTGCTCCTTCAGGGACTCCTGCATGTGGGCGAAGGCCGTGGCCAGGTCGTACACCTCGTCGCGGCTCGCCACCTCAGGCAGTTCCGCGTCCAGCTGTCCGCTGGCGACCTCGCGCGCGGCCCGGCGCAGGCGCCGCAGCGGCCTCGTGATGCTCCGGGCGATGGCCGCCACCAGCCCCGCCAGCAGCAGGAAGCCCCCGCCGCCCAGGCCCGCGCTGACCAGGGCCAGGCGGTTCACGTCGGCCAGCAGCTCGTCGCGCGGGGAGAACACGCCCAGCGACCAGCCGGTGCTGGGCAGGGGCGCGTAGACCAGAAAGCCCGGCTTGCCCGTGTGCAGGCTCCGGCTTTCCACCAGCTTGGAGCCGCCGCGCACCATGTCCTGGCCGATGCGCCGCAGATCCTGGTCGCCGCTCTCCTCGGCCCGGCTGAAGATGCTCTCGTTGAAGGCCACGCCTGGGGCCGGGTGGGTCACGTAGGTGCCGTTTCTGGTGATGAGCCAGGCGTAGCCGGTGTCCAGCACCTGCACCGAGGCCACCAGGCGCTTGAGCCAGTCCAGGGACACGTCCGCCGTGACGATTCCGGCCACGTGGCGCGTGTCGCGTACGCCGTGGTAGAAGGGCACCGAGCAGGTGGCCATGAGGGTGTTGCCGCCGCCCTCGTCGAAGTAGGGCTCGCTCCAGACGATCTCCCGCAGTTCGCGCGGGATCTGGTACCAGTCCATGGCGTGGTAGCGGTAGCTTGGTCCGCCCAGGCTGGTGTGGGTGATGCCCAGCGGC
>MGTN01000017.1:0-4143 GCA_001799475.1 Desulfovibrionales bacterium GWA2_65_9 | reverse complement strand
CGAGCAGGCCGTCCTCCAGCTCGTAGGCCAGGCCCTGGGGCACGCGGCTGATGGGCGCGAGCCTGGCCTCGATGCGCTGCACCAGCTCCTGGGCCTGGGTGCGGGCGTTCTGCTCGGCGTTCTTGAGCAGGGCCTCGCGGGCCATGAAATACGTGGCCGTGCTCATGGCCACGAAGATGACGCCCACCGCCGAGAGCACCAGGGCCGAGAGCCGGAAGGCGATGCCGCGCCCGGTGTGGACGGCGCCGGTGTTGTTGCCGTTCGTGTTCGCCGTCGAGTTTGTCAAGGCGTTTATTGGCGTGTTCATTGGCTCGTTCGTCGGCGCGTTCGCCGTCGTGTTTGTCGGGGCGTTCATCGGCGCTGCCCCTTGAAGAAGGCGTCCAGGCTGGGCCGGGTCTGGATGAGCTTCTGCGCTGCGAGGGCCTCGGTCACGCGGGCGTAGTCCGCCGGGTCGAGGCTCCCCAGGGCCAGACCCGGAACGCTCATGACGTCCTGCAGGCGCGCCAGCATGAAGCGCTGGTGCGCGCGGCTCGAGGGCAGGTGCGCCTCGCGCATGCGGGCCTGCACGATGTCCAGCGCCTCGTCCGGGTGGGCAAAGGCGTACTCCCAGCCGCGCAGGCTGGCGCTTGTAACGGCCCGGCAGAGGTCCGGGTCCGCGGCCTGGGTGGCCTCCAGGGCGTACAGGCCGTCCTCGGGGAAGTTCAGGTCCAGGTCGCGGTAGAAGAACACGCGCAGGTCCGCCGCGTCCAGGCCCGAGGCCAGCAGGCTGTGGTACTCGTTGTACCACATGGCCGAGGCGGCATCGACCCCGCCGCGCAGGAACAGGTTCAGGGTGTTGGACTGCGGCTTGATGACCGGGTGGATGCCCAGGCGCTGGAACAGGGCCAGGGGCTGCAGGCGGAACTCGTTGTCCCACAGGCCCACGCGCTTGCCGTCCAGGTCCTGGGGCGTGCGGATGGCCGAGTCGGCGCGGGTGATGAGCATGAGCGCCGAGCGCTGCACCAGCTGGGCCAGGAGCACCACGGGCAGGCCGTCCTTGTTCCGCCCTGCGCCCGCGCGGCGCTCGATGCCCGTGGCCAGGAACATGGTGGCGAACTGGGCGCGGCCCGAGGCCAGAAGCTTCGAGGCCACCACATCCGGCCCGCCGGGAATGATGGTCAGGTCCACCCCGGCCTCGGTGTAGAAGCCTTTTTCCTTGGCCACGTAGAACCCGGCGAACTGGGCCTGGGGCTGCCACTGCAGGGCCAGGGCGGCGCGCTTCTGCTCCCCGGCCCGGGCCGGGAGGGCTGCGCAAAGCGTGAGGACCGTGAGTGCAAGAACCGCCGCGAGACGCGGCGCAGGGGACAAATGTTTCGCCATGCTTCTCTGTAGCCGGAAGCACGCAAAGTGTCCAGGCGTGGACCCGGACGGTGCGGTGCTTGCGGGCGTCGCCAGGGGATGTGCGACACGGGCGCGGCCCCCACGCGTCCACCCGGTTGACCGGGTTTGACTATCCTGACGCAGGGGCAGTACCCGTACCAGTCGCTATCCCCGCCTTTCTTGCCCAGCGGATCGACTGACAGGCAGGGGCGCGGTGAAGCGCCCGGTGTCGGCGTTGGAGTCGCGCCAGACAAAGCGCGTCAGGCGTGCGCAGGCGGATTGGCGTGTTCAGCGTCGGCTAGCGCGTGACGAGGACCGGGCAATGGGCGGAGCACAAGACCCGATGGGCCACACTGCCCATCAGCACACCCGCCACCTCCGAAAGGCCGCGGGAGCCCATGACAATCAGGTCGAAGCCGCCTTCCTTGGCCTCGTCCACAATCACCTGCGCCGCCCGCCCCTCCCGGGCGATGAATTGTTCTGGCATTCCGGCCTCCCGCAAGATGCCGATGAAGGGCTCCATGAGCTTCCTGCTCTCCTCGCGCAATGCCGTGACCAATTCCCGGCGTCCATCACCACCGATGAGCATGGGGATGTTCCCGAAGCTGTGCAACACGGTCACTCGCGCCTCCTGGCACTTGGCCAACTCCAGGGCGCAACGCAAGGCACGTTCAGAGTGCTCGGAACCATCGACCGGAACCAGGATGTTTTTGAATTTCATGATGGGCTCCATACGGCAAGAGGTTACCTACCTTTTTTTCATGCCTGAGGCCGGGAAGGGAGTCAACAACGCTCAAGCCGCCGCAAACGGTATCCCCAGCCAAGGCCTTGCTTGGCATGTTGGCTCCGGATGTGTAGAGAAGAGCCATGAACGAGGACAATCAAAACGGCCAAACCCCCGGCTCACGATTGGTGTTGAGCAAGTGACGCCTTCAACCATCCAGGTAATCGGTGCAGCGCTATTTGCTGTGGCCATCCTGCACACATTTTCCACCAAGTTTTTCGAGCGGTTGGCGCGCACCCGGCCAACCCATGCCGGGGTCTGGCATCTGCTCGGGGAAGTCGAGGTGGTGTTCGGTTTCTGGGCGCTGGTCCTGGTCGTGGCGATGTTTGCCATTGATGGCGCAGAGGCGGCGACGCATTACATTGAATCCCGCAATCTCACGGAGCCGATGTTCGTCTTCGCCATCATGGTTATTGCGGGCACCCGTCCGGTCCTGCAAACCGCCAGGGCCGGTGTGCGCCTTCTGGCCTTCGCCATCCCCTTGCCGGGAAGCATCGGTTTCTATTTCATCGTGCTGGCGACCGTGCCCTTGCTGGGCTCCTTCATCACGGAGCCTGCCGCGATGACCGTTGCCGCCCTGATCCTGGCCAAGCGCATCTTTGCGCACAACATTTCCGCGCGCCTGAAGTACACGACCCTCGGCGTCCTGTTCGTGAACATTTCCATCGGCGGCACGCTCACGCCGTTTGCCGCGCCGCCGGTGCTGATGGTCGCCGGCAAATGGGGCTGGAGCATGGCGTTCATGCTCTCGACCTTCGGCTGGAAGGCGGCCATTGCGGTTGTTGTCAATGCGCTGCTGGCCACGCTGCTGTTCCGCAAGGAACTGGCGGAGCTGCCGCAGGCGGCCAGCGACAGAAGCAACGCCGTGCCGCTGCCCATCGTCGCGGTCCATCTCGCGTTCCTGGCTGGCGTCGTGTTCTTCGCCCACCACTCCACGATCTTCATGGGCCTGTTCCTCTTCTTCCTCGGCATATCCAACGCCTATAAGCACCACCAGGGCCGCCTGATCCTGCGCGAAGGGCTGCTGGTGGCCTTCTTTCTTGCAGGGCTGGTGGTTTTGGGCGGACAGCAGCAGTGGTGGCTACAGCCAGTTTTGATGAGCATGAGCAGCGACGCGGTGTTCTACGGGGCCACCGCGTTGACGGCTTTCACCGACAATGCGGCGTTGACCTACCTTGGTTCGCTGGTGGAAGGACTCTCTGAGGGCTTCAAATACGCCCTGGTCGCGGGGGCAGTCACAGGCGGCGGCCTGACCATCATCGCCAATGCACCCAACCCGGCAGGCGTCTCAATCTTGCGCAGATATTTCGATGACGAAGCGGTAAACCCTTTGGGGCTGTTTTTGGCCGCACTGCCTCCGACCATCATTGCGGCGTTGGCGTTCAGATACCTATGAAATGGCAGCCTTGGCCATTGCAATCCTCCTTGTGAGGGTTGCGCGCCGGGCACAAGCGCCCGATGCAACTGGCGGATTGTAACCCCGGTTTACAGGCCCGGACAAAAAACATCCATATTTGGCCGCTAAATGGACAAAAATAGCGGGTTGACAGGGTTTCGCCGCCGCCCGCCAGAAGAGCCGCCGTTGACCCCTGCCGCCCGAATCTGGTAATGCTCGGAAGGACCCGCAGGCTCAGGCCTTGCGCCGCCCCCGAGTCACCCGCGCACGTCCATGCGTCACAGGCCCGCGCCACAGGAGACACTGCCCATGCCCCAGCCCGAAAACGTCGCCGCAGGCCTGCTGGCCCGGAACCTGGAGCGCTGCCCGGACAAGGCGGCCTTCCTCTGCGGCGACGACACGCTCACGCACCGCGCCCTGGCGGCGGACTCGGCCCGCTTCGCCAACCTGCTGCGCGCGCGCGGCGTCGGCCCCGGCGAGCGCGTGGTGCTGGTGCTGCCCGACTCCTTCGCCTACCCCAAGGCTTTCCTGGGGGCCATGCTGCTGGGCGCCGTGCCCGTGCCCCTGAGCGCCATGCTCACGTCCGAGGACTACGCCTTCATCC
>MGTN01000016.1:10184-10597 GCA_001799475.1 Desulfovibrionales bacterium GWA2_65_9 | reverse complement strand
GGTGAGCCCATTGGCCCGCGCGATCTCGCCCGAGTCCGGGGTCAGGTCGCCGGAGAGCAGGCGCAGCAGGGTGGACTTGCCCTCGCCGTTGCGGCCCACGAGGCAGACGCGCTGGCCTGGCTCGATCTGAAAGGAGATGCTGTCGAGCAGCCGGGGTCCGCCAAAACTCATGGACAGGTTGTTTACGCTAAAGAGTGCCATGCCGGGCTTCGTATGCTGGCTCAGGCGTTGGGTCAAGGTCTGGCCGGGGGAGCCAAGCCGGGCGAGGCCGAAGCGTATGGCCTGATTGCCCGTGTCTCAAACCGGTCCACACTGCGTTTTGCAAATTCTGGCGGGAGCTTCTAATGGTCTGAAAGTCCTTGCCTGCGCCATACGCTGGGAGCAGGTCGGCGGCATCTTCCCAGAGGCCGGGG
>MGTN01000016.1:871-10134 GCA_001799475.1 Desulfovibrionales bacterium GWA2_65_9 | reverse complement strand
TCTCGGAAGGGGGGGGGACGTGGTGGCGTCTTCTTCTGTACAGCATGCGCCGAGTTGGGTATCAAGGACAGGCACAGGAAGCGCGAATCTGCCTGCGTGTGCCTGGGGCGTGCGCTTGGGATTCGCCAACATGTATATTCATCGTGTTGAGGGTCCTGTGCTCTTTGGCCCAAGCCGGTGCATGCTCACATGCCATCGTGGATGCGCGTTCCTTGGAAGAGGTGCGTGATGCGATGCGGGCATTCAGGAGATCGAGTCATGTCCGATAATGTCGATGAATCACAGGCTGCCGAGGCAAAGTCGCGCCAGACGGCGATTGACACCGTGCGCTGCCGCCCGAGTGGGCTGGGGCCGGATATGAGCGACGGCACGCCCAGGTGCAGGGAGTGCGGCGATGATATCCCGGCCGCGCGCCTGGCCAAGGTGCCTGATGCGGAGCGCTGCGTGACGTGCCAGGAAGAGGCGGAGCGCTGCGCGGCGCGCCAGGAAACGGCCGAGCAGGATTGATTCGGCGTCAGCAACGGAGGGGCAAGCCGTAGGCTTTGGCGTCGTGCTTGGCTTGAGACGCGTCTATAGGCCCCCGGAGGCAATGGACACCAAAAGCCCTCCGGTGCTTATTCCTGGGTGTCTCTGCTGAAGGTCATGATGTTTTGGACTTGTCTGGACGGTCTTGGGCGGGCTGCTGGCGGAGGCGGGGGGAAGCCCGGACCCATAGCGTACAGGCCTGCCCAATTGGCTGGAAATGCTTTTGGGGACAGGTCGATGGCTTCTTGGCGTTTACTTGTGGTCTGATTTCATTTACTGGTTTTGTGGACGCAAGGTGCACGTTTGCCCCTGCTCAAAACTCTACACGCAGTGGCTTTTGACCCCCATTGGCAGCTGTAATCCGCAGGACAATGACTGAGAACACGGCAAAGTCAGCACCGGCCGCCCTTCCTGGCAGCTCCTTCGGCACTCGAAAACGCTTTCTTCGGCAGGTGCTTCGCCTTGCCGGTCCCTACTGGAACTGTGAACGGCGTGTGAAAGTCCGGGGCGCAACACTTCTGCTGTTGCTGCTGACCATGGCGCAGGTCGGGCTCGCTGTCTGGGGCAACTACTGGAACAGGGCGCTCTATGACGCGCTCGAACAGCGCTCTGTGGCTCGCGTGCTGGTCCAGGTGGCAGTCTTTGCGGTGATCCTCTCGTCTTCCCTCGTCATTACAGCCTTGCATCTGATGGTCAAGCGCTGGCTGCAAATCGATTGGCGCGCCTGGCTGACCGACCAACTGGTCGGCAACTGGATGGGCGACGCCCACCACTACCGTCTGCTCTTCGCCGCCGGCGAGCACGACAACCCCGACCAGCGCATTGCCGAGGACATCCGCATCGCAACGGAAAGCGCCATCGGGCTGGCCCACTCGCTGACCTTCAGCCTGCTGATCCTCAGCCTTTTCGTCAATATCCTGTGGACGGTGTCCGGAGCGGTTGACGTGCCGGGCTTCAACATCCACGTGCCGGGCTACATGGTGCCGCTGGCTTTCCTGTACGCCATCCTCGGCAGCGCCTTCGGCTGGATGGTCGGCCGTCCGCTGATCCACACGACAAACGCCCTGCAGACCGCAGAGGCCACCTTCCGCTTCGGCTTGTCACGCGCGCGGGAGCACGCGGAAGCCATCGCGCTCATGCGGGGCGAGCCACGGGAGCGTGCCGGATCAACGACGCGGTTTAGCCTGGTCATGCGCGACTGGAACAAGCAGTCGCTGGCCTACATGGGCCTGGTCGCCTTCGGGACGGTCTATGGTGGGCTCTTGCCGGTGTTGCCGATACTGATCGCCGCCCCCCAGTACATTGCCGGGGCGATGTCCCTTGGCGCGCTGATGCAGTCCGCGCAGGCGTTCCAGCAGCTGACGTCCTCGCTCTCCTGGCCGGTGGACAGCATCGGCGAGATCGCGCGCTGCCGCGCCTCGGCCGACCGCGTGCTGTCGCTCTACGAGGACTTGCAGCTCTTGGAAGACAAGACGCAGGCACCGCATGGACCGCAGATCGCCCTGGAACGCTCGGCTCTTGCCAGCTTGGTCATCGAGGATCTCTGTATCGCCGAGCCCTCGGGGCGTATCCTGCTTGAGCATTTCAATCTGGACGTCCGCAGCGGCGAAAGGGTGCTCATAGCGGGCGACCCGGCGGTGACCGGGAGCCTGTTCAAGGTCCTTGGCGGGCTCTGGCCCTGGGGCAGCGGGCGGGTGTCGCTTCCGGGCGACGGCGACATGCTGTTCATTGCCCAGCGCCCCTTCCTGCCTGAAGGCACGCTGCGCGAGGCCATCTGCTACCCGCGTCCTCCGGATGCCTTTGGCGACCCTGTCATCCTCCACGCGCTGGAATGCGTGGGCCTGACCCGGCTTGCCCCGCGCCTGGACGAGCAAGACAACTGGGAGCAGGTGCTGCCGCCGCGAGCCCAGCAGCAGCTTGGCTTTGTGCGCGTTTTGCTGCAACAGCCGGCCTGGCTCTTCATGGAGGAGGCCACCGACGCCTTTGATCCCGAGGGCGAGCGGCAGATCCTGGAGATGCTCTCCCGCGAGCTGCCGGGCGCGACCCTGCTGAACATCAGCTTCCACCCGGACCTCGGAAAGTTCCACCACCGCGCACTGAACCTAAGCCGCGTCAGCGAGACCAAGATCCTGTTCGGCGGGCGGCGCGGAACAAACGGCGCGCATTAGAAGCGCGGCGGCAACCAGCCCCGCTCGACGCACTCGCGGAAACACCACTCCGGCGTGGTCTCGGTGCGGTAGCTCCAGAAAAACCAGCCCCGATACTGCTCATAGGTCAGCAGCTGCGCTGCGCCATAGGCCCGGTAGGCAACGTCCTGCTGGAACCGGCTCATGTTGGTCAGGGCGTGGTCATAGGGGCCCTCGGCCCAGAGGGAAACGACCTCCAGGTTCAGCCCCAGGCTCCATTCCCCCACGATTGTCGGCAGCTTCAGCTCGCGCCGGATGGCCTCGGCCTCCTGCCCCCACTGGACCCCGGCCTTGTGCAGGTGACCAAAGATGTCCATGTCCAGGTCCTCGCGGCTGAAGCACTGGTAGCGGTGGATGTCGAAGATCACGTTCTGGTGCCGCGGCGGCTGCAGGAAGCCCAGGTACTCCTGGTGCGAGCGGAAGCCGTCGTGGAAGACGATGGCCACGCGCGCAGGCGGGCAATAGGCGCGGATGGCCTCGCAGGCGCGCAGGTAGTAGCCCTTGAGGATGTCCGTGGGCACGTCCCAGCGCGGCTCGTTCAAGAGTTCGATGCCGTACAAGGCGCTCTGGGCATGGTAGCGCTCGGCCAGCCGCCGGAGCACCTCGACCGAATGCGCCAGGTACTCCTCCCTGGTGTGCCATTCGCAGACATCCATGATCCCGCCGTTGTCGAAGCCGTTCTGGCAGCCCGGGGCGGCGTGCAGGTCGAGGATGACGCAGAGGCCGAACTCCGTGGCCCACTTGAATGCCCGGTCCAGCACGTCAAGGCCGCCCTGCACAAAGGGGTGCGGATTTGCTCCGTACTTGCCGTGATAGGGATAGGGCGGGCCGAAAATCCAGTGCCCGAGGGGTATGCGCACCGCATTGACGCCAACGCCCGCAAGCCAGGCGAAATCCTCGCGCGTGATGAAGCGCTCCCAGTGGGCGCGCAGCTTTGTCGGCGCCTCTGGGCCGAGCTCCGCGCACCAGGTGGTCTCGTCCGTGGCCTGGAGCCCCTCGAACAGGCTCGGGGTCATCCATTTCTCCAGCACAAGCCAGCCGCCGAGGTTGACGCCGCGCAGGTGGGTGGGGTGGGGGGGCAGAACAGCATCCGGCATAGCGTTTTCTCGCAATTCCATCGGTGTTTTTTTTGAGCCTGCAGATCCCGTCGATGGGTATAGACCTGTCCAGGTGGAAAGGCATGTATTGATTCTATTTATATAAAAATTATGGACAATGGCAAGCCCAATCGCCGGACCCCGCAGGGGGAATCCAGCAGAAACACCAGGGCGAGGAACCCGGTCATCGGATTGCGCACAGGCGAACTCCTGGTCCCTGTTTGAGCCGGATGTTTCGGCCGGGCAATGGAGCTCGTTTACGGGGACTTTGCAAATCCATGGGGGACTTTACACAAACTCTGCAACATGAAAGAATGGCACTGTTTCTGCGCTGGGCTGGTGAAGGGCGTTCGCATTGCGGCCCTGATCGGTTCTTTCAACGCAAGCCGTTTACCCTGTGCCCAGAGCATGCCTTGAAACAGTAACAACACCCACACAATAGAGCCATGGCCAACGACACCTACACCCCCACCGACCGCTTCGATGAGCTTGCCCTCACCGACCTCGACGGGGTGTTCGACATCCTGGAAATCTATTGCCACAATCTCTTGCCCGACATGGAGGCCTGCCTTGTCTTTCTCTCCCGCATTCTGCGGGACAGCGGCGCGGCCAGCCACCCCAAAACCCGCGACTGGGTCGCGCTGCTGGTGCGCAAGGCCCTGGCCTTCGGACCTTTCCATGCGCAGTGCCTTGGGCTTGCGCACAAATTGACCAATGATCCGTCCATTGGCGCCCGTTTGGAGCGCTTCCAGTCCTTTCCGCTCGAACCCAGCCTGCTCGACTTCTCCTCGGTCATGAACGATCCGGGCAAGGCGCAGCGCAAGCGCGCAAAGCTGCTGGCCGTTCTCCAGGGCATGCCGGGCCATATCCTGGCCGCCGCCCAACTCCTGCAGCTCGACTATTACAGCGGCAGCGAGCGCGGCGCATGGGCGGACAGCTTCATTGTGCCGAAGTTCTTCCAGGCCGAGTGGAACTACCGGCTTTTCCTGCACTACGCGGGGCTTGGCGTTGTGGACAAGGCCATGCTGCTCTGGCCCGGCGTGGCCAAGATGCCGCTGAGTGAAGTGCAGCTCAACCTCGTCGCCGAGCTGTACGCCAGGAATGGTGAGACAGAGAAGGCGCTGGCCAGTTACAACGAGTCGCTACAGCTCGACCCGCGCCAGACGCCGGTGCGCTATCGCCTGGCGGAACTGGAGCACCCGACGCGGGCTGACCACGCCTTGCTTGCGCAGCGGGACGTCTGCATCTGCCTGTATTCCTGGAACAAGGCGGATGATCTGGAAAAGACCCTGGCCAGTCTGGCGCAAACAAACCTCGGCAAGGCCAAGATCCGCGTGCTGCTCAACGGCTGCACGGACCGCAGCCCGGAGGTGGTCGAGGCGGCCAGGGCCCTGTTCCCGGACACTGATTACGGCTCGGTGGTCCTGCCGGTGAACATCGGCGCGCCAGCCGCGCGCAACTGGCTCGGCTCCTTGCCGGAGGTCCGCGCCAGCGAGTTTGTGGCGTATATCGACGACGATGTGGAGCTGCCCCGGGATTGGCTGGCGCATTTCCTGACAATCATGCAGAACCACCCCAAGACCACGGTTGTCGGCTGCAAGGTGGTTTTCGGTTCCGAGCCGAGGATGATCCAGTATCTCTACCGCGCCTTTTCCCTGGCTTGCGCGTTGGGCATCAAGCTCACCGACCCCTGCCAGATCGCGCAGTTTGATGTCGGCCAGTACGATTTCATCCGCACTACCGATAACGTCATGGGCTGCTGCCACCTGCTGCGCATGGCGCACCTGGAGCATGGCCCGCAATTCGACTTGCGCTACTCGCCCTCGCAGTTGGACGATGTGGCGCATGACCTTGCTGTGCGCGTGCGCGGTGGGGAGGTCCGCTATTGTGGCCTGGTCAAGTGCATCCACCACCAGAACACGGGCGGCGGCTTCAAACGCCGCATGACCAGCGCGCAGCTCGGCCAGGTGCTGGGCAATGACACGAAGCTCTTCTACTGCTTGCGGGAGAACATTGAGCGGATACGCGAGTTGATGCAGGAGAGCAGAAGGGGCTGTGCTGGCTGATATTCCTCGGCTCCGGCGAAGGGGAGCATGAACATGACGAAGCCCCGTTCTGCGGAAGTGGAACGGGGCTTTGTCTGTTTGGAAAGCTAAAGGGAGTGCACAGGTCACTACAGCCGTTTTTCCAAACTAAAATGGCCGTAAATGAAGAAAGAAAGTTAGCAGGGCTGGGGGTGATTGTTCTTGAGGGTCGGGGCAAGCGTCGGCTAGGCGTGTACTAATATGGCATAGTGCCTGGTGTATATGGAACTTCTACATATAACTTCCCAGCGCTTGTATCTTTCAAAATAATTCCAGATTGACAGAGGTATTCCCCTGAAACCTCACTCAAATTGTCCCAGATGGACATGTCAGTCCACGATCCGTAAGACTTGTGCATATCAATGAGCGACTGTTCGAGTTTTCTAAAAATAGATTCAAATTTAGTATCGGTAATTGTTCGATGCGCTTCTGGCGCTAAGTCAGAAAAGATTCCATTAACACCATTAATTTGTCCAAGCATATACGATGCATATTTGAGAATATTTCCGAGAATTTTAACGCTTATAGTCAGTAGGGCATCAATATTGCCATGTGTCCTGTAGCTCAAGATTTCCTTGTTGATTGTGCTGGCACCGAGTTGAAAGTTTGTAATGAATAGTTCCTCGTAATGTACGATTTGTCTTGGATGTATCGATGCACTGACTCTAGTAGCAGCATATTCACACCAACACGCCTCAGCAATGTGATATAGAAATCCTGCCCTAGAGTTCTTTATGGTTTCACGAAGTATTGTTTCTGGAAATGCAATGTTGCGAAATTTTATATCTTGAACATGACCAAGTTCATGAGCTAACAAATTTACTGTGGTCCGTATTTCGTCCTCATCGTTCGAAACTATTTTGCAAACAATACATGCATTTAATACAATGTGTACTTTAACTTTAGCACCTCTTAAAACTGCTGGGCTCATAGCAATGCCAACTGAAAGATCGTCACAAGTTGGCGTCAGCTTATTCAGGCTATTGTCGCCACGGTCCAGTTCTAACAACGCTTTCGGATAATCAAAGGAGATTGTAATTCCATCAAGATATTCTGCGTCGATATATCTGCTTAATAATCTGATTGTTTCAGCTACGTTATTGCCAATTCCTTTTGCATATTCCTCATCATCAAATCCAATGAGCCTGACATCAATGAGGTCAGGCGCGGTAGGTGGTGGAAGTTCAGTACTCTGCTCAGCGATCAACTGTATGTTCCCTGGAGTATCTCACCCCAATATCCTCTCCACCGGCCGCCGCTCCGGCACGTACACCCGCTCCCGTTTGCCCTCGTTCCAGTCCCTGGTCACGTACAGCCCGCAAAAACAAGCCCCGAACTCCCGCATGTCCGCCTCGCGGTACTCGCAGGGGCACACGATGTCCCGGTCGGCCTCCAGGGTGCCGTTCGCCAGCCTGCACGGGCAGGCCATGTACCCCAGCCGCTCCTTGTTCACCAGCAGGCTCTCCATGAGCGCCATGGTCATGGAGGCGTCCGCGTTGAAATAGCAGCCCTTGGGCTCCTGGATTTTTTTGAGGGCGTCGTGAAGCTGCTGCGCGTTCATTTCTTGCCCAGCGCCTCGTCAACCTTGGCCTTGTCAAAGCCAATCAGCGGCTTGCCGTTGATGACGATGGTCGGGAAGGACACCGAGGGGTTGAGCCTCTTCACTTCCTCAATCATGGCCTTGCGCTCGTCGCCGGTGAGCTGGTCCACATGCACGCAGTCGTACTTCACGCCGCACTCGTCCAGATAGGCCTTGGCGTTCTTGCAGTGCACGCAGGTGGACAGGGCGTAGACCTTCACTTCCGGGGCCATGATTCTCTCCTTGGCGGTTGCGGGGGCGCCAGCGGGCGCATCTTCATGAGGCGCATCTTCATGAGGCGCACCATGCTTGGGCGCATTATCCTGGTGTCATTATCCTTGAGGGATGATTTCGTAATGCGCGAAAACAGGACCTGTGTCAAAGGCCCGGCCCTGTCTGGCCTCTAACCCCTGCCCTATCCTCTATCCGACCGCCGCAGCTTGAGCTCCAGCCAGCGCGCGGCGAGCGAGCAGGGCAGGTTCAGCGCCAGGTACAGCGCGAGCACCAGCGTCCAGACCTCGAAGCTGCGGTAGGTTGCGCTCACCAGCTCCTGGGCCTGGAAGGTCAGCTCCGGGATGGAGATGACGGACACGATGGCCGAGTCCTTGACCGTGGACACGAACTGGCTGGTCAGCGGCGGCAGCATGCGCCGGAAGGCCTGGGGCAGGATCACCTGGGTCAGCGTCTGTCGGCGCGAGAGGCCCAGGGCGCAGGCGGCGTCCCACTGGCCCTGCTCAACCGACTGCACGCCCGCGCGCACGATCTCGGCCATGTATGCGCCCTCGATGAGCGCCAGAGTGAGGATGGCGGTGAAAAAGCCGGGCATCTGCGCCAGCGGGCCGAACAGCGCCCCGGCCAGGGGGCGCAAAGCCTCGGGCAGGCCCGCCACAACGCTGTCCAGGCCGAGCACGCTGATGAGCTGGCCGCTCAGGAAGTACGAGAACAGGAAGATGAGCACCAGCGGCGGCGTGTTGCGCACAAAGAGCACGTACGCGCCGCCGCACAGCCGCCAGAACAGGCGCTGGCTCACGCGCATGAGCCCGGCGATGGTGCCCAGGAGCAGCGCCAGCCCCCCGGCCCAGAGGCTCAGGCGCACGGTGGCCGCCAGCCCGGTGAGGATGCGCCCGGCGTGACTGGCGCCGTCTGCGCCGGTGTAGACCAGGAACTGCGGGATCACCGACCAGTCCCAATGGTAGGGCAGGGCGGCCTGGGCGCGCAGCACCAGCCAGGCCAGCCCCCCGCCCGCCAGCAGCAGCACGGCCAGGTCGATGATCCGTGCCGGGGCCAGGATTGAGGTCCGCACGGAGGGCCGGAGTGTAACGGCGTTGCGCGCCATGCCGGGGTCGCTACTCCACCAGGCCCTTCCAGGCGTTGGTGCGGAACCAGTAAGTGTGGCGCTCCTCCAGCCAGCCCTCGTCGCTGACCACGCGGATCCAGCCGTCGAGGAAGTTCACGAAGTCCGGGTCGCCCTTGCGCACGGCAAAGGCGATGGGCTCCCTGGTGAAGGCCTTGGCCACGGGCAGGAAGAGCTGGTCCGGGTTCTTGATTGCTTGAAAAGCGGGGAACGGCTCGGAGGCGACAACGGCGTGGGCGCGGCCGTTCATTACTTCCTGGATGGTCTGGGCCTCGTTGTCGAAGTACTTCACCTGGGCCTTGGGCAGATGCTTCTTGGCGGCCTCCACCGCCGTGGTGCCCTGGCGGATGGCCAGGATGATGCCCGGCTGGTTGAACTCGGAAAGCGTCTTGAGCTTGCCCGCGAGTTTTTTGCTGGCCACCAGCGACATGCCCGAAT